>NZ_JACHLC010000005.1 GCF_014207845.1 Chryseobacterium shigense
CCACCAGCTCCGATGGTACTGCGAAAGCGGGAGAGTAGGTCGCCGCCAGTTTTTATTAAAAGTCTCATACAACACTGTTGTATGAGACTTTTTTTTGTTTGGAGACTAATCCATATTCATTCATAATCCATATAAGCCTTACTTCACTTCTGAAAATAAATCAAGATTATTTCTATTCATAAAAAATTAAAATAGATTAAATCTCTTAAAGACCTTACTATATATGTTGTAACTTTATTGTATGAAAGAGCATATTGTGAGAGGGTTCAGATTTGGAAATTACAAAGCACCGGAGTTATCTGTATTTGATCGGCTGTTGGAAATTTTTACAGATTTGTTAACCCATACCTCGGGAGATTTTGATGAAGCGATCGACTGGCTTCGAATGTTGGATGAAGAATACCAACTTACTACTCCGGAATACACTATCGATGATTTTATTGAAGACCTTAAAAAGAAAGGATATATCCGTGAAGAAGTTGATCATAATGGTGGAAATGGGATTCGCCTGAGTGCAAAAATGGAACAGAATATTCGCAAACAGGCACTTAATCAAATATTCGGGAACCTTGGAAAAAGTGGAAATGGGAATCATAAAACTAATAAAAGCGGAACGGGAGAAGATACAACAGGAGAATTCCGTAATTATAATTTTGGCGATCCGGTAGAAAAAATTTCTATTACGGAAAGTCTTAAAAATGCCCAAATCAATAATGGAATCGGTGATTTTCATCTTACTGAAGATGATCTGATTGTGGAAGACAGTATTCATCAATCTCAGATGAGTACGGTTTTGATGATAGATATTAGTCACAGTATGATTTTGTATGGTGAAGACCGAATCACTCCGGCCAAAAAAGTAGCAATGGCACTTGCAGAACTGATTACTACACGTTATCCGAAAGATACTTTGGATATTATCGTTTTTGGTGATGATGCATGGCCCGTTAAAATTCAGGAACTTCCTTATTTGCAGGTGGGGCCTTATCATACGAATACGGTTGCCGGTCTTCAACTGGCGATGGATATTTTACGCAGAAAAAGAAATACCAATAAACAGATTTTTATGATTACCGACGGAAAACCTAGTTGTGTTCGTCAGGCGGATGGTACCTATTATATGAATTCTTACGGTTTGGATGAGTATGTGGTTCAGAAGTGCTACAATATGGCGTCTCAGGCCAGAAGATTACATATTCCTATTACTACTTTCATGATTGCTCAGGATCCATATTTACAGCGTTTTGTGAGTGAATTTACAGAAGCCAATCAAGGAAAAGCTTTTTATACCGGACTTAACGGTTTAGGTCACATGATTTTTGAAGATTATGAGACCAATCGTAAGAAAAGAATTCGTTAAAAAATTCATTATTCATAAAAATATATTTCAAGAAATTTATAAATCAGATTTTAAATAAAATGACTGAAAAGCCAACTATAAAAACATTAGGCTCCCTAAGAGCATCAGGATATACATCAAAAAATATTAAAGACGAATTAAGAGATAATTTAAAAACTAAAATTCGGAATAAAGAGTCTGTATTTGAGGGGATTTTCGGTTACGAAAATACAGTTATTCCTCAATTGGAGCATGCTATTCTCAGCCGACATAATATTAATTTATTAGGATTGAGAGGGCAGGCAAAAACCAGGCTGGCAAGAATGATGACGTCTTTGTTGGATGAATGGATTCCTTTTATTGCAGGAAGTGAAATTAATGACGATCCATTGAATCCGATTTCCCGTTTCGCTAAAGAATTAATTGAAAAAGAAGGTGATAATACTCCGATAGAATGGCTTCACCGCGATGAAAGATTTTTCGAAAAACTGGCGACTCCGGATGTTACCGTTGCCGATCTGATCGGTGATGTAGATCCTATTAAAGCAGCCAATCTTAAACTCTCTTATGCAGACGACCGTGTGATTCATTTTGGGATGATTCCGCGTGCGAACCGTTGTATCTTCGTAATTAATGAATTGCCGGATCTTCAGGCGAGAATTCAGGTTTCTTTGTTTAATATTTTGCAGGAAGGTGATGTGCAGATTCGCGGATTTAAGGTAAGAATGCCTTTGGATATTCAGTTTGTTTTCACAGCGAATCCTGAAGATTATACGAACAGAGGAAGTATCGTAACACCTTTGAAAGACCGTATCGGATCTCAGATTCTAACGCATTATCCTGAAAGTATTACTATTGCAAGAGAAATCACCAATTATGAATCCAATTCAGACAGCCGTCAGAAAAATGGAGTATATGTTCCCGCTTTGGCGAAAGATCTTTTGGAGCAGATTGGCTTTGAAGCCCGTGAAAGCGAATATGTAGATTCAAAAAGTGGAGTGAGCGCACGTATGAGTATCACTGCTTTTGAAAATTTATTGAGTACAGCAGAACGCAGGTCTTTGCTAACAGGTGACGAAACAACTTCTGTAAGACTAAGTGATTTTGTGGGTATCATTCCTGCGATTACAGGGAAAGTGGAGTTGGTGTATGAAGGCGAACAGGAAGGAGCAGAAGCGGTTGCTCAATTGCTAATTGACAATGCGATCAGAACTTTATTCACATCCTATTTCCCGAAAGTGGAAAAGTTGGAGAAAAAAAATATTGACGGACCATTCAGCCAGATTACAGATTGGTTTTTGGAAGATGATGGCTTCCTGGAAATTACAGATGAATCTTCAGATGAAAACTATGCGAAATCTCTTAACAGGATTGATCCGCTAGATCAGATCATTGAAAAATATCAACCGGATACGCAGCCGGAAGATATTTTATTTTTGAAGGAATTTATTCTTTGGGGATTGGCAGTTAATAAAAAACTGAATAAAGAGAGGTTCAGAACAGGAGTGTTCTTTTCTTAATTAAATATTTTATATTTAAGAGGCTTTTTCTCTTTCAGTACTTATTTTTTTATAGTTTCGGCTGCGGCTTTGCCGCCGCAGCCGAAACTATAAAATGAACTCAAATAATAGTCGTAATCGAAGCTAAGACCGCAGTCATTATTTAAGCATTTTAAAAAAAAATTTCGGAAATAAAATAAAAAAAGATGTGGAAAACGAATCCACATCTTTTTTATTATTTTAATGATAATCCGGCAGCATCAAACCTGAATAACTCCCAGATTAAATTTCTCGGTAATCGGAGAATGATTTGCCGCTTCAATTCCCATAGAAATCCATTTTCTGGTATCTGTAGGATTGATGATGGCATCTGTCCAAAGTCTTGCAGCAGCATAAGTAGCCTCTGTCTGCTTTTGATATCTTTTTGTAATAGTATTTAAAATTTCATTATGCTCTTCTTCAGAGATCTCTTTGCCTTGTTTTTTCAATGTAGATTCCTGAATCTGCACTAAAACTTTTGCAGCCTGAGCTCCACCCATTACAGCAAGATCTGCCCATGGCCATGCTACAATTAATCTTGGATCATAAGCTTTACCGCACATGGCATAATTTCCGGCTCCGTAGGAATTTCCTGTAATAATCGTGAATTTAGGAACTACAGAATTTGAAACTGCATTTACCATTTTAGCACCATCTTTAATAATTCCACCGTGTTCAGATTTTGAACCTACCATGAATCCTGTAACGTCCTGAAGGAATATCAAAGGAATTTTTCTCTGGTTACAGTTGGCAATAAATCTGGTTGATTTATCTGCAGAATCTGAATAGATAACTCCACCAAACTGCATTTCACCTTTTCCGCTCTTTACAAGCTTTCTTTGGTTGGCTACAATTCCTACAGACCAGCCATCGATTCTTGCTGTTGCACAAATGATGCTCTTTCCGTAATCAGGCTTATATTCTTCGTATTCAGAATTATCAACCAGGCATTTAATGATCTCATAAGTATCATATTGTTCAGCTCTTGAAACAGGCATAATCCCGAAAATATTTTCAGGTTTCTCTTTTGGCTGAACGCTTTCAATTCTGTCGAAACCCGCTTTTTCAGTAGATCCGAGAGATTTCATGATATTTTTGATCCTGTTCAGAGCATCTTTATCATCTTTAGCTTTATAATCTGTAACTCCTGAAATTGAGCAATGTGTAGTAGCTCCTCCCAAAGTTTCGTTATCAATACTTTCTCCAATAGCAGCCTTCACCAAATAGCTTCCTGCAAGGAAAATAGAGCCTGTTCCTTCCACGATCATCGCTTCGTCGCTCATGATTGGAAGATATGCTCCACCTGCAACACAACTGCCCATTACTGCAGAAATCTGGATAATTCCTGCAGCACTCATTTTAGCATTATTTCTGAAAATTCTTCCGAACATTTCTTTATCAGGGAAAATCTCATCCTGCATAGGAAGGTAAACACCGGCGGAATCTACCAAATAGATAATCGGGAGCTTATTTTCCATGGCAATCTCCTGAGCTCTCAGGTTTTTCTTTCCGGTAATAGGAAACCAGGCGCCCGCTTTTACAGAAGCATCATTGGCAACAACAATACATTGCCTGCCGGAAACATAACCCATTACAACTACAACGCCTCCGCTGGGGCATCCGCCATGCTCTTCATACATTTCATAGCCGGCAAACGCACCTATTTCAATGGAATCTGAACCTTTATCAAGAAGATATTCAATTCTTTCTCTGGCTGTCATTTTTCCTTCATCGCGAAGCTTTTGAAGCCTCTTTTCTCCGCCTCCTTTTTTTATTTCAGCGAGCAATTGATTGATTTCAGATAATTTTAATCTATTCTGATCTTCCCGTTTGTTAAATTCAAGGTCCATAAAATTTTCAATTTTTTACGGCTAAAGATACTATTTTTATAATGAATTCCATTTGAAGTAAAACAAGCGTTTAATATATTGGTTCTCAGAAAATTGTGAAATTTTTAACAAAAAAATATTTTTAAATTACTGATATTTTTTCTAACTTTACTTCAGAGTAAAAGGGATAATATTCCTTGATAAATACTCTAGTTCCTAGTTTATTTTTTTAATAGTTTATTATTTGAAGGCCCTGAACGTTGAACAAATTTTCAGGGTTTTTTATGTGAGAATTATGATGAATGAACTTTATTTTACATTTTCTGCTTTTTTTCTGCCAAATTTATCTTTTTATCAATATTTCTAAAAGCTATTTGTAAATTTGCCTGTTAAAAATTTACAGAAGTTAGAATATGCAAAAATTAGCACTTTTCAGGCTGCATTTGATTGTTTTTTTGTGGGGGTTCACTGCTATTTTGGGAAAACTCATTCATGCCAATGCCCAGATTCTGGTATTTTACCGGATGCTGTTTGCTGCTGTATTTTTATTTGTATTTATCAGGATTTACAAGAAAGAGAGTATTAAAGTATCAAGAAAAATATTCTTTCAGCTTGCCGGAATAGGCTGTGCTATGGCGCTCCATTGGTATTGTTTTTTTTATTCTATTAAAGTATCCAATGTTTCAATAGCATTAAGCTGCCTGTCCCTTTCCACTTTATTTGCTTCCATACTGGAACCGGTTATTTTTAAACGGGAAATTGATATCTCTGAAGTGGTAATGGGAGTGGTAATAGTTGCTTGTATACTATTAATTTTTAAGACTGAATTTCATTTTAAAGAAGGGATCATATATGGAATTCTCTGTGCCGTATTCGGAACTGTTTTTTCTGTTTTTAACGGTAAAATGTTTGGCAAAACAAGCTCGGGAAATATTATATTCTATGAAATTTTCAGCGGATGGATTTTTCTGGCGATAATTTATATGTTTACGGGGCAGATTTTTCAGATACATGAAATAAACTACAGAGATCTGGCGTTAATATGCTTGTTGGCAAGTGTTTTTACGGCTTTCCCAATGCTGGAATCGGTGAAGCTGATGAAATATATTTCGCCTTTTACTCTAATTTTAACAGTTAATTTAGAACCTGTCTACGGAATTATACTAGCTTTTTTTATCTTTGGAGAATCAGAAGAAATGAGTCCTATATTTTATGTAGCTTCAGGCGTTATGATATTGGCTATTATTGTAAACGGATTAATGAAAGCCAGAAAACAAAAAAACTTTAACTAAGCATCAAATTTATATGATGAAGAAATATTTTTTATTTGCATTTTCACTGCTGTTTGGGTTGTCCCAATCTCAGATCATAAGAAAATACTCTAATGAATTTTTAAATATCGGGGCCGGAGCAAGAGGACTGGCGATGGGGGGAGCTGTAATTTCCAACCAGGATGATGTATATTCACCCATGTGGAACCCGGCAGGTTTGATGGCTATCGAAAAAGACTGGCAAGGAGCAGCAATGCACGCAGAATATTTTGAATCTATTGCGAAATATGATTATCTGGCTTATGCAAAAGTATTGGAACAGGGCGTATTTGGAGTTTCTATTGTAAGGCTCGGGGTAGACAATATCCTGAACACTACACAGATGATTGATTCTGAAGGTAATATCGATTATGATAAAATTACAAAATTTTCCCAGTCCGACTATGCTGCTATCCTTTCTTATGCCTTTAATCCGGCAGGAAATACAAAGCTGGATGTAGGGGTAAATGCTAAAATTGTTTACAGAAATGTAGGGAAATTTGCCAGCGGCTATGGTTTCGGTTTTGATATCGGGGCTATTTATAAAGCGGACAACGGATGGAAATTCGGAGGTATGTTGCGTGATGCAACTACTACTGTCAACTTTTGGAGCATCAATCAGGGAGAACTTTCAACGGTAGTGAACGGTGAAGAATTTAACCCGGCACCAAAAGATAAAATGGAGCTTACCATGCCTAAACTGAATGTGGGGGCAAGTAAAATATTCAATATCAACAGCAGCGTTTATGTATTACCGGAAGCCGGAATCAATGTTGACTTTGCCAAAACTGCAGCTTTAATATCAACAGATTTTGCAAGTATAACTCCTTATGCCGGTGCTGAACTTGGGTATCAGAAAATGATCTTTGTAAGACTTGGGGTAAACAGGTTCCAGTCTATTACAGATATTGAAGACCTGAAAAGAAAAGTTTCTTTCCAGCCGAGCGCCGGTCTTGGAATCAGATACAGAGGATTGACACTGGATTATGCAATCACGAATTCAGGAATTGGAGGTTCCAATTTCTACTCTAACTTTTTCTCTCTTAAATTGGATATGGGAGCTTTCAGAAATGATTAACTTTGAGATGTAATTTAAAAGCAATGAAAAAGATTTCAATACTCACATTAATGCTGGCACTAACTACTGTTTTTGGACAGAAGGTTTCAGATTATAAATATATTTCTGTTCCGGAAAGATTTAAAGACTTTGATAAAGATTCTTACGGACTTGAAGCAGCAACGATAAAAGGCCTGTCAAACAAGAAATACATAGTTTTGCAGGGAATAAAAGATTGGCCTGCAGATGCAAGAGAAAATCCCTGTTATGTTTTAAATGCTAATGTATTAGATAACAGCAACTTTTTGAAGAATAGAGTAATGATAGAAATTAAAGACTGTAATGAGAAAACTTTATTTTCCTCAAAAGGTTCCTCTAATATCAAAGACTTTAAGGAAGGATTTCAGGATGCATTGAAACAGGCAGTTATTGCAGTTCCTGTTTCAAATCCTCTGTCCACTCTTCAGATTACAAAAGCTGAAAGTCCACAAGAACAGGTGGTTAAGAAAAGTGAGGAAGCTTCATCTGCACCAGTTTCAGAAAATAAATCAGGAAAATATACAAATGGCAAACTGAGCCTGCAGAAAATACAGGTTGATAACAATCAGTTTATTCTGGCAGACAGTGGAAGCTCAGTACCATTTGCTGTTTTCAAAACTTCTTCTAAAAAAGACATCTTTAGGGTAAAGCTTGCGGACGGGAGTTATACCATCGGGTATTTTGAAAATGGAAATATCGTGATTGATATGCCACAATCTAACGGGGACTTTACTAAAGAAGTATTCTCAGCAAAATAAGATACATTTGAATAACAATATATGATCCTTAATTCAAACGAAAGAATGAGTTAAGGGTCAATTTTATTACCTATGAAAAAAATTTATATTTCCATATTGGCAACTTTGTCAATATATTCCAATGCACAAAATATTTTCAATGCCAAGCTGCATGAAATAAATTTCGGTTCTTCCAGTGATCCCGGCAATTTGATTAAGCTGAATGATCTGATTATTTTTCCAGCCACAAGATTCAGTGATGAAGGAAGAGAACTCTGGTGCTTTAATTCTGTAACTCAAAAATCTGCATTACTTAAAGATATTTTCCCGGGTTACAATAGTGGTCTGTCCGGTTCTCCATCTTTTGTAAATGTAAACGGCAAAATATATTTTCTGGCTCAGGAGACCTTTTCCAGTTATCAGCTTTGGGTAACAGATGGAACCGTTGCCGGAACGATGAAAGAAAAAGATCTCAATTCAAACTATTCTATCGGTAACCTTGTTGTTGCCGGAAATAAAATTTTCTATTACGTACAAAATGAGCTGTGGTCGTATGACACGGTTTCAAAGGTATTGCTGAAAGTGAAAACCTTTGTGTATTCCGGAGATGTAAAAATGTATTCATTTAATAACGAATTAATTATAGGTGCCGATGACGGTGTTTCTGGAAAAGAAATCTGGAAATCGGATGGAACTGTAGCCGGAACTGTTCTACTGAAAGATATTGCACCTAATGCGGGCGGAAGTATTTCTGGGGATTTTAATATACTACCCCTAAATAATAAATTTTACTTTATTGCCAATCTGGGAACCGGGTATGAACTGTATGCCAGTGATGGAACTGAAGCCGGAACTGTTTCAGTAAAACCCGTACGGACACCCCGTTTGAATGGAGCTTCTGCAGATAATTATTTTGTATTTGAAGGATTTGATCCTGATGCTGGAGGAATGGAACCCTGGATTTCAGACGGAACGGCTGCAGGAACCAAAATACTTAAAAATATAATGCCGGGAAATACAAGTTCCATGGCGAACAGTAAATTTATAAGGCTTAATAATAAAATATATTTCGATAGCAATGCCAATGGAGTAAGTCCGGCTTATGGTGACTATATTTGGGAAACAGACGGTACCGAAGTAGGAACTGTTTTATTCAATACTCCACCTGAAACTGAATTGTACGGAAAAAGTTCAGATGGTATGCATTTAATCCTTACAAAACCAAACTATGGCAACAGGTATTGGATAACGAACGGAAATCCATCTCAAACATTTGAAATTACAGATATTGGAATGCCTTATAATAATAGCTTTATTGATCTGAATTCTAAAATTTATCTCACAGGATATAATCCAAAGAATGGAACAGAACTATTCTCAATAAATCCGGTTTCTCAAACTTCTTCTTTAGCCACTGATATCAGCAGATTTGAAAGTTCTGCACCACATTCTTTCGAAGTTCTGGACAATGAACTCATTTTTATTGCTGCAGACCGCCAGTATAACAATCAACTTTACAAAAGAAATAAAAACACACAACAGCTTGAAAGACTTTCCACTTTTGGAAACACTTCATTTATGGGAATGTTTTCTGATAATAAAGATACTTTCTTTAAAATAGGAAACTATCTTTATACTAAAAACGGGACTCCAAATCCAAGGAGTGGCATGTACAGAACGGCTGGTACAGAGATATATTCAGAAGGATTATCCACACCACCGGGGACGGTTACTTACGATACTTCCTTCTATGTCAACCTAAATGACAATACCCTTTTATTTTCCGGCTATAATAATGTAATAGGAACAGAATTATGGAAAATAGACAACGATACAGATACAGCGGTTCTGGTAAAAGATATTTCAGCAGATAATATGGGAAGTATGTACAATACGGATTCCCAAACCGCAGTTTTGAACGGCTCTGCCTATTTTGTAGCCAAAGAAAATGGCAAGCTGGGAATCTGGAAATCCGATGGTACATCTGCAGGAACTTCAAAAGCTATTGAATTTAGCTATCAGGACGGAACAGATGGAGATATTAAAGTATTAAAGAGTTTCAATAACAAGCTTTTCTTTACAAAAAGACAGGAAAACAATTCAAGCTATGGGCAAAATGAGCTGTGGGCTTCAGATGGAGATCAGGCATCTGCGGTCTTGTTGAAGTCGCATGCAGTACCTTATGGCTCGGGAAATATTTCCAGGGAAACAGAGGTTTTAAATGGTAAATTGTTTTATAATACTACAGGATATCCATCAGGTCTTTATTCAACAGATGGTACTGTTGTAGGAACTACCGAGATTCTAAGCGGAAACTTTTTTGGGGAAACTAAATTTAAAAAATGTGGAAATCTGCTGTTTTTTACCAATAACAATGGTGCTCAACTTTGGAGAACGGATGGTACTGCTAGTGGTACTTTCAGTTTAGTTTCCAGCTTATCTTCTGCAAAAGAGATGCTCTGTATCAATAATTACCTGTATTTCCTGAACGGAGATTCCCAGAAGGTATGGAAAACAAATGGTACGACCTCGAATACAATGCCCATGGATATTTTTGTAACCAATGATGACAATCAGCTGATGCCTAACGAAAATATAGAAAAAATAGCAACGGATGGGGAAAAATTATACCTTTCCATCGCAACAAAAAATCATGGTAGCGAAATGTATGAAATTACGGATACCCTGCCGGTATATTTAGCCACTGATGATATTCGTAAAGATGATAAAAATACCAATGCAGATATTCAGATCTACCCTAATCCTGTTACAGATTATTTTTCAGTAAAGAGTAAAGGAAATTATAGAATTGAAACAGTGAAGATCTTTGATGCTTCCGGAAAATTGATAAAGAATATAGCGAGCATTAATGATAGGATTAATGTATCAGATCTTTCTTCAGGAATTTATTTTGTCAGAATAAAAACCGAAAAAGGAGAACATCTAGGTAAGATCATAAAAAAATAACTACACAAAAGGCTCTTTCTAAGAGCCTTTTTATTTGTTTTGTGTGATATTAATTACTGTTGAAGTATTCATATATAACGGACGCCTTACTTTTCCCAAGAATCTCTTCCAAAGTTTCCAGGCTTGATTCTTTGATCCTTTTTACAGATTTCAGTTTGGAAAGTAAAAGTTCAATCGTTTTTTCTCCCACACCCGGAATTTCTTCCAGCTCAGATTTTATCGTAGAGTTTTTCCTTCTCGTTCTGTGGTGCTTTACCCCGAAACGGTGGGCTTCATCTCTTACTCTCTGAAGAATCTTCAATGTTTCGGATTTTTTATCTAAATATAAAGGAATAGAATCTTCAGGAAAGAAAATTTCCTCAAGCCTTTTCGCAATTCCTACAACCGTAATCTTGCCGTAAAGTCCCAATAACTTTAAGCTTTTTATGGCAGAAGAAAGCTGTCCTTTCCCTCCGTCTATCAGGATCAGTTGCGGAAGATCTTCCCCTTCATCCAGCATTCTTTTATAACGGCGGTAGATCACTTCCTCCATGGTAGCAAAGTCATTGGGGCCTTCTACCGTTTTTGGATGGAAAATCCTGTAATCAGCTTTGCTTGGTTTGCCGTCTTTAAAGACTACACATGCGGAAACAGGATTTGTCCCCTGGATATTGGAGTTATCAAAACCTTCAATATGTCGCGGTTCCACAGGCATCCGGAGGAGTTTCTGCATTTCGGCCATAATTCTGTTTGTATGCCTTTCAGGATCTACAATCTGTACCTGTTTTAGCTTTTCCAAACGGTATTCTTTCGCGTTTTTCTCAGAAAGCTCCACAATTCTTTTTTTGTCACCCACTTTTGGAACAATCAGCTTTACATTCGGAATTTCTACTGAAAGATGAAATGGCAATAATACTTCTTTAGAATCGGAACTGAATTTTTGACGGATCTCAATCAAGGCTTCCTCCATAATATCTTCATCCGTTTCCTCCAGTATTTTTTTGATCTCCGTTGTGAAACTCTGGATGATATTTCCGTTTCTGATTTTGAAGAAATTCACATAAGCCGCAGTTTCATCGCTCGTCATTCCGAAAACATCAACATCATCAATATTGGGGTTTACCACCGTGTTTTTGGCCTGGTAATCTTCCAGAATATCCAGTCTTTCCTTGATAACCTGTGCGTCTTCAAACTTAAGGTTCGAAGCCATTTTCATCATCTGATTCACCAGATATTCCTTTGCTTTACGGAAATCTCCCTTGATAATTCCCCGGATAGCATCAATCTTTTCATCATAATCCTCTTTACTTTCCAGATCTTCACAAGGGCCTTCACAGTTTTTAATATGAAACTCCAGACATACCTTATATTTTCCTTCCACTATTTTTTCCGGAGAAAGATTAAGATTACAGGTTCTGAGCTTATAAATATGCTTAATAGTATCCAGTAAAATCTTTGCCGGACGAACCTTGGCATAAGGTCCGTAATATTCAGAGCCATCCTTGATTACATTTCTGGTCAGAAAGATCCGTGGAAAGCTTTCATTTTTAATACAGATCCATGGATACGTTTTGTCATCCTTCAGCAAAACATTGTAAAAAGGGCGGTGTTCCTTGATCAGGTTATTTTCCAGTAAAAGTGCATCATACTCACTGTTTACAATGGTTGTTTCCAGGCGGACGATCTTGCTTACCATTATTTTAATACGGTAACCCGGAAGATTTTTGTTGAAGTAGGAGAGAACCCTTTTCTTTAAATGTTTGGCCTTTCCTACATACAGCAATTGATCGTTCTTATCATAATAACGATAAACGCCAGGTTCTGATGGTAAAGTTTTGAGCTGTAATTCTAAGGAAGGATTCATATAACAAAATTACGGAATCCTTCCCGGATTTAAAAGAACAAAAAAAGCTGCAGAATTTTCTGCAGCTTAATAATATGATTAAATATTTTTATCCGTTATTCATTGAAGTATATTCATTGACAAGGAAACTGAAATAGTCCCATTCAACAGAATTTTTAGGATATTTTTTCATGAATTCTGCATTGTCACCAAACAGGAAGTCATAATTGTCTTCAAAATCATCTTTATGAAGCCATAATACCTTGTCACCTTTTTTTACATAATAAGATTTAATAACCCCGCCACCAAGCTGTGGAGAACCCATTACAGAAAAACCTGTTGTTTCTTTAGCCCTCGGATCGTGGTATACAGAAATAATATCACTGAACTCAGGATTGATGAGCTGCATCAGGAATTCTTTGTCATCTTTTTTATTTTTCAGGGAAACGGTCTGGTTTACAAAGTGTATCCTTTCACCCGTTGTATTCTTTGTCAGTTTTTTGGTTCCGAAGTTTCTGATATTTCCAAAATATTTTCCAACTTTTGCAATTTTTTCCGCATTGGTAGGATATACATACATTTCACTGATTTGTTCAGCGTTAAAGACCTCGTTTTTTTTCGTGATGCTGTCTTTCACGGAAACTTCATAGATCTGTCCTTTTTTAGTTTCGATCTTACTGCAGAAACCTTTATGTGATGTTCCGTCTTTTAAAATAATCGTTGATGTCTTTTTTGGGGATGGAGTATTAAAACCTTCATTAAAGAGATATGTTTCCATTTTTTTGATCTCTTCCTTAGAATATTTTACTTTCTGGGCGAAAGTCGCAGTACCTGCCAGACATAATATTAGTAGTAGAATTTTCAGTTTCATAAGTTATTGATAATTGTTTTTAACTTTTGCAGCAAAAATAGTAAATTAATTTACTTATTATCAGAAAAATATAAAACCACAAAATATAGTTTTTACAATTATTGTTAAATGTGTAATTTTAAGGAAATTTTTAGAAATGATATACGGTGTAGATGTTTTCACTTTCCATGATGTTCTGGAAATCTGTAAAAAACCAGGTAAAGCTAAACTTAATAAAGCTGCCAAAGAACAGATCCTTAAATCTCAGAAAAATGTTCAGAAAATAGTAGAGTCCGATAGATGTGTCTATGGGATCAATACTGGTTTCGGACCTCTTTGTGATACCAAAATATCAGCTGACGAAACTGCCCAGCTGCAATATAACCTTATTATTTCCCATGCAGTAGGAGTAGGAAAGCCTATTGACAAGGAATTTTCCAAGATCATGATCATTGCTAAAGTTCATGCATTATCCAAAGGATTTTCGGGAGTTTCCCTGGAAGTAATTGAAAGACTGATTCTGATGCTTGAAAAAGATATTATCCCCGTAGTTCCTGAACAAGGTTCCGTAGGTGCATCAGGAGATCTTGCCCCGCTTGCCCATCTTGTGCTTCCATTGCTTGGATTGGGACAGGTCTGGGAAGGAGACCAGATTTTTGAAACGATGGAAGTTCTGGACAGACACGGCCTTGAACCATTGGCTTTAGGTCCGAAAGAAGGCTTAGGATTAATTAACGGAACCCAGTTTATCCTGGCTCATGCCATCAAAGGATTAGAAAAATTCGAGTATCTGTTAGATTTGGCAGATCTTACTGCTGCAATGAGTCTTGAAGCCTACAGAGGTTCTGCAAGTCCCTTCAAAAAAGAGCTACATGAGATCAGACCTTTTGAGGGAAGTAAAAAAGTAGCAGCCAGAATGGTTAAATTTCTGAAAGGTTCCGAAAATATGAAGGCTCATGAAGAATGTGAAAGAGTTCAGGACCCTTATTCCATGCGATGTGTGCCACAGGTACACGGTGCCAGCAGAAATGCTTTTGAACACCTTAAAATAATGGCTGAAACAGAGCTGAATTCTGTAACAGATAACCCAATTGTTTTAAGCGCTGAAGAATCTATTTCCGGAGGAAACTTCCACGGACAGCTGATGGCTCTTCCTTTGGATTATGCTACACTGGCAGCTGCTGAACTGGGAAATATTTCAGACAGAAGAAGTTACCTCTTGTTAGAAGGGAAATATGGACTGCCAAGATTACTTACAGAAAGCTCCGGACTGAATTCAGGATTCATGATCCCTCAATATACTTCAGCAGCTTTGGTTACTGAAAATAAAACACTGTGTTTCCCGGCATCGGCAGATTCTATCCCCACAAGTTTAGGCCAGGAAGACCATGTTTCAATGGGAAGTATCTCCGGGAGAAAATTCAATCAGGTTTTAGGAAATCTGGTGAATATTTTATCTGTGGAACTGATGTTTGCAGCACAGGGATTAGAATTCAGAAGACCTTTCAAATGTTCAAAGATTGTTGAAGAAAACTTTGCTGTTATTCGTTCTAAAGTTAAAAAGCTGGAAGATGACAGGCTGATAGGAAAAGATATGCTTGCAATTGCAGAATTGATCAATAATAGAGAATTTAATGTGCATCCATAATCAATTGAGATGAAAAAATTAGTTACCGTTTTAAGCGTATTTATGGGAACATTTGCTTTTTCCCAGGCATCAGACACAAAGATCCGGGAATTTATCAGAATAACCGGAGCTGATAAAATGGCAATCACAGCAATGCAGCAGTTTATTGAGCAGATTAAGGAAAACCATCCCAATGTTCCGGATGAATTCTGGAAAGAATTCACTGCGGAAGTTTCATCTAATAAAATGACCGATATTTACATTCCAATCTATGCTAAATATTATACAGAATCAGATATTGATGAACTTATAAAATTCTATAAATCTCCGATAGGTCAAAAAACTCTGACAGTTATGCCCGCTCTTATGAGAGAAAGTATGGAAGCCGGAGGGAAAATGGGACGTGAAATAGCCACTCAGATAAAAGAAAAACTTGATAAAAAGGCTGGCTATCAGGAACCGCCACCACCTATGCCTGAAAGAATTGAAAATAAATAAATTCCAAGCTTCCTCTCACAGGGGAAGCTTTTATATTGTAATCTAATTTTTAGATATTTAAATTGTATTAAATCTTTAAATCAATCAATAATGACCATAAAAAGAACGGATTCTTCCAATACGGATTTTCAGAATTTAGTCAAACTTCTTGATGCCGATCTTGCCATCCGGAATGGCGACGATCATTCATTCTATGACCAGTTTAATAAAATTGACAATATCAAAAACTGTATTGTGATCTATATTGATGAAATTCCCGCGGCCTGCGGAGCATTCAAAAAGTTCTCTGAAGATACCGTAGAAATCAAAAGAATGTTTACCAATCCGGATTTCAGGAAAAGAGGCCTGGCCACGGCCATTGTTCAGGAGCTGGAATCCTGGGCCCGGCAAGCGGGATACTCTAAAGCTGTTTTGGAAAGCTCACTTGAACAGAACGAGGCACTTTCTGTCTATGAAAAAAGCGGTTATTACAGAATTCCTAATTACGGGCAATATATAGGTATCGATAAAAGTGTTTGTTATGAGAAAAGATGGTAACCTTTTCAACTGGTAGATGTTACTATTAATATTCAGGTAATACTAAATTCATTTTTCATAAGCTTTTAAATCACCTTAAAGTGGTATATTGTGGTTTCAAACCATAAAATTAAAACTATGAAAAAAAGTGTATTTTACCTTCTGGCACTGTTCTTTGTTTTGAATTCGTGCAGCAGGGATGAATTTCAAAATGAGAATCCGGGAATTGAAGCTGTTCAGAAAGATCCTTTAACAGGAAAGCAGATCAATGCGGAAATTAACAGTACCATTAAGAATACCGGAACTTTTAACTGGAAAAATGCCTCAGACCATCTTCTCTGGAGTGCTGTTTTCAGGGGGAACAGAATGGTATCTATCGGTTTCGGGTCTTCTAAGGATGATTTTGACAGAAGTCTTTCGGTAAACAATAAAATGATGGAGGCTGAAATCCTGGATGCTATCCAAAAGCAGGAAGGAGTTGAACAAACTAGATTTTTAATTTCTTCAGATCAGTATCTCAATCAGGTGGATGTTCTCATAGAAAAGGAGGAGACTATAACAGCACTAAGAAAAATGAAAACCATCCGTTATGTGGAGCCGGGAGATTACCATTATTTTGAAATAGAAAATAGTACTAATCCCAATGCAAAATCAAGCGGTTCTTCATCGGGCTGCGGATTTGAATCCACTGCTTTAAATGCAGCAGACTACACCACCACTACACCAAATGCCAAAATTCCATGGGCATTCACCCAGCACAATATTCCAAGTGCATGGAGCTACAGCACAGGTGCCGGAGTTACCATAGGGCTGATTGATACGGGAGTTTCACCGGAGCAAACCTTATTGGGAAGCAGTTTTAATACCGGAGCATCATCGGGAAGAACAATCAGTAAGTTTGGATCATACGTCAACGGTTCCACTACAGACGGGCCGGCTGATCAGTGCGGACACGGAACCAAAATGGCTTCCGTAATGGCAGCCCCGAAAAATAATGCAGGGCTTCCTGTAGGAGTTGCTTACAACGCCAACTTAATAACTTATCGGGCAGCTTCCAACGTGGTATTGGAAACTTCCAGTGAGCAAAACGGAGTAAAAACAGCATTTACTGACCTTGCCAATAATACCGGTGTAAAGATTATTTCTATGTCAATGGGACACATCTTTTCAGTAGGAAAGATTGAAGACGGAGTGAAATATGCATATTCTAAAGGAAAACTGATTTTCTGCGCAGGAGGAACTTCTACCAGCTTCACCAATTTCGTAGGTGTTATTTTCCCGGCAAGTATGTCCGAAACTCAGGCTGTAACCGGAGTTAAAGAAGGAACTTCCAATCAGAAATGTGATGTCTGCCATTCAGGAAGCCAGATCGATTTTACCTTCCAGATGGAAAGAGCCAACGGAAATACGGTTCCGGTTTTAAGTTACTATAACAACCAGGCTGATTATGTAGGAGGTTCATCAGTAGCTACCGCTGCTACCGCCGGTATTGCTGCCCTTGTCTGGGCTAAAAATCCTTCATGGACAAGAGAGCAGGTACTGAATAAAATGAGACAGTCCGCGACCTATTATCCAACTGTGAATTCAAGCTACGGCTACGGAAACATCAATGTTCTGAAAGCTGTACAGTAGGATATATTTGTCTGAAGCCGGAAAAGGGGAGTTGTTGAAGATAAAAACTTTCCTCTTCCGGTTTCAGACTTTCTTTAATAAAACACGGGTTATCCTATCCTTACACTCGTCATGCTTAAAGATCCTCCAATCAGTTCATCATTAAATAAAGAAAGATTTTCACTCTGATCTTTTAATCCCAGTGTATAAATCAGAGGAAGATAATGATCCGGTGTAGGAACTGCGTATTGCAGGAATGTTCCCTGTTTCTGATAATCTATAATATTTTGAAAATTTCCGTCAAGGAGCCAGTTATTGGTTTTCTCCCTTGCTTCTACAGCCCAGTCCCAGCCGGCACCAACCGTATCAATGTTTTTCCAGTCAATCAGCCGGAGATTATGAACAATATTTCCGCTTCCGATGATGAGGATTCCCTTTTCGCGGAGTTTATTCAATCTTTTGGCAAGATCGAAATGATATTGCGGAGGTTTGGTGTAATCTATGCTTAGCTGGATCACAGGGATGTCAGCATCCGGATACATATGCTTGATTACGGACCATGCACCGTGGTCAAGTCCCCAGTTATGATCTTCTTCCACCAAAATTGGCACCAAAAGCTCAGCCGTTTCTCTGGCTAATTCAGGACTTCCGGGGGCCGGATATTGCACATCAAATAAAGCTTTGGGAAAACCTCCGAAATCATGGATCGTTCTCGGCATATCCATTGCGGTTACAAAAGTTCCCCGGGTATACCAGTGTGCAGAAACACACAGGATAGCATTAGGAGTGGGAATTTCCTGAGCTGCTTTTCTGAAGCCCTGTACAAACTGGTTTTCTTCAATAGCGTTCATCGGTGAGCCATGTCCGAGAAATAAAACCGGCATTCTTTGGGTATTCCCGAAATTTTCACTGATGTTTTGCAGATCGTTGAGGTTCATAAATAGATAATGATTGAAAAAGGCTCAAGGCTTTTAGAAAATCCCTGAACCTTTTGTATGTTTTAATTTTGTATGGATATCCGGGATATTTTCCGGATTCATTTGTGTTATGCCTGTTTTACAAACTGTAATTCCCCGGCTATTCTTACTTCGTCACTTACCATTACACCACCTGCTTCAAGAGCTGCGTTCCAGTTAAGTCCGAAATCCTTTCTGTTGATTTTTCCTTCAAAAGAAAAACCTGCCTTTGTATTTCCCCACGGATCCACATTGATTCCTCCGAAGTCTACGTCCAGAGTGATAGGCTTAGTGATACCGTTTACCGTAAGATTTCCTGTTACTTTATCATTTAGAGCCTGAGACTCAAAAGAAATAGTAGGGTATTGTTCTGCATTGAAAAACTCGGCAGATTTTAAATGGTTATCTCTGTCTGTATTATTTGTGAATACAGAATCTGTCTGGATGGTAGCTGTAGTCTTAGCGTTGGCAAAGCTGTCATCTTCAGCCTCAATTTCAGCATTGAAAGTTCTGAAGCTTCCTTTTACATTAGAAATCATCATATGTTTTACTTTGAAGGTAATTTCACTATGCGTTGGGTCTAGGTTCCATTGTGTTGCCATTGTATTGTATTTTTTGTTTGTTATTGATACTGCAAATTTATAGCAGAGAGCATATACAAATCATTGATTTAGGTTAAGAAATGAAATAACTCCTGTTTTAATGTGAATCGTTCAATTTTGATTTGCAATTCACCTCTTGAAATCGTAATTTCAACTGTTTCTTCTTCCGGAAAACTACTATTAAGTTAAGAATTTATTTTTATCAATACATTAATCCTATTTTATGAATGTTTTATTTTAACATTTATTAACGGATGATTTTTATTTCTTATTTTTGAAGAATTCAATTTTATACAATGAAATTATATAGATTTTCTTTATTGATGCTGGTTCTGGGTGGTTCCGCCATAGCACAGACCCAGAAATTTACAATGGCGGAGGCAGTAAACGGACTGAGAACCAATCTTGCCGTGAAAAATATATCCCAGTTTTCATGGGCTGCAGATGGTAAATCATATATCCAGGCTGTAAAAGGCGGATATCTGATCACCGATCTTAAAACGAATAAGCAGGATACCTTAGTGTCTTTAACCCAGCTGAACAGATCTTTTTCTGATGCTAAATTAAAAGCTGTGCCTCAGATCAAATTCACGGGTAATTCAAACGGCTATTTCAATGCAAATGATAAAATGTTCTGGATTGAAAAATCAGGAAACGACTGGAAGGTAAAAACAGCTGCTTCGGTGGATGGAAATGCTTCCAACGTGAAAATGTTCGGAGATAACCAGACTTTTGCTTTTACGGTAAAGAATAATTTATATGTCAATAAAAACGGAAAAACAATTGCTGTAACTAATGATTCTGATGAAAATATCATCAACGGAGGTTCAGCGGTCCACAGAAATGAATTCGGAATTGATACCGGAATTTTCCCGGCTCCCAATTCAGAAGCCGTAGCATTCTACAGGATGGACCAAACAATGGTGGCAGATTATCCTGTGATTGATTGGTCTGTGACACCTGCAGCAAACCATAACATCAAATACCCGATGGCGGGCCAGAAATCCCATGAAGTAACATTGGGAGTGTATAATATTAAAAATCAATCGACCACATTCCTTACAATTGAAGGTGAAAAAGATCAGTATCTAACGGCTATTACCTGGAGCCCGGATTCAAAGTATATTTTTGTGGGAGTCCTGAATCGTGGACAGAACCACTTAAAGATGAACCAGTACGATGCAGCTACAGGAAACCTGGTAAAAACTTTATTTGAAGAAACCAGCGATAAATATGTGGAGCCTCAGCATCCGCTTACTTTTTTCCCGAATTCCAATACGGATTTTATCTGGCAGAGTCAGAGAACAGGATATAATCACCTGTTTCACTACAGCCTTGAAAAAGGGCTGGTTGCCCAGATTACCAAAGGAGACTGGCTGGTAACGGATATTTTAGGCTTTAATGAAAAGAAAAAAGAAATCTATTTCACCTCTACAAAAGAAACGCCTCTTGAAAAACATTTATATAAGATCAACTGGGCAAGCTTCAAAATACAACGCATGGATGATGCAGCCGGTGTACACACAGGAATCCTGAGCAGTGACGGAAATTATCTGTATGATACCTACAGCAATGCCGGAACACCTAGATCTGTTAATATTATCAATACCGGAACGGCAAAATCAACCAACATTCTTACAGCTGACAATACACTGAAGAATTACCAGAGACCTGAAATTAAGAATGTTGAATTAAAAGCTGATGACGGAACTCCGCTTTATGGAAAAATCATCCTTCCGACAGACTTTGATGCAGGTAAAAAATATCCGGTTATCGTTTACCTCTACAATGGTCCGCACTTGCAACTAGTGACTAATACTTTCCCTGCCTCAGGAAATCTTTGGTACGAATATATGGCTCAGAATGGATACATTATTTTTACAATGGATGGAAGAGGTTCTGCCAACCGCGGACTGAAATTTGAGCAGGCTGTTTTCAGAAACCTGGGAACTACCGAGATGAACGACCAGATGAAAGGTGTGGATTATTTAAAATCCCTTCCTTATGTAGATGCTGAAAGAATGGGGATTCATGGATGGAGCTTTGGCGGATTCATGACTACAAGCTTTATGCTTCGTAAGCCGGATGTATTTAAAGTAGGAGTAGCGGGAGGTCCGGTAATCGACTGGAAGATGTATGAGATTATGTATGGTGAAAGATATATGGATACACCGCAGGAAAATCCTCAGGGATATGCCACAGCGAGTCTTCTGGATAAAGTTCAGAACTTAAAAGGAAAGTTACTGATGATCCACGGTGCACAGGACGACGTGGTGGTATGGCAGCATTCCGTCAAATTCATTAAATCTGCTGTAGACAATGGAGTACAGCTGGATTATTTTATATATCCGGGACATCCGCATAATGTAATCGGGAAAGACAGGGTTCACCTGATGCAGAAGGTAACGGATTATTTTGATCAGTATCTTAAAAAATAATAACAAAGGTCCAGCTTAAGCTGGACCTTTGTTATTGTAAAATATATTGATAATTCCTGTTATGAATAGTTATAATCTATTAATATTTTTATATTATGTGTTATTTATGTTTAATAATTATGTATTTTTATTGATAATAACATTGAAATGTAAATAATATGAAAAAGTATTTATTCTCTGTAGTATTATCAATCTTTTTTGGTATTACAACATATGCTCAGGTAGGCATTAATACTAATGTTCCTAATCCAAAATCCGTATTGGATATACTGTCTAAAAATAACAATACAGGAGTATTGTTTCCCAGGCTAACAACAGCACAGAGAGATGCCATATCACCTGGTACAGATCCTGCTGTAGGTGGATTATGGATTTATAATACAGACAATAAATGCTACGAATTCTGGAATTTAACCAAATGGGTCTCTTTATGTGAAGAAGACACCGATATCCCGCCACTTTCCGGTGTGAAATTATTATCCTACGAACAGGATGCCACATTTACCTTTGCCACACCCGTATTTACAGATTTCTTTAATTCCTTTGATAATTTCGGGCCTTTTCCCTCGTCTACCATTCAGACGGACGGCTCTTCATTGGTTCCGGAAAAAAGACCCTATACAGATTTTGCAAGTCTTAATTTCCAGGACTATAATATTATAGGAGTTTCTTATCGTCCAGGTCTTGATCTGAGCGCTGCCGAAATAACAGCTCTGGTAACCTTTGCCAATACTCCGGGGAAGCATCTTTATTTTTTTACCGAAGGATTTACACAGGCAGGAAAACTCTCGCTGCTTACCCAGCTTATCGGTGATATTACCCTCACAGCTTCCGATATTGTTGCCAGTGTAGGTTCTAATGGAGATTCCAATGCAGCTGCACCATGCTTTTATATAACTACTGATCCGCTTAACGCTTCTTTTATAACCGGTCCATTCGGAACATTGCAGGCAGGGCTGCACAGGTTTGTGGATCATGCTGCTTCATCTAATTCATTTTCCTATGCTAAATTAAGTACCAGTGCCAATGTGCAGATTATAGCTGCCGATGGTTTGGTGGGAGGATTGCCTCAGGCCACTTCAAAAGTAGGTGCATTCAAAATAAAAAATAAAAATGTTTTCGTATTTGCTGATGGAGCTCCTTTTTTTGGAGGAACCAATAACAGCGGTCCGGCATGTATGACAGCCTCTTCAGTAGGCGGAACAAGAGGAAGAAAACCTCTGAAATGTGATCCTGTTTCTTCAAACGGTAACAATTCGGGCGTAGGAATCTTCATGGCTAATGTCATAGCATGGTCTTTGAAAAACTTATAACATCAATTTTGCATTCCTGTCCTGGTTAAAAAGTAAAAGAAAGAGTCGTTGTTTCATTCTTAACATTCATCAATGTTTTTGGTTTTTCTGATCCGTAATTTTGTTCATCTAAAATTTAAAAATATGGAATTAGGAATAGGAATGTTTGGTGATCTGGCTTTTGATCAGGCAACCGGAAAATATAGAGATGCGGGAGTTAAGATCCGCGAAATACTGGATCAGGTAAAATTAATGGATGAGGTAGGAATTGATGTTTTTGCAATGGGAGAGCATCACCGTCCGGATTATGCGGTTTCATCACCGGAAATAGTGTTGGCCGCTGCGGCAAGCATCACCAGGAATATAAAGCTGGCAAGCGGGGTAACGGTTTTAAGTTCTTCAGAACCTGTAAAAGTATATGAAGACTTTTCAACGTTAGACCTGATCTCGGACGGAAGAGCAGAAATATTCGTCGGAAGGGGAAGCTTTATAGAATCGTTTCCACTTTACGGTTATTCATTAAATGACTACGAAGAACTTTTCGATGAAAAACTGGAACTGCTTTTAAAGATCAATTCTGAGGAAAACGTAACCTGGTCGGGAAAACTTCGTGCACCTATGAAGGATCAGACTGTTTATCCAAGAGCAAAAAATGACGGAAAACTGTCAATCTGGAGAGCTGTAGGAGGAACACCGCAATCTGTTTTAAGTGCAGCAAAACTGGGAATGCCTTTAGTGGTAGCCATCATTGGCGGAATGCCCGTACAGTTTAAAGATCTGGTAGAATTTTACAAACAGGAATATCAGAAAGCAGGGCATAATGTAGCTGAAATGCAGATTGCTATTCATTCTCACACATTTGTAAGTGATGATCAGGCTGTTGCAGACGGATATTTCAATAATTACAAATCCCAGATGGACAGGATAGGGGCTTCAAGGGGCTGGGCTCCTTACACCAAAATGCAGTATGATGGCGGAAGAAGCAGGGAAGGTGCTTTATTCATCGGAAGCCCGGCAGAAGTTGCAGACAAGATTGCCTATATGAAAGAGATTTTTGGGATCACAAGATTTGTCGGGCATATGGATGTTGGTGATCCGGCTCATAATGTCATGATGAAATCTATTGAATTGTTCGGTGAAAAAGTAAAACCGGTCATTCAAAGTCTATAAAATAAGCCCTCTGTTGAATTGCTCAGCGGAGGGTTTTTATATTAAACTTACAAAGGGCTGTAATAAGTTATTGCCACTTGTGGATGAAATGCAAGCATGAAAGTTTCAAAGCTGTTTCCTTCTGTGGTTCCACGGCTCAAAAGATATCTGCCGTCAATAATATCAATCAGAAAAAGTTCAGGAGTGTAAAAGGTAAGTCCAATCTTATGCTTTGAAGGATCTTCCGTATGAGAACTCACCAGATCCAGCTTGAAATTTTCAAAAGGAAAAAATGTATTTCCCAGAACATCAGGTAAACTTCTGATGACACCGTGAAGTTGGGAAACATAATTGGCCGCAGCAGAACTCAGCAGAAAAGGAATTTTTTCCGCATGTGGATTTTTAGCTAAAAGTTCCCAGTAGTTTTTTACAGGATTTTCCTGATCATCAAAAACCTGATGCTGGATCTTATATTCAAAATAGGTGTCTTCAAAGACGTACTGATCCCAGGGAATTGAAGAATTCCGGTCTATCACAATACGGAAGGCAAGTTTTATTTTAGCTTTCATGTTCCTGAATTTTTAATAAAAAGGGCAGTTTTCAATATCTGCCCTGAATACAAAATGATATGAAAAAAGTATCTGACATTTATTCAATAATAGTTATATCAAACTTCCAGAAGAATCAGAAGTGCATTTTCACTTAAGGCTTCAAATTCCAGGATTTCAACCTCTTGAAGAAAGATAGCGTCTCTGTTTTCCATTAACCTGTTTTGAAATTCAAAAGCCCCGTTAATCACCATTCCGAATATAGCTCTTTCTTTTTTCTGAAGAATATATTCCTGCTCTTTTCTCCCATTATAAAGACCTGCAAAATTGGGATACCCAAGATTTTCCGAGATCTGAAGCAAAGCATTTCGCTCATTGAATTCCAGATCTTCTACAGAGAAAGAATTTTCAGCACTGTTATTTTTTAATTCAAGAATCAGTATGTCGGTTTTTTCATCCCTGAGATTGTTTTTAAAACTCAGTGTTCCATTTTCGTTAGTCAGCCGCGTAAGAATCTGGCCTGCTGTAAAAGGTTCTGTAAAGCCACTGATCAGAGTTTCGCCATAGAGAACCATTACCAGGATGCTGCTGTTCTTTTGATAGTAAAATTGGCCGTCTCCATTTTCATCCAGTACAATTTCGGATACCTTTCTTAACGCAGTTTCATTGGCCATGTTTATGGTATGGGTAAAACATGATCTTTCTCTTTTCCATACAGACAGGTCGGATTTAAAAATTCTTGAAGGACTTTGAACTAACATGACAATTTATTTCAGGATTAATAGTCCGCACAGCACAGATATCTGCTTTTGATATAACACTTCATATATATGGAATCTTCCGTGATCTGTGCGTGTGCGGAATGATAATAATTAATGGTTCTCAGGCTGAAACCTTTATGGTATGGGTCAGGGCGAAACCTCCGCTTACACTTCCCGAAATACTGGACATTTCGTTGGAGGTTCCGTCACTGAACACGTTATCATTCGCATTATAGGTATATCCGGTCAGGCTTTTGTAGCCTGCGCTTTCTGCTACCAGGGCTACTGCGCTGCCACTTCCCTCAGGAAAAGCAATTTGGGTAACCAGAAGTGACTGTCCGGAAGCACTGTAAATATGTACATGGATATGAGTGGCTCTTCCATTGTACCAACCCGGAAAAATAGAAGTGAAATTCACCTGCCCGTTGGAATCTGTGGTTTGTCTTCCTCTTAAAAAGTGTACAGACGTATAATTGGTCGTTTGCATTCCCGTTCCACCATATTCGGAATAGTTGCCCTCCTTGTCACAATGCCAGATGTCAACCAATACTCCCTGAAGATTGGCACAGGCCGCGTTAACATTTTGAATGGTAAGGGTAATGGTAAAAGGAACACCGGTTCTATCGCTTACAATATTACTCTGTACAAGACTTGAAGGTGTTTTGGTAGGAAAAGGTCCCTCGGTTTCAGAATTGGTTACAGAGCAACCTGTAGAAGAACCTGAAGAATCCGTGGTGGATGAGGTAATCACATCATCATCACTTGAACAATGGATTAAAATAGGTGCTGCAACTGCCGTTACTCCTGCTAAACCCAGGCTTTTCAAAAAGTCTTTTCTGTTGATTGTTTTCATAATACGTGCTTTTAGGGTTAATAATCAGAAGACAATAGATATAAATCTTTAATTTCTTAATCCAAATGTATTTTGAAAATAAACGTCACTGAAATTTATGAGGTAAACGGGTGAAATGTGTCGGTTAATGCCCTGTTTTTAAGAAACGTTAAGAATATTTCTAACGGAAAATGAAGGGCTGAGCCTGGGAGAAAGAGTCATTTATTGACGATAGCCATCACCATATCCTTATAAGTATCACCGATGGGAATAACAAAATCACCGATATGAATATTACGGTTCACAACGGTTTTTATACTGCTGACAGGTACAATATAGGAACGGTGGACCCTGATGAAATCCTTCTCGGAAAGTTTCTCCATAATATTTTTCATTGAAGAGCGGGCTGTGATTTTGGGAAGATCTTTCAAATGAATCTGGATATAGTCATCCAGACCTTCAATCAGAACAATATCATTGAAATTGATTTTGTGGAGTTTGTAATCCGCACGGATAGAAAGATAGGCTACATCATCAGTTGCTGCGTTTACTTTTACTTTTTCAACAGCCGTTTTAAATCTTTCAAAAGAAAAAGGTTTCAACAGATAATCTACAGCATTAATGCTGAAGGCATCTACGGCATA
Organism: Chryseobacterium shigense; assembly: GCF_014207845.1. Taxonomy (NCBI): domain Bacteria; kingdom Pseudomonadati; phylum Bacteroidota; class Flavobacteriia; order Flavobacteriales; family Weeksellaceae; genus Chryseobacterium; species Chryseobacterium shigense. The sequence goes on from NZ_JACHLC010000005.1 coordinate 26,963, forward strand.
TTCTGAATAGGCGGTTGTAAAAATAACTTTGGTATGCTGGGAAATGTTTTTATAAAAGTCCATTCCGTTTTTTGCCGGCATTTCAATATCCAGAAAGATGAGGTCAACAGGGAACTTATTAAGGTACTTTTGGGCATCACTCTGTATATTGAAGATCTTTTCCAGAGAAAGATTTTCAATTTTTTCTGCATAATTCTCGATGATCTTCAGGGCAAGAATTTCGTCGTCCAAAGCAATGGCTCTTATCATATTCAGCTTAAATCAATTTTTAAATTAACATCAAAACTTTTCCCGTCATTACGGATATCCAGGCTATGTTTTTCAGGATATACCTGTTTAAGATGCTCAACCGTATTCTTCATTCCAATCTTCAAGCTGTTGTCTCCGGCAGTATTCCGGCTGACAATATGATTAAAGATATGAAAATCTAAAGTCTTTTCCTTTACTGTAATTTTAATAGATATTTTCGAATTTTCTTCTGCATTAAAACCATATTTAAAGGCATTTTCAATAAAATTAACCAAAATAAAAGGAGCAATCTGAAGATTTTCCGTATTTCCTTCTTCCGCATAAGTAAAATCAAGACTGTTGTCTGTTCTGATCAACTGCAGGGCTATATAATCTTTTAAATATTCTATTTCCCTGTTCAGCTCAACGAAATCTTTACTGCTTTCCTGAACTACATACCGCATCACATTGGAAAGCTTTAAAATCCCATTCGGGGTATCATCTGATTTCATCAGCGCCAATGAATACACAGAATTGAGAATATTGAATAAAAAATGAGGCTGAAGCTGATATTTTAAATTTAATAATTCAGCCCTGGCTTTTGACCTTTCCAGTTCTTTTTTCTCCATATTCCGGTAAATGAAAAGCGAAGACAAAAAAGAAAACAAAAAGGGAAGTGCCGAGGCAAATATCATCTGGTAATAGGAACCGTCATTTCGGGGAACCGGATTTCTATTTGGAGGCATATCACCTCTCGGAGAAGGCATATTGCTATCCGGCAAAGCTCCCATTTCAGGAGGCCCCATTCTCATTGAAGAAGGTTCTGAAATAAAAATATTCTGGGAAGTTAAATAATAAGGAAGGAAAACCATAATTCCAAAACTCAGTATGATGCAGAAAGCAAAGATTCCATATTTTTTTCTGCCATACAATTTCGGAAGAAAAATATTGAGATTGATATAAAAGAAAATAATGACCAGAACAAAACGGATAAATTCCCGCTGAAAGGGCGAAACCCTGAAAACAGAAAGCGTCCCGTCAAAATCCGGTGAAGAAACTACAGGAATAGTAAGCAACAAAGGAATAAGAATGATATGTGGCCAGAGTTTTTTCAAATGAGAAATATTTTGCTGTTCAAATGTAATTAAAAGCAAACAAATAATCTTTTAAAATAATGCCAATTGAATGTGCTGTTTTCCGGTAAAGAACTAATTGTAGCTGAAAAAGGAAATTTTCATATCAACTTATAATATTCTAATTTTACAAAAAAAATAACAATGCAGGAACCGTCCAAAGATCCATTACACGGTAAAAGACTCGATGCTATTCTTGAAGAGCTGGTAGAATACTATGAAGGTTTTGAGAAGCTCGGGGAGCAGATTAATATAAAGTGTTTTACAGATAACCCAAGCATCAGTTCCTCCCTGAAATTTCTGCGAAAAACCCCGTGGGCAAGAACAAAAGTGGAAAGCCTGTATCTGTTTGTTCTGAGACAGAAAAAACGGGACGAAAAAAAGCCTGGAAAGTAGGATATTGCTTTAAGATTATTCTTTTTGAACTTTCTTAAACAATCAAAAAGAGTATATTTGTGCTGTTAATCGTGAAGAAAATCACGAAAAAAATAAAAAATATGACAATTGAAAACAACCATGTTGTAGCTGTAAAGTACATACTGCATACCATCGAAGAAGATGGAAGTAAAGTTCTTGTAGAAGAAACAACAGCAGAAAATCCACTTACATTTTTGTATGGTGTGGGAATGATGATTCCAAAATTTGAACAAAATATCCTTGGTTTGAAAGCAGGTGATAAAGCAGCTTTTGTAATTCAGCCTGAAGAAGCTTATGGTGAAAAACAGCCTGATGCCATTGCTCAATTACCAATTGATATGTTCAAAGAATCCGGAACTCCGCCTATTGGAGCCATTTTGCCTTTGTCTGATAATCAGGGGAATAATTTCCAGGCATTTGTAATAGAGGTAACGGCAGAAGCTGTAATCGTAGACCTTAACCATCCAATGGCTGGAAAAGTTTTGGATTTCCAGGTGGAAATTTTAAATACACGTCCGGCAACGGAAGAGGAATTATCCCATGGCCATGCTCATGGAATTGATGGAACAGATGCTCACTAAAATATAAATGTCCGATTTTCTCGGACATTTTTTATTTATTCCAAAAATTCCCCGCTTACATAAAACCAGCGGTTTTGAATCATTTTGAATTTTGATAATTCATGATGAATGTGTTGATGACCTTCCTCATCAGTATAGAAGGCTTTAAATTCAATCTTGCTCACAGAAGGCTTATCTATAATTTCCAGTTTTGTCCACCTATTAATTTCACCCCATTCCTGAAGATCTTTTCTATTATGAAACTGTCTTTTAGCCGGAGATGTGGTTTCCATTAAATACTCTCCATTCGGAATCGCAAATGCAGAAAACCGGGAACGCATTAAAGCTTCAGCGGAAGGAGCATGTTTTTCTCCGGTGTGGTAAGGCTTGCAGCATTCTTCATAAGATTTTCCCGAACAGCATGGACAGTTCATATTTTAAATTTTTATTGAACACAAAAATAAAGATTTTTATCCATGAAATCTTAGTCCGACACATAAAAGGCTATGTTAGAACTTCTACGTTTTTATTTAATAGAAATGGGCTTTAGCCCATTTGATCAAACAAAACCATTTCATCGGCTTTAGCCAAAACTTATAAAAAAGAAGCACCCTTTCGAATGCTTCCTGTAAAATTTATTTTATAAAACCTCTGTTTCTCAATAAAGGCTTGATATCCGGATCATGTCCTGTAAAATCTCTGAATGCCTGATTAAGATCTACGGAATTTCCTACAGAAAGAATATATTTTCTGAAACGGTCTCCATTTTCTCTTGTAAGCCCTCCATTATTTTTGATCCACTCCCATGCATCATTGTCAAGGGTTTCAGACCATAAATAAGCATAATACCCTGCAGAATATCCTCCGCCCCAGATGTGGGCAAAATAAGGGGTGTGGTATCTTGGCGGTACTGTTGCTAAAGTAAATCCATGATTGGATAATGATTGTTTTTCGAAGTCCAGGACAGGGATCAGCTGGCTTTCATTCGTCACTGTATGCCAGTCCATATCGAGAGCGGCGGCAGAAACAAGTTCTGTAGTCATATATCCCTGATTGAAAGTAGCTGCTTTTTTAATTTTTTCCACTAAAGTTTGAGGGATAGGCTGCTTTGTTTCATAGTGGATGGCATAATTTTTCAGAACCACAGGATCTAATGCCCAGTGTTCATTGATTTGAGAAGGGAATTCTACAAAGTCTCTCGGAACGCTTGTTCCTGAAAGTGAAGGATACTTTTGGCTTGCAAACATTCCGTGGATAGAATGCCCGAATTCATGGAACATGGTAGAAACATCATCATAACTGATCAGAGAAGGTTTTCCCGGAGCCGGTTTCTGGTAATTATAGCAGTTTACGATTACCGGTTTTGTTCCTAAAAGATAAGACTGCTCTACAAAGTTGCTCATCCATGCACCCCCGTTTTTAGAATCTCTTGTGTAGAAATCCAGATAATAAATGGCAATAGATTTTCCGTCGTGGTCAAAAACCTCGTAAGTTACCACGTCAGGGTGATAAACCGGAAGATCAGTTCTCTTTTTGAAAGTGAGCCCATAGAATTTTTCAGCGGCATAGAAAACTCCTTTTTCCAGAACAGTAGTCACCTCAAAATATGGTTTGATCTGGTTTTCATCAAGGTCATATTTGGCTTTTCTTACCTGTTCTGCATAGAAGTTCCAGTCCCACGGTTCTACCTTGAAGCCTCCTTTCTGCTGGTCGATGAGGTCCTGGATATCTTTGGCTTCACGTCTTGCCGTTTCTACAGCAGGAGTGGCAATCTGGTTCATTAATTTGGTTGCTGCTTCAGGCGTTTTAGCCATCTGGTCCTGAAGTTTCCATTCGGCAAAGCTTTTCTTGCCAAGAATCTGAGCTTTTTTAAGTCTTAATTTGGCTAATTTTTCAATCGTTTCACGGGTATCGTTTCCATCACCTTTTTCAGCTCTCAGCCATGATGCTTTGAACAGTTTTTCTCTTGTTGCCCTGTTCTTCAAATTCTGAAGAAGAGGTTGCTGAGTTGTATTTTGAAGGGCGAGAAGATATTTTCCCGGTTGTCCTGCGGTTTTAGCATCAGTTGCTGCAGCTTCGATTTCATCGGCGGAAAGTCCGTCCAGTTCCTTTGCATCAGAGAAAAATACACCTCCCTGTTTTCTCGCTTCAAGCAATTTGTTGGCATACTGTGTAGAAAGTGAGGCAAGTTCCTGGTTGATCTGCTTAAGTTTTTCTTTGTCTGCAGCAGAAAGATTAGCCCCTGCAATTTCAAAATTCTGTTTGTAATATTGTACAAGTTTTTTACTTTCAGCATCTAAACCGTCTTCTTTGATGGCCTTGATTCTTTTGTATAAATTTTCATTCAGGTACATTTTATCAGAATGTGCTGCGAAAACAGGAGCATATTCCTCATCCAAAGCCTGAAGGGTAGGATTTGTATTTGCACTTGTAAGATTGGAAAATACAATAGTGGCTCTTTTTAGAACTTCGCCGCTTTTTTCCAAAGCAACAATTGTGTTTTCAAAAGTAGGAGCTTCCGGATTGTTGGCGATTTTTAAAATCTCAGCATCGTGCTGTTTAAGTCCGAAATCGAAAGCAGGTTTGAAATGTTCATTTTTAATTTTATCAAATTCCGGAGCCTCATACTGAAGCTTGCTTTTCTTCATAAAAGGGTTCGAAGATAAGGATGGATCGGTAACAGGAGCCTCCTGTTGAATATCGGTTTTCTTCATTGTAGTACAAGATTGGTTAAGTGCCAGCGCAGAAATTAACAATACCGATGAAATATTTTTCATAAATTAGTTGTTATTAAAGTATAAAGATAATTAAAACTTAATTTATAAAAGCAGTAAACATGAAATCAACAACCCTTTTTATATTTTCAGCCTTCGCACTGATAACCTCATGCAATGAAAATCATAATAGAAGAAACAACGAGAATAATAACAGTCATAGCGACTGGGCAGATAAAGTAATTGACAAAGAAAGCGGCCCGGTAAAAGAGAAAACCTTTAATGGAGATTTTGATGAAATTGAAGTTTCCCAGGCTATAAGTGCTGAAATAATTAAATCTGAAACTGAAAAAGTGGTCATTTCTGCACCGGAAAACATTATCAATGAAATTCTTGTGGACAATAGCGGAGGAAAACTTCATATCCATTATAAAAGTGGGATCAGGGTTATGAATAATCATCATGTGAAGGCCCGGATCTATACCAAAGATTTCACAAAACTTATTGCCAATTCTGCGGCGAGCATCAGTATCAAAGATAAATTTACACAGGATAAGATGGGTATTGAAATATCGAGTGCTTCAAGTGTTTCCGGGGATCTGGAAGCGAACGATTTTGATATTTCGGCGGACAGCAGCAGCAGTTTCAGCGGAAAAGTATGGGCCGTAGATCTTGATGTTGATGCTTCTTCTGCAGCCAGTATTGATATTTCCGGAAAAACGAAGAATGCAGACATCACTTCTTCATCTGCTGCCAGTATTTCTGCAAAAGAAGTTGTTGCAGATAACGTAAAGGCTGAAGCTTCCAGTGGTGCAAGTGTTCAGATCAGTGCTGCATGGTCAGTTAATGCAGAAGCTTCGTCCGGAGGAAGTGTAGATATTTCTAAAAGAGGAGAGCTTAAAAATGTAACCAAGCAGGAAAGCAGCGGTGGAAGTGTAAGTATTCAATAAACTAATGTGAAGTTTCCTCATCATTTTCTTCATCCACTGATGAGGATCCTTCCCAATTCCTGTTATCAAAATTAAGATTGTCATAGGCTAACAATTCCTCCTCTCGCTGGAGGATTTCTTTTGTAGTAAACAGAAGTATCTCATCATCTTCTTTCGCCTTAGCCAGCCTTCTGATCGATGCTTTATCTATAGCCATAAACCTTTGTCCCAGGCGCCTTGCCGCATATTTTCTCATTCCGGTTTCATGAAGGACATCTACAGCCATATCTACGGCAGTTCCTAATGTTTCGCGGTAAATATTTTCAATACCGTTGTTGAGGTAATTGTAAGCATCAATCCTGTTTTTAGCTCTTACGAAAATCCGTACTTTCGGATAATGCTCTCTTACCAGGTCGGCAATAAATTTATTATCGTCTGAATCATCAAGACAGAGCACCAGAATTTCTGCGTCTTCAATTCCTGCAGCCCTTAAAATGGGAATTCTTGTAGCATCTCCGTAATATACTTTAAAACCATAGCTTCTCAACAGTTTTACACGATCAGAATCCCGGTCCAGAACCGTTGCCGAAATTTTGTTTGCCTTTAAAAGACGTCCTACCGTACTCCCAAAATGTCCGAAACCAACAATAATGATCTTTTTCTGGCTTATAGTATTGTCTAGAATACTGAAATCATTATCTGAATCAGGGATTTCTTGAATAAACTTGGGCGTAATGAACTTGTCATTGATGATCAGAAGAATAGGTGTAATACACATTGTAATTGCCGTAACAGCCATCATCTGCGCGTTGAGTTCCGGACTCAGAAGATAAAGATCCGATGCATAGTTGATCAAAACAAATGCAAACTCTCCAACCTGGGAAAGGGCAAATGCATAAAACAAACTCTGCGGAGTATCAATCCTGAAGAACTTTCCGATAGCATACAGAACAACAAATTTAACAGCTAATACTGCAAAAACAGTAGAAAAAATAAACAGAGGATCCTGCTGAATAATATTAAAATTGATTGTAGAGCCTACGCTTACAAAAAATACCGCTAATAATAATCCTTTAAACGGATTGATCTGCGCTTCCAGCTCATGCCGGAATTCACTGTTAGCAAGCATTACCCCCGCAAGGAAAGCTCCCAGCGCGGGCGAAAGTCCTATAGCTACCATCAGTTCAGAAACTCCAATCACTAAAAATAATGAGGAAGCTGTAAGCAATTCCGTCATGCCTGACTTTGAAACGTATCTTAAAAAAGGAACAAACACATATCTTCCCAAAAGAATCAGGATGGCTACCCCTAAAATCACCGTACCCGCCTGCAGCCATTGTGGAAGTTTCTGGATCAGTATCTGTATATCATTATTATGATGGCTTGCTTTATAGTTGGCAATGACCGGAAGAATGGCCAGAATAGGAATCACGGCAATATCCTGAAACAGAAGAGTAGAGAAGGAAGCTTCTCCGGCCATAGTTTTAAAATTATTTTTTTCCTGAAGCGTTTGGAGCACAATGGCAGTAGAAGAAAGTGCAAAGCACATCGCAATAGCAATGGCTTTATCAATTCTCCACCCGGCAATGATGAAAACCAGGAAGAGAAGTGAAATAGAAAGGAGCATCTGTGTAAGACCAAGACCCACGATCTTCTTCCGCATTTCCCAGAATTTTCTGGGTTCAAGTTCCAGCCCTACTAAGAAAAGAAGCATAATCACCCCAAATTCACTGGCATGCATAATGTCGTTAACATCTTTTCCGGTAAGCCTCAGAACATATGGGCCAATAATGATGCCTCCCAGAATATACCCGATTACAGAACTTAGTCCCAATTTTCTGGCCAGCGGAACCATAATAATGGCCACACCTAAGAAAATTAACGTATTCATCGCTAAACTGGACTCCATATATTATTGATTGAGTAGTTCTGTAAATTCTTTCTTATGTAAAATAATGTCTTTTTTGCTTAGTTTATTGGCTTCGTAAACGATTTTAATGTGTTTGATATTAGCTTTAAAAACCTGTAAAGAAACAATAAGTCCACTGATCAGTTCCTCTACAGTATATTGATAAGTTCCGTTTTTATTAAATGATCTTTCTTTTCCACCTGTTGTTATGAGGATATAGACCTCCTTTCCTTCTAATGGGTTGCTTTCCCCTTCCTTCAGCCAGTCTCTATCGAAGACTTCGTCAATCCATAATCTTAGCAATGGTGGTATTCCAAACCATATTAATGGGAACTGGAAAATAAAACGGTCGTAGTTTTTTAATCTTTTTCTTTCCCTGAAGGCGGCAATGTGAAAATCGGGATATTCTTCGTAAAGATCCCTGAGGGTATAATGCTGGTGGCGGACATAGAAATTCATGAGCTCCACATTTGAGTTTGAGTGCTCTAAATAAGGATGTGCAAAAACTACCAGCGTCTTCTTCATAAGCCTGTTTTCAGTAAATATAATGAAAAAATAATGAATAAAAAACGGATTTTATGAGGTTTTATTAATTTTTTAATATATAAAATTAATATAACATTGAAATAAAGCAAAGAAGCGACTTAATTTTAATGTATTACATAAAAAAATCGGGCAATCAGCCCGATTATATTGAATGTTCGTTATATTCTATTACCATCCTCCGGAAGCACCACCGCCTCCAAAGCTGCCTCCACCACCGAAACCGCCAAATCCTCCGCCACCACCGGAACTTCCGCCACCAAAACCGCCTCCTCCGAAGCTGCCCGGGAATGGAAAGAATCCACCGGGATAATTTCTGCGTCCTCTTCTGGTGATGATCACATCATCGTCATCATTATTGCCGCCGCCACGTCCTCCGCCTCTGTTACCAAAAATAATGGCCAGCAGAATGAAGATAACAAAAGCAATGATCAGGATTTTAAACGCACTTCCATTACCGGAAGGTGCTGTATCTTCTACAGGTTTGAATTTTCCCTGAACAGCCTCCATAATTGCTGAGGTACCACGATTGATCCCTTCATACCATTGCCCCTGCCTGAAATTGGGAGTAACAATATAATCAAGAATCTGTCCTGAAACAGAAGCCGTGAGATACTGTTCAACAGCTCTTCCCTGTTGGATAGACATTGTATGGTCTTCTGTAGCAATCAGGAAAACAACACCATTGTCAACTCCTTTTTTTCCGATTTTCCATTGTTCACCGAACATGGTTGCCAGGAAATTAACGTCTTCCCCTTTTGTAGAAGGAATAATAATTACCTCAATTTCTGTGGAAGTAGAGTCCGCAAATTTGATGAGCTTATTGTTCAGTTCATCTTTTTCCTGTTGGGTGAGCAGCCCTGCCTGATCAAACACAGGGTACAGGACCGCCGGTTTTTGCGGAATAGTGTACTGTGCAGATACAAAAGTGTAAAAGCAGAGAAGTATAAATGAAAATACTATTTTAAGAGAACGTAATTTCATTGGAGAGCTGGTTGGGATTTTCTCCTTCAACAGGAAAATATTTTTTTAATTCAAGGCCGGTTTCCAGAATGCCGCTTTTTAAGGCTTTATAATAGTTTCCTTTGGCAAATTCAGCAGCGATGTAGTCGTGCAGGTGATCCCAATACGACTGGTGTACTTTCTCGTGAATCCCGATATCGCCGATAATGGTGAGATATTTCTGTTCGAAATTCACATGGAAAAGCACAGCATTCCTGTCGGCAGTTTTATTCATGCAGAGTTCCTTGAAAACTTCAAATGCAGTTTGTGCGTTTTCAGCTTCTGTGTTCGAGTCAATATGTACCCGGATCTCGCCTGTAGAATGTTGTTCTGCCGACTGTATGGTTTCCACAAGGGAATCAATTTGCTGATTTGTCAGAAAACGGTTCATTATTTAAATACTTCTGGAGCTTTTTCAGCACCGGCTTCAGCTTTGAAGAAAGGTTTTTCTTTAAAGTTGGTAAAATTGGCCAGAATATTATTCGGGAAGGTCTTGATCGTTGTATTATAATCTTTGGCAGCATCGTTATAATAAACCGTTTCGGTTCTGATGCTGTTTTCAATTGCTGTATACTCTCTCTGGAAGTTGATATACTGCTGGTCAGCTTTCAGGTTCGGATAAGATTCCACTACAGCCATTAACCTGCTTAACGCTCCGGATAATTCACCCTGTGCAGCCTGGAATTTAGCCAGATCAGCTTCCGTCATATTCGTTGGGTCAATGTTGATAGAAGTAGCTTTAGAGCGTGCTTCAACAACTTTTGTCAATGTTTCCTGTTCAAACTTTGAATACGATTTAACCGTATTTTCAAGATTAGGAATAAGATTGGCCCTTTTCTGATAAACAGTTTCTATATTAGACCATTTGGAGTTGACGTTCTGTTCTTTCGAAACAAAATTGTTATACCCGTTTTTCCCCCAGAAGAATATTACACCTACAATAATAAGCAGAGCAATACCGATAGTTCCTGCACTTAGGCAGCCTTTATTTTTCATAGTTTATTTTTTTAAATTTTTTTGTGCTAACCAAATATACAAATTATGTGCTAATTTTGTAAAAAATTATTAGAATGACAACAATAGTGGTGGCAATGGGAGAGAAGAACGGGATTGGTTTTGAAAATAAACTGCTGTGGCATCTTCCTAAAGACCTGAAACACTTTAAAGATATTACTTCCGGACATCCGGTAATTATGGGAAGAAAAACCTATGAAAGTATAGGAAAACCACTGCCTAACCGTACCAATATTGTTATTTCCAGGAAAAAAGACTGGTTTGAAGAAGGAATTCTGATTGTAGGAAGCATTAAGGAAGCGGTGAAGTTTGCTAAAAAAATTGATGAAAATGTATTCATTATCGGGGGTGGAAATATTTATGAACAGACCATGGAAATTGTTGATAAACTTGAAGTTACTCTGGTGAAAGCTGATCTTGAGGCAGATACATTCTTTCCGAAGATTGATTTGAAAATCTGGAAAAAAACGGAAGAAACCTGCCATGAAAAAGATGAAAAAAATCAATACGATTTTTGTTTTCAGACATTTGAGAGGATTGAGAATAAATAGTTGTGAAATTCTAACTTCTAATTTCTAGCTTCTGACCTCTAAATTTTCTATCTTTGCACTCTTAAAATTGAACAATGAATAAGTACATAAAAATTGTAATTGCAGCAGTTCTTATCCTTTCAGGGCTTTATATGATGATTTTCACAAGAAGCCTGGGCTGGGGAGTCGTGGTTTTCCTTCTTGCGGCACTGCCTATTTTACTGTTCTTCAAAAATGAATATATCCTTCTTGCCTTCTGGCAGTTGAGAAAGCAGAATATGGAAAAAGCAGCGGAATGGCTGAAAGGAATTACGAATTACCAGTCGCAGCTGCATAAATCCCAGTATGGATATTTCCATTATCTGCTGGGGTTAACACAGGCTCAGGAACATCCTGCAAAAGTGGAGCCTTTAATGAAAAAAGCTTTGGAATACGGATTGAATATGAAGCACGACAGAGCAATGGCCACACTGAACCTTGCAGCAGCAGCCATTTCCAAAGGAAGAAAACAGGAAGGGCAGAAACTTCTTGAAGAGGCAAAAAGACTGGACAGTGCAGGAATGATGACAGACCAGATCAAAATGATGAAAGATCAGCTGAAAATGCCTTCCATGCAGAAACACATGCACAATCCGAATATGAGACAGAGAGGAAAATTCTTCTAAGAAAATATACGATACGAAAAAAGCACCTGATTCAGGTGCTTTTTTATTTTATTAAAGTAAATTATTACATCTCGGAATTTTGATCATAGCCGTAGAATTTAGGCATCTGCCATTGATATTTTACAGCCAGGGTTCTGATAGCAACAATCAGTAAAATGGTAAAGATCTGTATAAATGTATAGGAAAGCGGAATGAATTTCGTCATCAGAAGAAATGCAGAACCTCCGACAATACATGCCGTAGCATAAATTTCTTTCCTGAAAATCAGGGGAATCCGGTTCAGGAGAATATCCCGTATGATTCCTCCGAAACATCCGGTGATCGTACCCAGTGCTACACAGATCAGTGGATGGATATTGGCATTCAGGCCTTTCTGAACTCCGATAATGGTAAATAATCCAAGCCCGAAGCTGTCAAAAATAAACAGGGTTACCTTGAAATTCTTTTCGATAGATTTAAAAATCATCGCAAATATGCTTGTTCCCAGAATTAATGCACAGGTTAGCAGATCGTGCATCCAGAATACAGGAATGTCCAATAGAAGATCCCTTACAGTTCCTCCGCCTACAGAAGTAACGAAAGCAATAATAAGTACCCCGAACGGATCAAGACGTTTCTGCATTGCTGCAAAACTCCCCGACATCGCAAAGGAAACGGTTCCGAGTACTTCTATAGCAAAATTGAACTGTTCGTGCATAATTTATGAGTAATAGGTGATGGGCAATGAGTAATAAAAATTATGCCATTTAAAGTTGGGATAATCTAAATTTATATTTGGTCATAACCTTTACGAGCTCTTCACATTCTGATTTTAAAAATACCATTTTTTCAGAACTTAGGTAATTTAGTTCTTCAATGATTTCGAGCCAAAGTTGAGTTTCATCAATTTCTTCTACAACAATACAGATTTTTGCAAATTTTTCTTTTTCTGATCTTGCTCTTGAAACAGCTCTGTAATTGGCTGCAACTGATGTAGCGGATCTTATGATTTGTTTTCTGATGATGGAAATATCATCAGAATAAGGTAATGAAGATAATGACCTAATTATAAGGATGGAAAAGTTCTTAGTTCTTTCCCGAAAAACCTGGTTGTAATCCATATTGCCCAAATTACTCATTACCGATTACTCATTGCTTATCGTTCTACTCTTACGGAGTCTGGTACCAGCAGTTCATATTCTCCTCCGTGATTGATGATCTCTCTTACAATGCTGCTGCTGATGAAAGACTTTCCGGATGAGGTTAACAGGAATACTGTTTCCAGCTTCTTATGGGCCAGAGTCCGGTTGGTATGGGCAATGGCTTTTTCGAATTCAAAATCGGCAGGATTTCTTAATCCTCTGATGATGTACTGTGCATTTTTTTCAAAGCAGTAATCTACCGTTAATCCTTCAAAATAGTCAACTTCCACATTGGGGAATTCGGCGACGGAGTTTTGAATGAATTCCATTCTTTTTTCCAGAGGAAACATGTACTTTTTCTGGGAATTCTGCCCAATTGCGATAATCAGTTTGTCGAAAAGCGGTGCCGCTCTTTCTATAATATCATAATGTCCCAAGGTAATAGGATCAAAAGATCCGGGGAAAACAGCAATTTTCATATTCTAGTTGTTTTCGTTTGATTTTTCGTAAAACAGCTCTAAATTTTTGATATTTAGGCTGCAGTTATTATTTAGAACCTGATTGGAAGAAAGATTCAGAATCAAATCATTTCTTCCTATTATTTTTGAATTTTTATAAAGCTTTTTAATGGGATGGAACGTGATGGTGCTTTCAAAATTTCCATTTTCATTTTTTTTAATAATTCCGGAAAATAATGTTGTATTGTCCAGAGAAATAATCTCAAAATAGTTTGGAGCCGTTTCATTATTAATGACTACATCGTTTTTTTTGACATAGTTAAAGCATTTTTTTTCATTCAGATAAATGGCATCCGTTGAAAAATTAATACTTTTCGGTTCCATACCACTTTTGGAAACGCCTAAATCAATCATTTTTGTATAGTTCTGGGGCAATGCAAAAAAAGGAATTAATAATAAAACAGAAAATAATTTTGCCATTCCTTACTTATTAAGTGCTTTTTCTACTTCGTTTCCGCAAAGATCCGTGATGGATATTCCATAATGTCTTGCCTGTTGAGGAAGAATGCTGGCAGGGGAGAATCCCGGGTTGGTATTCATTTCAAGCATATAAGGAATGCCGTCCATAAGGATGAATTCACTTCTTGAAAAACCACTCATACCCAGTGAGTTGTAAGCTCTTTTTGAAATTTCTTCCACCCTGATTCTGGTAGCATCATCAATTCTTGCCGGGGTAATTTCTTCTGAAGCTCCTTCATATTTGGCCTCATAATCAAAAAATTCATTGGTAGGAACAATTTCTGTGATTCCCAAAACGATGGTTTCTCCTTTGAAATCTATTACACCTACGGAAACTTCCATTCCGTCCAGGAAACTTTCGATCAGGATTTCATCATCTTCTTTGAAGGCTATTTCTGTAGCGGCAATTAACCCGGATTTATCCTTCACTTTTGAAATTCCCAGAGATGATCCGGATTGGTTGGGCTTAACGAAAACCGGAAGACCCAGGCTTTCAACGATTTCGTCTGTATTGATAGCTTCTCCTTTTCTTAAATAAATGCTTTTGGCAGAAGGAATTCCGTATTTTGACAATACTGCGAGTGTATCTTTTTTATTGAAAGTAAGAGCGCTCTGATAGAAATCACAGCCTGTATATTTCTGTCCGATAGCATCCCAGTAAGCCTGAAGAATTCCGTTTTCACCCGGAGTTCCGTGGATAATGTTGAAACAGGCATCAAATTTCAGCTTTTCATTATTATCTAATGTCACTGAAAAATCACCGCGGTTGATTTCATGTTTTTTATCGTTTTCACCTAAAAAATACCACTCATCTTTAAGGATAACCACCTTGTATACATCATATAGATTTCTGTCCAGAGAATCGTAGATCAACTGGCCGCTTTTTAAGGAAACCACATATTCGTCCGAATAGCCTCCCATAACAACGGCAACACTTTTTTTGCTCATAACCATTATAGTATCAATTAAGGCAAATTTAATCATTTTATGTAATGCAATAAGGGAAATTCAGAAATTTTAAAATTGAAAATGAATTGTGTTAAATAAAAGCACATTTAAAATTATTAGCTATATTTGCCGTTATAATTAAAGTATTTTTAAGTATGCTTAAATCACTTTTCAATTGGAAAGTTTTACTGAATTTAGTAGTCGCCATCGGTATTTTTGTGGGGTTGGTGTGGGTTACTTTCCGTTGGTTGGAATATCATACCAATCATGGTCAGGAAATTCCTGTACCCAATGTTATTAATAAATCGGTCTATGATGCCGTAAAAATATTAGAGGATACCGGGCTGGAATATGAAGTAGACAGTGCCGAGTATAATCCTAAATATAAGCCTTTCCAGGTTTTAAAGATGCACCCTTTATCCAGTTCACGGGTGAAACCGGGATCATTGGTAAGAATTGTGGTGAATCCAAGAACATGGGCGCCTATTACCGTTCCTGACGTAATCAATAAATATTCGGGGCTGGCATTCCAGAGACTGGATCAGGTGGGGCTTAAAATTGGTGATACCATCTATGAACCGAGTATTCAGAAAGATGCTCTTTTAAGAGTATTGTATAAAGGTAATGCTGTTAATCCGGGATCACGCCTTCCGAGATTCTCTATAATTGATGTTGTGGTGGGATCCGGACCTATGAGAAATATTTCAATTCCTAACGTGGTAGGGCTTTCGGTGAAAGAAGCCAGAGCTGTTATCGCAAAAAACCTGTTTGAAGTAGGTCTTATAGAACATGAAGATGGAAGCAAAGATGAATCTGATATCATTTATTATCAGGATCCGGCTTCAGGAGACGTAAGAGATCAGGGAATGCAGATTGACCTTTGGGCAAGTAAAAGAACACCTGCTGAGCTTAGAGCTAAAGTAGAACAGCTGAACTCAATTTACCGTATGAAAGTAGATACTTCACTTCCTCCGGTGCATTATGATGAAGTTCCTACCAGCCGCCCGGAACCAAGCTATGATCCGCCTGCAGCAGCACCTGTACCAAAAAAAGAAGTTCCTAAACATGAACCAGCTAAAACAGAACCTGCCAAGACAACTAACGCAGCTACTGGAACTAAACCTGCCGGAACTGTAACAGAAAAACCTAAAACTGCAACAACAAATAATCAGAGTTCAGGAAATAAGCCTGCAACACCTGCGAGTACAACACAGCAGCCAGCTCAAAAGCCAAAAGCTAAAAAAGTAGTAGTAGAATAATAACGGTTTATGATATAAAATATAGGCTTCAACTGCAAAATGTTGGGGCCTTTTGCGTAAAAAGATAAAATATGGCAGAAGATAACGAAGATTTTTTTGATGAAGAATTATTAGAATCCGACAGTCTCGAAAATATCGATATTGATGAAGAGAATAAAGGACTGTATGAGCACCTTAATATCACAGTGGATAAAAAACAGGAGCCGTTAAGGATTGATAAATTCTTATTAATCTACAGGCAAAACTCTTCCCGGAATAAAATTTCCCAGACCTGCAGAGCGGGGAATGTTATTGTAAACGGAGCGCCTGTAAAACAGAACTATCGTGTAAAGCCGGGCGACCAGATTTCAGTGCTTCTTACCCATCCGCCGAGAGAAAATGTGATTATTCCCCAGGATATTCCTGTGAATATTATATACGAAGATGAAGATTTGATCGTTGTAGATAAAGAAGCGGGAATGGTAGTTCATCCGGGACACGGAAACTGGGACAAAACTTTAGTGAATGCGCTGGCTTTCCATTTTGAAAAGAACGGACAAAAATCTGATCTGGACAGGGTAGGACTTGTCCACAGGATCGATAAGGATACTTCCGGACTTCTGGTGATTGCAAAAAATGAATATGCACTGAGCTTTTTGGCAAAGCAGTTTTTCAACAGAACTACAAAAAGACTGTATTGGGCTTTTGTATGGGGAAATCCTAAGGAAGATGAAGGAACAATCAGAGGGCATATCGGGAGGCATCCCAAAAACAGGATGCAGATGTCCGTTTATGAGGACGGAAGCCACGGAAAACATGCAGTAACGCATTATAAAGTTTTGGAACGGTTTAAATATATGACCTGGGTAGAGTGCAAACTTGAGACAGGAAGAACCCATCAGATAAGGGCCCACTTTAAGCATATCGGTCATACGCTGTTTAATGATGAAAGATATGAAGGCCATACTCCGCTCAGAGGAGTGAATCTGCCTAAGTATAAGCAGTTTATAAAAAATGTGTTTGAAATCCTTCCAAGACATGCGCTCCATGCGCATACTTTGGGGTTTATACACCCAACCACTAAAAAGGAATTATATTTTGAGAGCCCAATGCCGAAAGATATGGCGGATGCTGTAAAAAAATGGAGAAATTATTTAGAAAACTAAAAATATATTGAGAATTTTTTTATATTTGTTGAATTGAAATCAAGATTTGTTATGAGAAAACTATATGCTATCGTATGTTTAGCTCTTTTGTCAAATGCATACAAAGCACAAGAATCACTACCATATTATCAGCAATATCTTCTGGATGGTGAATTCCTGTTCAACCCAGCTCAGTACGGAAAGACCGATTACGTGCAGCTTAATGCTAATTACCACAAACAATTTGACAAGTTTAGCGATTCTCCAAATACGCAGTCTATAGGAATCAACGGGAACATTTTCGACAGAGTAGGAGCAGGGCTCTCTATTTTCAGAGACAGTAATGGACCTATTTCTGCAGGCGGTATTACAGCGGGAGCTTCATACTTTATTCCACTAAGTAGTGAGGGAGACAGAAAAGACCAGTTCTCTTTCGGTACCAGTGTTTCATTTTACAATATGAACTTCGACTATACTTCAGTGAATGTTGAAGATGGTTACGATCCACTATTGATCGGGAAAGAAGGGAATATTTTCATGGCTTATGCCAACTTCGGTGCGGCTGCAACCTATAGAAACATCTTTGCAGGAGTATCTGTAAACGATATCGCACTAAGCAACGATAAGGCTATCGTAAACGGAATTGAGCCTTCACCAATCAAATTTTTCTTAAACTTAGGATATGACTGGCATTTTGCTGACAATATCTTCATAACGCCATCAGCATTGATCAACCTGAATACCAATTCAACAAGAATGATCGACTATAACTTAATGGCAACTTTCTTTAACGACATCAATTCATTCTCTGCCGGAGTAAGCTACAGAACGGTACAGAACAGGTTCGACAGCCAGCAGCTTCAGGTTGCACCGGTTATTAAAGTAAGATTCAATAAATTCATGATCGGAGCTACTTATAATATCGGAATGTCTGATATCCAGACGTATGGAGGAAACAGCTTCATGATCAGTTTAGGTTATAACTTCGATAACTTTATTAATCATAGAGGATATAGATATTAATCTGATTTAATTTAAATAAATTTGAGCTCTGAAATTTTCAGGGCTCTTTTTTATGATATATATTCACATCCCCTTCTGCAAACAGAAATGCAGCTACTGCAATTTTCACTTTTCTACATCTCTGAACTTCAAAGATGAGATGATTAGCGCAATGAAAACTGAAATCCGGCTTAGAAAAAATGAATTGCAGAACAAAAATCTGCAGTCACTGTATTTCGGAGGTGGCACTCCGTCTATTCTCTCAGCAGATGAGATCAGTTCAATAATTGATGAAATACTGAAATATTTCAGCTTTGATAATGATATTGAAGTTACTTTGGAAGCCAATCCGGATGATCTGGATAAAAATTTTTTAAAGCAGTTGGCACAATCTCCGGTCAACAGACTTTCCATCGGGACACAAAGTTTCTTCGAAGAAGACCTGAAACTGATGAACCGTGCCCATAATGCATCAGAAGCAGAAAGCTCCATCAAAAGAGCACAGGATTTTGGCTTCGAAAACCTAAGTATAGATCTCATTTATGGGTCCCCCACCTCCAGTCTGGAAATCTGGAAGGAAAATTTAAATAAAACAATTGCTCTTGAAGTACCTCATATTTCTTCCTATGCTCTGACAGTTGAACCCAAGACAGCTTTGGAAAACTGGATTGCGAAAGGCAAAATTAGCAGTCCGAAAGAAGAAGAGCAAAACAAAGAATTCTATTATCTTTCAGATTTTCTAAAAGATAACGGTTTTGAACATTATGAAGTTTCCAATTTTGCAAAACCTGGCTTTTATTCTAGACATAATTCAGCCTATTGGAAGTATAAAGAATATCTGGGAATAGGCCCTTCCGCACATTCTTATAACGGATTGGACGTCCGAAGCTGGAATATTGCCAACAACCAGCAGTATCTCAAAAAGCTTCATACCGGAATTCTTGCCAAGGAAGAAGAACTGCTCTCCCGGGAAGACCAATTCAATGAAATGATTATGATCGGCCTGAGAACGATTTGGGGAGTAGATCTTGAAAGCCTGAAAAATAAGTTCAGTGATAGAATCCTTGAGCATTTTCGGAATGAAATAAAACCCAAAATAGAAGAAGGTATTTTAATTATTGAAGACAATCACTTAAAAATCCCCGAAAAACATTGGTTTATGGCAGATGGAATTGCCTCAGATTTATTTTTAGTATAACGTTTATTAATGTATATTTGAGATTATACTTTAAAAAAAACTACAACTATGAAAAAAAGCTTATTATTAATTTTTCTTTTTTTAAGCATTTTACATTTCTCTCAGAAACCAATTTTTACAAAAGCAAAAGTGTATGCTGTAAATGTTTACAGGACGTCTGCAGAACTTCAGAATTCGGTTAATGTTGCAGTTCCGGCAGGAACTTCTGAGATTGTAGTAACAAATATCTCAGATGAGATTGTAGAGAAATCAGTACAGATCAATACCAACAATAAAGATATTTCGGTTCTTTCTGCACAATATAGAGACAGTTACAATTCAAATTATTTTGAGAATAATAATCCAAACGGTAAAAGAATTAAAGACAGTATTGTTATTTTAGAGAATCTCAGTACAAAAATTAATATTGAAAGGCAGACCAATGAAAAAACACTGGAACTTTTAGATAAAAACCAAGGACTTTTAGTTGGCAGCAATACTTCCAGCGTGGCTCAACTGATGCAGCTTACGGAATATTACAAAACCAAAAGAAACGAAATAAGTATAGCACAGCTTGATATTAATAAAAAATATACTGACACTGTTCTGAAACTTGAAAGGCTAAGAAACCGTCTGAAAGCAAATACAGAAGCAGAAGAAACATTTTCCGATGGTGTTCTTGTTCTGAAAGTAGTAAGCAGCGCGGGAGGAAATGCTAAAATGAATTTGGGCTACCTGACGGAAAACGTCTCCTGGGAGCCATTCTATGAGGTGAAAGGAAGCAAACTTACAGAACCGCTGGATGTTACTTTTAAAGCAAAAGTAAGACAGGATACGGGACTTGACTGGAAGGGAGTGAAACTTTCACTGATTAATGCCAGATCTTCCAGAAATAATGAAGCTCCGGTGATGAACCCCTGGTTCCTGAATTCTTATAAAAATGAAGAAAGAGTAAGTTCACATTATTCTGGTAAAAAAGATACAATGCGAACTCAGGAGATTGAAGAAGTTGTAGTAACGGGAGCGTATGGAATTAAAATTACTGAAAACCAATTGAATGTAAGTTTTGATGCAGATATTCCTTATGATGTTCTATCAAACGATGAAGATCATTTTATTAATCTGAAACAGATAAAAATTCCTGCTGATTATAAATATTATACAGTCCCGAAATACAGTACAACTGCTTATTTGGTTGCAGATGTTAAAGATTTTAATAAGTATAACCTTATTTCAGGTTCTGCCAGTGTTATTTTTGAAAACATGTATGTAGGGGAAACGAGGATTAATTCTAACCAGACAGAAGATAAAATGAGCATTACGCTGGGTGATGACAAGAAAATCAGCATACGCAAGGAAATTGTCAACGATAAATCAAGTGAGAAATTATTTTCTTCTTATCAGGAAAAAGTAATTACTTATGATCTTGTAGTCCGTAACAATAAAAAAGAAGCAATCAATATTGATATAAAAGACCAGATTCCCCTAAGTAAGGATGAATCTGTAAAGATTGAGCTTCTCCAGAGTGATAATGCAGATCTGAATAAGGAAAAAGGATTCCTGACCTGGAATGTTAAAATTTCCCCATCCGAAACCAAAAAAATCAGGGTAAGTTATAAAGTAAGGTACCCGAAGGATTTTTCAATCGGTAATCTTAATTAAGTATCCGATTATTCATTATTTTTGTATAAAATTTCAGTTCACTTGAAAACTAAAAAGCAAGATTATTCACATCTTTCATCAAGCCAGCCTATCGGCATTTTCGATAGCGGGGTGGGAGGACTTACCGTAGCTAAAGAGATAAAAAGGCTTCTTCCCCATGAAGACCTGATCTATTTTGGAGATACCAAACACCTTCCGTATGGCGAAAAGTCGAAAGATGCGATTATCGAATATTCTACCAAGATCACCAATTTTCTGCTTGAGCAGAACTGTAAAGCCATTGTTATAGCCTGTAATACAGCTACGGCAAATGCTTTGAACGAAGTAATGCAGTCTGTTGGCGGAAAAGTTCCCGTAATAGACGTTATTAATCCCGTTGCTGAAAAAGTAGCGTATGAAATCCATAATAATGTTGGAGTTATTGCCACAAAAGCAACCGTCAATTCCGGATTGTACAAGAAAAGCATCAGGAAACAGAATAAATGGATCAAGGTTGATGAACTGGCCACTCCGTTGCTGGTTCCTGCCATTGAAGAAGGATTTAAAAACCATCCGATTACGCATGCCATCATCTACAACTATCTGAGCAATAATAAGCTGAAAAACATTGAAACACTTATTTTGGGCTGTACACATTATCCTTTACTCATTGATGAGATCAAGCAGTACTACGGAAACAGGGTTCGTGTGATTGATTCCCCGAATATTGTAGCCAATCATCTGAAAATTATCCTGGATAAATACCACCTTCTGAATGATAATAATCCTAAACCGAACTATCATTTCTATCTTTCGGATCTCACGAAAAACTTTGAGAAAATCTCTAAAAAATTCTTTGGAAAAACAATTGATTTAGAATTGAAAGTATTATAAACAAAAAGACTCATCCCTGAGTCTTTTTTTATGCTTCTAAAATTACATCCTTCCTTTCATACCTTGTCTTTGGAGTTATTTTCGGATGATTGCTGTCGTTTTCAGCCCTTACACCAATTGCTACTGCAAATAAGGTTTCATATTTTTCATTTTTTAGAATGGCATCGTATTTTTCCGGCTCAATTCCTTCCATAGGAGTTGAATCTATTCCCATTTCTGCACATGCGGAAAGCAAAACCCCCAATGAAAGATAAACCTGATGGGCGAGCCAGGATTTTATTTCACCATTACCTTTAGGTTTTACGAAATTTTTGTAATAATTCACATTACCTTCGGGAAGATAACCTTCAATCTGTTTTTCAAAGTCATCAGGATTTTTTAAGACCTGAAATACAATTAAACAATTGCTGTCTGAAATCTTTTCCTTGTTCCAGTAGGATGCTTCTGCCAATTGCCCCTTTACTTCAGAATTGTTATTTGCAAAAACAAAATTCCAGGGCTGGCTGTTAATTGAAGATGGGCTGAGCTGTAAAATTTCTTTTAACTGCTGAATTTGTTCTTCACCGATGATTCCTTGAGGATTATACTTTTTAACAGTATATCTCGATTTCATTTTTTCTAAAAAGCTCATAATATTTATACTATATTTTTTATAGTTGCAAAACTAATTTAAGTTTAATACATTTGCAATAACGGTAAAAAAGGATAGTATAAAATGTATACAATAGATAACAAAGAATACCCGTGCTGCACAAGTCTTACTATGAAATTCATTGGAGGAAAATGGAAAGCCGTGATTTTGGTTCACCTTACAAAAGGGGCAAAAAGATATAACGAGCTGAGAAAACTAATTCCCACCATCACAGAAAGGACATTAAGCCTGCAGCTGAAGCAGCTTGAAGATGACCATATTGTCAG
Source organism: Chryseobacterium shigense (assembly GCF_014207845.1). Taxonomy (NCBI): domain Bacteria; kingdom Pseudomonadati; phylum Bacteroidota; class Flavobacteriia; order Flavobacteriales; family Weeksellaceae; genus Chryseobacterium; species Chryseobacterium shigense. Next base: position 49,668 of record NZ_JACHLC010000005.1, read on the forward strand.
CAGAAAAGTATATACTGAAAAACCTCCGTTAATGGTAGAGTATACGCTGACGGATTTTGGCAAGACATTACTGCCTGTAATCGAGGCTATTACAAACTGGGGAATTGCTGCACCGGAACATTCCGTAAAAAAAATAATCAGAAATTAAATTTCCTGATTATCTTCTTTATTGGCTTCGAAAAAACTGAAACTCACATTTCCGTATTTTCGTGTATCTATTAAGTTGGGATGTTCCAGCTTCATCCTGCTCTGATGCTCTACAATAAGAACTCCATTGGGTTTAACGAATTTATTATTCAAAACAAGAGACAGGAGTTCGTAATATTTTTTCTCTTCCATTTCGAAAGGCGCATCGGAAAATACGATTTCAAAACTTTTTTTGTTCCTGAATTTTTTAAGCCAGTCAAAAACATCACCTCTCTGAACATTGATCTGAAGAGACATATCAAGTTCTGAAGCCGTGGAATTGATAAAACTTGTATGTTTTGGATTCAGCTCAACAGAAGTCACATCCTGGCAGCCTCTGGAAGCAAATTCAAAAGTGATTGAACCGATACCTGCAAAAAGATCAAGCACGGAAATCGACTGCATATCATATTTATTTTCCAGGATACTGAAAAGCGCTTCTTTGGCAAAATCCGTAGTGGGTCTTACTTCAAAGTTTTTAGGGGCAGCTATTTTTTTTGCTTTCCACTTGCCTGAGATTATTCTGAACATATTTTTAGTTGTTAGGTCGCAGATTGCAGATAGCAGGCTGTTGCATAGGGAATTAATTCCTATAACCTACTGCCTGCAACCTAATTAAGTATAAAATTCTTATTCGGGACATTGTCAAAAACAATTCTCATATTTTTAACAAATTTCTGAAGTTCGGAAATAAAGGTTTCGTTTTCTGTGGTCTCACCATAAGCATAGAAATTGGTTTCATTGATTCCAAAACCTATTTTACTAAGTGTAAACATAACGAAATAAAGGAAATCTACTTCAGAATTCACATCCAGGTTATTGTATAAAATAACCTTTTTATTATCAATAGCGAAAAACTCACACTGATTGTGGTACAGATTGATGTGAATCTCCTTATTATTTTTATTGTTGATTGAGTTCAAAAACTTCTCTCCCGAAAAATTAAAATGGGCAGGAACCGCCAGTTCTTTTATTTTCCTGTAAAAGTTTTTAGGGAACGTATAATAAAACTGTACCCCGAATTTTTTATTAACAGAAAGCATTAATTCCTCCTTTTCCTTGTCCGCCGGTGCGTTGAATGCAATCAGTTCAAAGCCTGCCTCATGTTCTGAAAATCCTTCAGGCATCAGGGTGAAATGATTCAGTGCAGAGATTACGTGGATCTCGTCAAACCTTTGTTTCAGAAGAACTTCTTCCAGTTTTTCTTCAATAAGATTTTCCGGAGTTTCTTCAGTAACAAAATAAGACTTTTCCTCCTGAATGCTTTTGTTTCTTGCAATCTGGTAGATTAATCCGTCTTTGGTAAAAAGTAAATTAAGTACGTTCATATTTCAATTGCTGCAAATTTAGTGAAATTCTATCATAACAGCACCCGATTGGTGATGAAGTATTTCTTTATTGTAAAAATCGATATCTGCCTGGCTTTCTAAAACATCCATGACCATTTTCTGCAGCGTACCGTCACCTATTCCGTGAACAATCTCCAATCTTTTCAGATGATGCTTCCGGCAGAATTCCAAAACCTCAATCAGTTTTGCTTTTTGAATGAAAAGTCTCTCAAAACTGTCATAATCACTGGGGTTTTTAACCAAATGATCAAAATGAAGATCCAGAACCATATGGTTTTTCTGATGCTTTTTGGAAATAACTTTCTTAGGTTCCGCTTTTCTTATTACCCGGATATTTTCGTAAAGATCCGCATTTTTCGGAACCAGTTTTTCTTTCGGATATTGATGTGTAAATCCATATTCATCTTTAAAAAAAACAATATTACCGTTCACGGAAGTAATAATTCCGCTTAAATCCTCATCTACTACAGAAACTTTGTCCCCGATTTTCATGTACTGTGCGCCTTCTTTTGTTATTGTTGAAAATTAATTTTTTGGTCCCAGCTCAATGATCTCAAGATCCTTTACCTCTTCACCTTCCACTACAAAACGCATCATGGTTCTCGTCTTGTGCCATCCCTGTTTTCCACAGGCCCCGGGATTCAGGTGGAGAAGATTGTTCTTTTGATCAAACATAGCCTTTAAAATATGGGAATGCCCTGAAATAAAAAGCTTGGGAGCCTTATTAGAAATTTCTTTATTGGTAAGCGGAGTATATTTTCCGGGATATCCGCCAATATGAATCATTAAAACTTCAAGATCTTCACAGAAAAAACGGTTTATTTCAGGAAATTCAGCCCGGATCTTCGCATTGTCTATATTTCCGTAAACCCCTTTTAAAGGTCTTATTTTTTCCAGTTCTTCAATTACTTCCATGCTTCCGAAATCTCCGCAATGCCATATTTCATCAGCCTGGCGGGCATATTCTAAAATTCGGTCATCTATATAGGAATGAGAGTCGGAGAGAAGGAGAATTTTTGTCATTAAGATCTGGTTTTGCTGCAAAGTTAGGAAAGATTTATTTTCTATTAAACGTCAGATCGTTCTAAATACACAAAGTTGTATAGAGGAAGGCCGTATCTCCTAATATTTGCTAAATTTGAGAAAATTAAAAAAATGAAGCAGAAATTTTCTCTTTTACTTTTTCTTGCAGCAGTTGGGCTTTTTAATGCCCAGGTTGAAGAAAAAAAATTGGATGAACTGATCCAGAATACTTTAAAGACCTTTGATGTTCCGGGAATGTCGGTAGGAATTATAAAAGACGGAAAAGTAATTTATTCCAAAGGTTTCGGGCAGCGCTCCTTAACAACCAAACAGCCGATGGACGATAATACATTGGTAGGAATTGCATCCAATTCAAAAGGGTTTACCTGTACTGCACTCGCTATTCTGGCAGATGAAGGAAAACTGAACTGGGATGATAAGGTTTCAAAATATATTCCTGAATTTCAGATGTACGATCCGTATGTATCCCAGAATGTAACCATAAAAGATCTTGTAACCCACAGAGCCGGATTAGGTCTGGGCCAGGGTGATCTGATGTTTTTCCCGGAAGGAGGTAACCTGACCGTTAACGATATTGTTCACAATGTGAGGTATCTGAAGCCCGAAAACCCTTTCAGAACCAAATTAGATTACAATAACATCATGTTTATCGTAGCCGGAGAAGTTATTCACAGGATTTCCGGCCTGAGCTGGGCAGAATTTATCGAGCAGAGAATTATGAAACCTGTCGGGATGACATCCAGTTTCGGAAGCTACAACAGAGCTAAGGCCGTATCAAATAAAATTGATGCTCACGCCCCTGTAGACGGAAAAGCCATTGCTGTACCTCATGACTGGAATGAAACGGGTAATGCAGCAGGAGGAATCATGAGTAATATTAAAGATATGACCACATGGGCAGACTTTCTTTTAAATAATTTCACCACCAAAGACGGTAAAAAACTGGTCTCAGATAAAAATGTACAACAGCTGTGGAGCTTACAGATTCCGGATAGAGTAGCTTTAAAAAATCCTTATGATACAAGTTTTTACGGCTACGGATTAGGATGGTTCTTAAGCGATGTTAAGGGGCACAGGCAGATCCAGCATACAGGAGGTCTTATTGGAACCGTTACACAATTTACTTTGATTCCGGATATGAAATTAGGAATTGTAGTATTGACCAATCAACAGTCCGGAGCAGCTTTCAATACAATTACCAATACGGTAAAAGATTCTTACCTGGGAGTAGCGGACAGAAACTGGCTGAAAACATACGGTGAAAGAATGACCAAAGTAAATGCAGATTTTGATAAGCAGAAAAAAGATGCTTTTGCCAAATCTGATACCTTTAAAAAAGAAAAAAATCTACAGCCAAAGGCCGAACAGTTTATTGGAAAATATAACGATCAGTGGTTTGGAGATGTTGAAATTTCTCAGCAGGTAAATACCTACAGAATTTCCTGCCAGAATTCACCAAAACTGAAAGGGGAACTGCTTCCGTATTCCAATAACTCATTTATTGTAAAATGGGACGATAGAAGCTATGATGCCGATGCCTTTATTATTTTCACTTACGATGAAAATGGAAAAGCAGAATCTGCAAAGTTGAAGCCTGTTTCAGATGTTACAGATTTCAGCTTTGATTTTGACGATCTGGATTTGAAAAGAAAATAGACCCGGAAAAATCAAAATTGCTAAGAGAAGGTTTTTATAATCAATCGATATACATCAGTTTATGACGTTATAAATGAATTGTCATTCGTAAGACTTAAAATATTCAATAGGAACGGGCTTTAGCCCGTTTTTTTATTATTTATCCTTAAAATTGGCTTTAGCCGAAATTTATAAAAAAATTATTTCAGGAGACTGAAATCCTGTTCAGCACGTACAAATTCAGAGTTCAAATGTTGTTTTTCAAAGAAATTTTTCAGGTCCAGAAGCCGTTTCTTGGGATTATACTGCAGGCTTGAATTCAATTTCTGCTGGCAAAGTGAACATGCTCTTGCAAAATGATAATCAGTTTCGGAAAGACTGTTTGTTCCGTTCATCACACAGTTGGCATTCAGACAATGGCTGACCCCGAACATATGCCCGATCTCATGGGAACTTATCTTCATTAATCTTTCCAGGCTTTCATTGAAATTAGCATCAGAAAGATAACCATCTGAGAATCTGTACATGGAAGTTACTCCTACACCGTCTTCGTAAGAGGCCAGACCAAAAACATAATTCCATTCAGGTTTGGGAAAAAGATCTTTTTCAGTGATTCCCATGAAAACTACAGCGTCTTTTGGTTTTCTTTTGATCAGAATGCTGTTCAGTACATAGCCTGCCAGAATTTGTTCCTGACCTTCCGTGGATAATCTTTTCACTGTTTTTGGGAAAATAGTATTGGATAAAACGGGAAGTACTTTCGTTTCCAGCTGGAAATATTTACTTAAATATTCCTTGGTAAGTTCAATCTCTTTTTCTTGAAGCTCGTCAAATTCTCCGACAGGCTGAAGATAAATTACATTTTTTCCCGGTACAGGTTTTATTTTCTTCAATCTCTGAAAGTCCTCAAAGGTTTGAAATTTTTCATCATGGGAATATCTCCAGCTGCCAGGCTGGGCTTTAGGGAGCTTAACATCATTTGAAGCAATGGTTTCAATATAAGTTTTCTCCTTTTTTTGACATGAAAAAAAGAATAAGAGAGGGAAGAGGTAAAAAAAGATAGAATTATATTTTCCCCGGCTCATAAAAAAACAGCAGTTTCTTTTTGGCACCGTCAAATTCAGACCATGAATTACAGTCTATCTCGAAACCGGCAACGCCACATGTCGGGAAGTGGAAAATATCTTCAGAAATAGAATTGGCAAAATTGGAAATTCCGTTGTTGTGGGAAAAAAGAGCCACCGAGCTCACGCTGTCATCCAGATCGTAGATTACAGATTCAAAATTTCTTTCCGAGGGATTATAAAGTTTATCTTCAGTAGAGACATTAAGCTGATAGGCCTGGTTAAAAATTTTACACGTATTCAGCGCACGCACTGCCGGGCTGGAAACAAACCGGTCAATAGAAATATTATTGCTTTTCATGAATCTGGACATGTTCATAGCATCCTTCAAACCTTTGTCTGCCAAAGGTCTGTCAAAATCCTCCGTTTCTTCCGGCCAGTCGCTTTTCGCATGTCTTACGAGGATGAGTTTCTTCATATTTTCGTTTTTTGGAAGATTAAAATTATAAAAAAAATAATGGAATAAAACATGATTTTTATAAAAAAGCTGCGTGATGAATAAAATCATTAAATTTTACTAAATTTGCACACTTATGGGACAGATCCTTGCAATAGACTATGGAAAGGCACGCTGTGGTATTGCTGTAACTGATGATATGCAGATTATTGCAAGCAGCCTGGATACCGTTGAAACACGTTTTTTGATGGAGTTTTTAAAAAAATATTTCACCGAAAATAAAGTGGATGATGTGGTAGTAGGCCTTCCGACAGATTTGAAAGGAAATGTTTCCGAAGTGGAGACGGATATCTTAAAATTCATTGAAGAATTTCACAAAGAATTTCCCGGTATCACAGTCCACCGTTTAGATGAAAGATTTACCTCTAAAATGGCTTCTTTTTTTATTTCCCAGAGCGGGAAAAGCAAGAAAAAGAGACAGGAAAAAGGATTAATAGATAAAGTAAGCGCAACAATTATATTGCAGAATTTTTTAGAACAAAGAATAAGATGATTTTACCGATAAGAGCTTTTGGTGATCCTGTTTTGAGAAAAGTAGGAAAAGATATAGAAAAAGATTATCCAGGTTTACAGGAACTTATAGATAATATGTTCGAAACGATGTACAGTGCAAACGGTATAGGGCTGGCTGCACCGCAGATCGGGCTGGACCTTCGCCTGTTCGTAATTGATGTAACTCCGCTTGCAGAGGATGAAGATTATGAAGACATCAAAGATGAACTGGCTGAATTTAAAAAAGTTTTCATTAATGCCAGAATCCTTGAAGAATCCGGTGAAGAATGGAAATTCAATGAAGGATGCCTTTCAATTCCTGATGTAAGAGAAGATGTAAAGAGAAAGGGAACTATCCTTATTGAATATTATGACGAAAATTTTGTGAAACATACAGAAACTTTTTCCGATATTAGAGCCCGCGTAATTCAGCATGAGTATGATCATATTGAAGGAGTGCTGTTTACCGACCATTTAAGTGCTTTGAAGAAAAAACTGGTAAAAGGCAAACTGACGAAAATCTCCCAGGGCGATGTAAGTATCGGTTACAAAATGAGATTTCCAAAGTAATTTGAACAACGATTAAAAACAAAAATAATACAAAGCAAAAAGCCCAGTGCCTATTGCAGAATTTACAAAAAATAAAATTATGCTGTTAGAAAAAATAATTTCAATTTCCGGAAAGCCGGGACTTTTCAAATTAGTTTCTCAACTAAGAAACGGTTTTATCATTGAAGATGTTACTACCAAGAAAAAAGTAAGCATTGGAAACTCAAGCCAGGTAAGTTTGTTGGATAATATTGCAATGTTCACATTAGATAAAGAAGTTCCTTTGTTCGAAGTTTTTGAAAATATTGCCAAGAATCACGATTACAAAGAAGCTATCTCCCACAAATCTTCTGATGACGTTCTGAAAGATTTCATGACGGCTTCTCTTCCTAACTATGATACCGATAGAGTATATGCTTCAGATATCAAGAAACTGGCTCAGTGGTATAATATCCTTCAGAAAGCAGGGTATGTTACTCCTGAAAGCTTCGTAAAAGCAGAACCTGAGACATTAGATCCTGCACAGGAAGAAGTAAGCATTGAGAAAGATGCCCCTAAAAAAGCAGCTCCAAAAGCGGAAAAGCCAGCAACTCCAAAAGTAAAAGCTACTTCTGCAGCTAAAGCAGCTCCGAAAAGCACACATACTAAAAAAGGATAATTTATCCCGGATTTAAAATATAAAGCCCTGTCAGTAAATTCTGACAGGGCTTTTATTTTGCACAAATATTCTTCAGAACAAAAGAACTTAAAGATTTACCCTAAATTTGCAATACTTTGAATTCTCAATTTATGAATACCAGACAAGAAAAACTAGAGGCTTTCGGAAGATTATTGGATATTATGGATGATCTGCGTGAAAAATGTCCGTGGGATCAGAAGCAGACCTTGCAATCGCTTCGGCATCTGACCCTTGAAGAAACATATGAACTTTCGGATGCCATTCTGCAGGAAGACTTACAGGAAATCAAAAAAGAATTGGGAGATGTTTTGCTTCATCTTGTTTTTTACGCCAAAATAGGATCCGAAAAAGAAAGCTTTGATATTGCCGATGTCATTAATTCTTTAAATGAAAAGCTGATCTTCCGTCATCCCCACATTTATGGGGATACAGAAGTAAAAGATGAAGAAGAAGTAAAGCAGAACTGGGAAAAACTGAAGCTGAAAGAAGGAAATAAATCCATTTTAGGAGGTGTTCCGAAAAGTTTACCAAGCCTGGTAAAAGCGTATAGAATTCAGGATAAAGTAAAAGGAATCGGTTTTGAATTCCATGATGCGGAAGATGCCTGGAAAAAGGTAGATGAAGAGATTCAGGAATTTCATGCGGAAACCGATCCGGATAAAAAAGAACTGGAATTAGGTGATGTATTCTTCTCACTGATCAATTATGCAAGAATTTCCGGGCTTAATCCTGATTCTGCTCTCGAAAGAACCAACTTAAAATTTATTTCCAGATTCCAGAAAATGGAAAAGCTGGCACAGGAAACCAATGTAAACCTGGCTGACCTTACTTTGGAGGAAATGGATGTATTGTGGGAGAAGGCAAAAAGAATGTCTTAAGTATATCTCGTATTTTTTTACCATCAACAGATTATTAATAACTTAGAGAAAAATATACGGCACCCGTATTTTCAGTTTAAATAAAATTAAAAAATAGCTATGTTGCGTATTCTTACCCTATCCGCTTTCTTATTATGGAGCTGCAATCCGAAAGCTCAGGATACCCCTAAAACTGATGAATTAAAAGTAGAATTTTCCCTTCCTAAAAAGTTGAAGGAAGTTTCGGGAATTGTATTGTCTCAGGATAAAAACACCATCTGGGCTATTGAAGACCAGGGAAATAAAAATGTTGTTTACGGTCTGGATAAACAAGGTAAGCTAGTAACGGACGTGCTGGTAGAAAATGCCGAAAATAATGACTGGGAAGATATTACCAAAGACGCCCAGGGAAATATTTATCTCGGAGATTTTGGAAATAACGACAATAACCGGCAGAATCTGGCCATCTTAAAATTAGACTTGAAAGATGCTTCCCAAAAAACAACAAAAGCTGTTCAGACTACGAAATTTCACTACGAAGGACAAACTGAATTTCCTCCGAAAAAATCAAACTGGTTATATGACTGTGAGGCTTTCGTAGAAATGAACGGGAACTTTTACTTGTTCACCAAAAACAGAAGCAAAGGATTTGACGGAACTTTCCTGGTATTCCAGGTTCCCAATAAAGAAGGCGATTTTGAAGCTAAGTTAATCGGAAAACTTAAACTGGCAGGGAAGTACAGTGATGCGGCCATTACCTCGGCGGCGATAAACAGTACCAATGATAAGATTGTCCTGCTTACCCATAAGAATATCCATGTTCTTTCAGGATTTACAGCAGATAATTTCAGTACCGCTAAAATTGAAAAAGTATCGTTAAACCACAATTCTCAAAAAGAAGCAGTTGTCTTTCTTGATGACAAAACACTATTGATTGCTGATGAAAAAGATAATGATACAGGTGGAAATGTATACAGGTTTGAATTTAATCCCCAAGCCAAATAACTTAACTGAAATAGGATTAAACTAAAAAAATAAAGAGGGACAATTTTTTGTCCCTCTTTTATAGTTAATAAGATCTGTTCTTTTTTCTATGGAAACAAAGCAGGTAAATTTAGAAAGTCATTCCAACACCCGCAGAGATCCTTCCACCGTCAGAACCGTAGAAGTAATTAAGTCTTGCAGAAATCATTTCTACAACGCTCAGCCATAATCCTGCTCCTACAGACTGATGCCATTTTTTGGAGTTTTCATGGTCATTCCATACACGTCCGATGTCGTAGCCGATAAGAACTCCCATATTGGCAGGAACGATATTGTTTCTTACCCTTCCAAAATCCCAGCGGATCTCGGAATTATTGGTGAAATAGGATTTACCTGAAAATCTTTCGTTTCTGAAAGCCCTCATTCCATTATTACCACCTATGCTTGCAGCCTGATAGAACTCAAAGTTATTGTTGCTGATCCACATGGCGTTGCTGGAATTCGCAAAAACAAACTGTCCTCTCTTATCAAGCCTGTGATCTATAGTTAATGTACCGTTCAAGGTGAAGAAGTTTTTATAGGTTTCAGATAAATTGGTTTTCCAGTCTGCATTCATCAGGAATTCAAGTCCTAAAGTAGGGAAGGCATTATTATCCAGATTTTTGAAACTGAATGTATAATTGGCTCCTGCAAACTGTTGGCTTTTGAAGACTTCCGGCCTTACATCAGGTGACTGGTCTATAAAACGGTTACCCTTTTTCTGTACCTTATTATCCTCAAAGGTCATCTGGAACTGATGCTGAAGATTCATCCAGCTCTTTTTAGAAATTGAAGGGGCAAAATTAAGCCTGGAAATCCTTGCTCTGTTATATTCTCTTTCCGTATTTTCTTTGTCGTACGGGCTTTCATTGGACAGTCCGAAGAAGTTTTTCGAAAAACGGGGTGTTGTATAAGCTGCATCAATATTAAAATCCCAGCCCGATATTGCCTTTTTGAAAATTCCTTTATAGGCAGCATTAAACCCTCCGGTAGCGGTATAAAAATTCACTTTAAGGCTATGCTTCTGGGTATAAGGATCGCGGATGAAATTATTTACCGTATAATTGGCAAGAACCCCTAAGATCACACCGTCATCCGGGTTATAATCTGCATTTGGATAACCGGCAAAGAAATTATATTTCGGGTGTTTATAATTGTATGTGTTCACATCATAATCATCAGAAATATTCTTAGTTCCGGAACCGTTGTAAGTATTTTTCTGACTTTTAAAGTCATAAATTTTCACGCTTTTTCCATCAGCAATATTGTAAACATCATGATTGTTGCCGCCAATCAGCCTGATGTTTATATTAGGCCTTCCTTCTCCTGAAACTTCATAAATATCATCATCTTCAAGACCGTAGATCCAAAGCTCTTTCGTTTTTGAATCCTCATACGTTTTCTCAAAAACCAATTCTGGATTCTCCTTATTTTTGTCTAATTTATATTGCTTTATATTAACGGAACTGGCTGTTTTTGTAATGACGAATTGATCAGGATTCACCGTACCCGCAAGTGGAACTTTTTCCTGAAGTACATCATAATACCGGGCTGCATAATCCTGCAGCTTTGTTTTTCTGGCTTTTAATTTACTTTGAATATCAGTAATCGTACCGTCCTTTACTTCTTTCGGAAGATCGGTAAATGCATCATCAATATCAGCATCGGTAAGGTGTTCCTGAATATATTTTGCCTGTGCCATCCATTCTTCCTGTGAAGCGCCTTTTAAAAAGATGAGGTCCATTGGGTATGGCTCCATATTCATCCATTTCACATTTTTAATCTCTTCCTTAAACGTTTTCATGTGGCGGATGGCCGGAACATTCATGATAATTCTGAAAGCAGCCCCGTCATATCTGCTGAAAGCCTGATCCCTGTCTTTTGGGATAGGTTTGTAAATTACTTTATCGCCATCCTGGTATTCTGCCCATTTCCATTGGTCGGAATGCCTGTCCCAGTCGCCGATCAGCATATCAAAAATTCTTGCTCTTATATAGGATTCGCGGTCTACGGAATATTTATAATTTTTGGTGAAATTTTTCAGAACATCATCTGTGGAAACAATGTCTTTAGCATTATCCAGTGAAGCTAAGGTTTTGGGATCAGAAGAAAAACGCTCTTCAATCATGTACATTTCGTCACCGTAGCTTTCATTGTATTCGCCTAAGGCATATTGCTTCGGAATGTAGTACAGCTTAGGGTTGCTGTGGAAAATACCCAGTTTATCAGCCATATTTCCTACCGAAAAAGGAGTAAACGGATGATTGGCCGTATAAAAGTCCAGCAGGAATTTTTCAGGGAATGTATTATTCAGCTCATTTCCGAAAGTGCTTTTTTTGAAAGCCATGTTATTCAGAAAACGGACTGCACTCTTTTTCACTCCACGCATTACAAATTCCTGTCCGTCTGCCGCCTTAAGCCTTAAGCTGTTTGACTGGTTCCCTCCACCTTCTCTGAAAGGGGTAAACCCTCCGTTCAAAGAAGCCAGATCAGCCGTAGGAGCATCAACCGGGATTCCGTAATATTTTCTGTAATGTTCACCCCATAACCAGCGGTAAACCGGCCCTTTTTTGGTAAGTTCCACGGGATAAACGCTGGAAGTTGCTATTGCCGGAAAAGTTTTTGGGTAATTATTCACAAAGACATCCGGTTTTGAGATCACAGAAATATGGGCAAGCTTTTTAAGATTGTTGTCTTTTGTGGAGAAATATTCAACATCTGTGCTTTGGTCTTTTCTGATATTCAGAACGGCAAATCCGCTGCCTCCGTATGAGAAATCGGTTTTTTCAACAATGGTGGCGGGATCTGTCTTAGAGCCTGCACCGCTGATGATCTGCCTGATATTCCTGTCTTCATGATACTGCAGATTATGATCGTGTCCTGAAACAAAAATGATGTTTTCCTTATCCTGAACAATACTTTTTAACCTGTTGGCCAGATCTGCATAATGCTGATTGTTGATATCCTCCAGATTTGCCCCGGAAGAACTTCTCAAAATGTTGATCACACTTGAAACAACCGGAACAGGAATCTTACTTTTCAATGGATAAAGATGTGATTTTGCAGAATTAAATCCGGCATGTGTTCCGCTGCTGATTATAGGATGATGCAAGGCGACAATAATCTTTTTATCCTGATTTTTGGTAATAAGATCTTTAAACTCCGTGAAAAAATCTTCACGGGTTTTGATACTACAGTTTTTATTGATACCGGGATACCGGTCCCAGTTGACAAGAGCCCATTCCGTATCAATGACAATAAGTTTGATATCTTTAGACAGGTTAATATCATCAATTCCGCAGGAATTTTTAGGAAGAAAAGCTTTTTTATCGTTGAAGTAAGTCTTTACAAGGTCTTCCTGTGCTTTTAAACCATCCAGACCGCTATTCCAGTCGTGATTTCCCGGAATAACAAGAGTTTTTCCTTTGAAATTTTTGGTAATGGCAAGCTGATTTTCCAGTTTCTGCTTTGCCGCTACATAATCTTTGCTTGATTCTTTAGGTAATCCGTTGGGATAGATATTATCACCAAGAAAGATCAGCATCGAATTGCTGTCTGCGGAATCCAGTTTACTTTTGAGTAAATTTAAAGTGTTCTGTGCCTGGGGTTCATCTGAATTTCCGGCATCTCCGATCAGGAAAACTTTAAAGTCATTTTCAGATTTTACATCAGAATTTTTTACTTCAAATAAGTTTTTACCCTTTTTTACGTTATATGTTGCGCAGGAATAGAGAACGCCTGCAGATAATACAGCTCTAAAGGCAATAGAAGTATTTTTTAAATGAGTTTTAAAGGATAAATTCATAAATTTACATTAACAAAAATTCAGGAATGAATATTTTACACAAAGCTAAAGATTATGTAGAAATCTTATTCAAAGATAAGTTATCTTCTGTATACTTTTACCATAATTTTATTCACACGACCTATACCGTAAATAAGGCCGAAGAGATCATGCGAAATACACCTGTTTCGAAAGAAGATCAGGAAAAGGTGCTTCTGGCACTGTGGTTTCACGATACAGGATATGTGGAATGTGCGCAGAATCATGAAGAAAAAGGTGTTACAATTCTTACAGATTTTCTGAAACAGGAAAATTATCCCGAAAATTATATTGAAGATGTTTCCAAACTGATTATTGCGACTAAAATCACCTATGAGCCGCAGAATCTTCTGGAAAAGATTGTAAAAGATGCGGACTGCAGCCACTTTGCCAGTCACGATTATAATGATATTTCCGATGCCCTCAGAAAAGAATGGGAGCTTACCAACGTAAGATGTTTTTCCAATGACGAATGGAATGCCGGAAATCTTGAAATGCTCAAAAACAAGCATCATTATTATACGGAATATGCACAGGAAAACTGGGAGCCTCTGAAAAAGAAAAACATCAAAAAAATAGAAAAAAAATTGGAAAAAGAAGAGGATAAAAAGGATAATTCAGACAATAAGAAAGAGCCTAAAGAACCGAAATCCGACCGTAGTGTAGATACATTGTTCAGGGTGACCCTGAATAATCATACAAGGCTGAGTGATATTGCGGACAGTAAAGCGAATATCCTTCTTTCGGTAAATGCCATCATTATTTCAGTCTGCCTTTCTGTTCTGGTTCCCAAACTGGATACCCCTAAAAATGCACATCTTATCATTCCGAGTTTTGTACTGCTTATTTCAAGTGTTCTGACCATTATATTTGCAATCCTGTCTACAAAACCGAATGTAACAAAGACCCATTTTACGGCTCAGGATATCGCAGACAGAAAAGTAAATCTTCTGTTCTTCGGAAATTTCCACCAAATGATTTTCAATGATTATCATAATGCCATGAAAGACCTGATCAAAGACAGGGATTATATCTATGACTCTATGGTGAAAGATCTTTATTTCCTGGGAAAAGTTCTTGACAGAAAGTATAAGCTATTGTCCATTACCTATAAGATTTTTATGGCAGGAATTATTATTTCCGTGCTTTCTTTCGGATATGCTTTTCTTTCCCTTTAATTAAAAATAAATGCGATGATTGTAAGACAGCGCACCAACTGGCTGAAAATGTTGTTTATATGGAGGGGTTCCGTATTAAAGAAAATTGTAGTACAGCTGGTTGTTATTTTGGTTTTCTCACTGTTAATTTATTTTTTTAAAGGCAAGATCTTCGATTATAAGGTACATCTTAATCCTACTATTTTTACGCTGATTGGTCTTGCGTTGGCTATTTTCATGGGATTCTGCAATTCCGCAAGCTATGACCGTTTCTGGGAAGGTCGTAAGCTTTGGGGGCTGCTGGTGATAGAAACAAGATCCCTGACCAGACAAATACTCTCATTAGTAAATGATCCATCGGATGCTAAGGAAGAGAAAGAAAGGATCATCAGAATGATATCAGCTTTCTGCTGGTCCCTGAACTATCAGTTGAGGGACAAATCCGGGACGGAACATTTAACAAGGCTTCTTTCACCGGAACAGGCAGAGCAACTGAAAGATAAGAAATTCATTCCCGGCATTATTCTCGGTTTTATTGCAGACTGGCTGAATGAGCAGCAGAAGAAGGGAAATATTGATACCATCGTTATGACTTCTATGGATCATCAGCTGAACCAGTTTTCCAATATTTCAGGAGGATGCGAGAGAATTCACAACACACCGCTGCCTTTTGCTTACAGCGTGCTTCTTCACCGTACGGTTTACCTGTATTGCTTCTGGCTTCCTTTCGGGTTGGTGGATACGCTTGACTGGATGATGCCTTTGATCGTTTTGCTGATAAGCTATACATTTATCGCGCTGGATGCTATCATTCAGGAAATAGGAGAGCCTTTTGGAGAGGAAGAAAATGATCTGGCCCTGAACAGCATATGCCGAACTATTGAATATTCTATTTTTGAGCAGGCGGGAATATCGCAGGGAGAACTGAAAAAGCCGGATACTTATTTTATAGATTAATCTGAACTGTTTTACTTCGCCAAAGAAACCCTCAGCGCCAGCAACCCCGTAATTCCCTGTAAATCCTCTACTTTTAAGAATTCCACATCGTTCTGTAGAATTTCTTTTTTCTGAAGCTTATTGATGTATTCCAGGTATTCTTTCTGGTTTTCCATCCCGAAATAGACGATGGTAATTTTTCCCGGGCAGGTTATTCTTTCCGGAGAATCTTTGACATGGGCTTTGTCCAGACGTTTTTTTATAATTTCATAATAGGAATTATAGGCGCCGTCTACATCGAAACGTTTTTCATCCATTCTGAAACGGATGTCTATTTTTTCGTTATAAACAAAAAGCAGTGAGGCAATATCCAGCTGGATTGGCAGATTGTTTTTAAACGTCTGGAATTCGCGTTCCATATTGCAGATGGTCTTCAGTTGCCAGTACCTTAATTTGTGAACTACTTTTGAGGTGTAACTAAGATCCGGGGCAATATTATGGCCAATATACAGGTTGTGCTCCACACCATCGGATTTGAATCTTTCATAGTAATGGGGAAAGATCTGTTGGGCTTTGACCTGGCTTTCATCCAGCATATCTGCAAGCTTTCTGTTGACCAGCGTTATAGAATCATCTAAATTTTTCCTGTTGGCATAAAAAAGATCGGTTTGGGTAAAAACCTGTACAAAATAATCTTTGATCTTATTTTTTATCTCCTTGTCGGTTCTGAGCTCCAGTTTTCCCTGAAGGTAAGGATGAATTTCTTCTCTCAGAAATCTCTGGAAACGCTGTTCCGTATCGGCTTTGATCTCGTTATTCAGTTCATTTTCAAAGACGTCAAGAGCCAGAAGGTATTTCTCTGAATCTGAATTAATCATCGTGAAAATATCATGTAGACTTTCAAGCTGTTGGTTGAGGTCTTCAAGCATAAGATTAAAACGCTTGTCTGAGGAGGAACGGATATCTGAGAAACCAAAAAGCGGAGTTAGATTTTTAAAAGAGATCTGTTTCAGCGTATATATTTTTTTTGCCAGTGAAGCATTGAAATATTTCTCGGCTTCATTTCTGAATTTCCATACCACACTATCGTGGATGGAGGTATATTCGCGCTGAATGATGGCTTCTATCTGATAGTTCTTCTCAAAGCTGAACCTGTTCAGGGAGAAAAGGATCATATCTGTTAAAAATTCCAGTTTTTTAAGCTTTAACCCGTTAAAACTGTTCGCTTGCGGAGACGTGAACTCCATAATGGCCAGAAGTTCACTGTCTTTCATGATGGGAATCACCATGAAGCTATTGATATTGTTATCCCTTAAAATGCTGAAAGAGGGAAGGCTTTTAACATTCTCATCCATATTGTTGACGTTGGAGATAACAATAGGTTTGGAATTATGATTTAAATTATTAAATGTACTCTTCCGGGTTTCTTCATCAAATGCATTGATCCAGAAATCCAGAACATGATTGGTGAACAGGTTTTCATAAATGGGGAGCCTGCCGAGTTTCTGATCTTTCTTATCGAACAGCATTAAACCGAAGTTAAGTTCCGGTACATCAAAATAAGACTTGAAAATTTCTACAAGATTCTCATTCGGGCTCAGATCTTCAGGATCAATCTCTATCATGCTTGATTTCAGGTCGGACAATGCCACTTCTGAAGTACAGTCTACGAGAGAAATAATAGCAAAACCCTTTAAGACCCATGATTTTGATGGGAAATACTTTTTCCACAGCTTGAAATCATCCAGGTTTTCCAGCAGCATATCAATAATATCATCAGACGGGATTTTGGCATTTTCAGTAGGGTAAACTTCTGTAAAATCAGCATTTACCGTAATCTTATAATGCTTCATGATTCCCAGCCTGTTCGGAATATCATAATAAAAAGGAATAGTACTTCTTACATCCCTCTTAAAATAAGTTTGGAGAATAAGACAGCAGCAGAAGACATAAAATTCGTTATCATCAATATTTCTGAGTTCTATTTCAAAATCTTTTCCTGCATCTTTCAGTATATTTTTAAATCTCTCGGTATAATTGAAAGTAATATTGGAAAGGGGAATACTTGCGGCCTTGATCTCGTTGTTGGTAAGCCCTGTCGGGAAGAGGTCTGCAAGAAGCAGTTTGATGAGGTCTTCATGTTTTTTCAACAGTGAGACATCCTGAAACCCGTCTTTTAATTCCTGGAAATTTTTAGTTCTTTCAATAAGTGATTCTGCATAATTGACCCGGTATTCCAAGCGGTCGTTATAGCGGATATGTTCCAGCACATCCAAATATTTTTTGAATGATATAAGAACCTGAAATGGAGCGTCTTTTTTGTAAAGATTGGCCAAGAGCTGAAATTTAGGGTAAAGTTATGAAAAAAACACAACTTCCAAGTGTATGCAAATTCGTAAAAAGAATGATTATAAAAGCTCTATTTGTTCTTTATTAAACAATATCGGGATATTGATAAAGTATTATTTATCGTGGCAAGTATACTTTATTAAAAAATATGTTTCTGATTATGCTGTTACTTTATGAGTTTTTTAACGCAAAGTTTATTATTTATAGTGTATATATTAAGGCTGCAAAGAAGGAATCAACCAAAGGTTGATTTAATTAAGCGGACTTTTTATTCTTTCGCTTAATCAGCAATAGGGTTGCCTATCTTTGCCCTACTTAAATGAAACGGTTTTTAAGTGAAAACTTTGCGTTTAAAAAAATAATGATCCCAATTATTACAAAAAAAGCACAACTGAAAAGTTGTGCTTTTATATATTTTATATCAGGATTCTATAATCCGAACTGTTTTGCAAACAGATCCGGGTAGACACCCAAAATAATAATTGATGCAATAACAAATACCGCTATGATATTGTAAGTAAGTGTTACTTTTTCTGAAGATTTGAATGTAGTTTCTTTAAAGAAGAACATCGCAATAATCAGTCTTAAGTAATAGGCGATGGAAAGGGCAGAACCTAAAACAGCTATTAATACAAGGAAAGCTGCACCGTTCATTGCCTGGGAAAATAAAGCAAATTTACCCATGAAACCAGCAGTTAACGGAACTCCTGCCATTGAAAGCATGGAGATTGTAGCAACAGTAGCCAACAGAGGTTCAGTTTTAGCCAATCCTTTGAAAGCTCCGAAAGAAGTTTCTCTCTTCAGCTTTTCTACCCAGATCAGGCACATGAAAACTCCTACTGTAGACAATGAATAAGCGAATAAATAAAAGGCAAGATTATAAGTAGACAGGTTTGTCATTCCGAAGAAAACCAGTCCGATGTATCCTGCATGAGATACTGAAGAATAGGCAAGCATTCTTTTCGCATTGGTTTGGGCAAGACCCATAACGTTTGCCAAAAGTAAAGTAATGATCAGGAATACTCCCAAAACATTAATCCATTCATGGGTAACTCCTGTAAAACCTATGGTCATCAGCCTGAATAAAGCAAAGAATCCTGAGATCTTTACTACACTCGCCATAAATGCTGTGATTAATGAAGGTGAACCTGCATATACATCAGGGCTCCACATATGGAAAGGGGCTAAAGCTACTTTAAATGCCAATGCGCAAAGGATCAGTAGAACCCCCAGGATGAACATTACATCTGTAGTATTGGCCAATCCGAAATCGTGGATTTTATAGAGATCAAAGCTTCCGGCACTTCCGTAAATAAATGCAATACCGAAAAGTAAAAAACCTGTCGCAAAAGCACCCATTAAGAAATATTTGATTGAAGCTTCGTTTGATCTTAAATCAGTTTTGTTGGCACCGGCCATTACATATAATGGGATGGAAAGGATTTCTACCCCTAAGAAAAGGGTTACCAGATTCTGGAATCCGAAAAGAATAATTCCTCCGCATAATGCAAAAAGCATCAGTGCATATAATTCCGACTGGTGGCTTCTGTGGTTGCTGAATGCAAAACCTCCCAGAAAGAATAACAATAATGTCGTTACAATTGATATTTTGGTGAATAACGCAGTATTTAACGTATACTCATACATATGTCTGTACTTTTCGAAGAAAGAACATTCCGGTAAGAAGCTTACGTATAATGCTACGATTAATCCTAAAATCCCAATGTATCTTGCGAATTTTCCGCGTTCAAAAACTCCTGAAAATAACGCAATAACTGCCGTTAGGAAAACAATAATTAAAACACTCATTTTTTAAAATATCAAATTAGCTTACCATTGATTGGTAGATAAACTTCAACGAACTATTCACCATATCGATTATCGGTTGTGGGAAGATACCAAATACAATCACAAAAACCGCTAAACTTGCCAATACAGAGAATTCTACACTGGAAAGGTCTTTTGCTGTACTTAAAACAGCTTCGTCTCCTTCTCCGAACATTGCTTTTCCGTAAAATCTCAATAAATAGACAGCACAAAGGATTACCGTAAGACCTGCAATTATTGCTGCCAGTCCGTTAAAATCATATACAGATTTCAACAGGATGAATTCCCCGATGAATCCATTCGTCAATGGAACTCCCATTGAACCTAAGATAATGATCAGGAATAATACGGCAAATTTAGGAGCTACTTTTGCTAAACCTCCCATCTGTCTGATATCTCTTGATTTAAATCTCTTGTATAAAATATCACAGCAGTAGAATAATCCAACTACGTTGATACCGTGGGCAAAAGTCTGTACCATTACACCTTCAGCACCTTCAATATTGAATGGGCCTCTTAAAGAGATTACTGCGGAAGAGAAGATCCCGGCAACCATCAATCCTACGTGAGAGAAAGATGAATAGGCAATAATTCTCTTCATATCTGTCTGGATAATTGCGATTAATGCACCGTGAACAATTCCTACAATAGCAAGGATAATAACGATCTGTCCTGAAATTCCTGCAATAGGAAGCGGGGTGATCGGTAATAAATAACGCATAACACCATACACTGCCATTTTCAGCATGATCCCTGATAAAAGCATGGATCCCTGAGTAGGAGAGTAGGTATAGGTGTCCGGCTGCCATGTATGGAAAGGGAATACCGGTAATTTCACTGCAAATGCAAAGAAAATAAACCAGAATACCACAGTCTGCTGCACTTCGTTAAGATCGGCATTGTAAAGATCTGTTAAAGCGAATGATGCAGAGTGGTTGTACACATAGATCAATCCGGCTAACATAAATAACGATCCAACGAATGTATATACGAAGAATTTTGTAGTGAATTCAAATCTTTTGTTTTCCTGGCCCCAAAGTCCGGCAATGAACCAGATCGGGATAAGAGTTACTTCCCAGAAAATGTAGAATAGCAATCCGTCAAGCGATGTGAAAACGCCTATAAGACCGAACTGCATCAGCAGGATCAGACCGTAGAATGTATTTCTGTAGCTTACATTTTCGTTGAAAGAAGATAAAATAATGATCGGCGTAAGAATGTTGGTCAGCAATAAAAGCAGAAGGCTCATTCCGTCAATTCCGAAATGAAGTGAGCTTTTAATGAATTGTGACCAAGGATAATTGATCTCGTGCTGTAATACACTGTCTACCGTCGGATTAAAATTGAAATCCGAAGCAATATAGAAGGTAATAAGCATCTGGACCAATGCAATTCCCAGCGCCAAATATTTGCTGGATTTATCTTTCCATGCAAAAACTAATCCCGAACCTACTAGAGGTAATAGTAATAATGTTAATAATAAACCAGACATTATTGTAATATAAAGTTAACAATCAGTATAATTCCCACTGCTAAAGACATGATAAGAATATAAGTCTCCACATTTCCGTTCTGGATACGCTTCATGGCTTTTCCGCTGTCTTCAGCACCTTCGCCTACGAAGTCCACAAAACGGTCTAAGATCCCCTTATCGAACATCTTTCCTCCGCGTCCTAATCCTTCAACAGTTTTTACAATCAATGCATTGTAAAGTTCGTCTACATATAGTTTTTTAGCAGAAAGCTTTTCCCATCCGGTATAGCTTTCTTCCGCAAGCGCCATTTTTTTCTTCTTCACGTAAGTATTTTTTACGATGAACCAAACAGTGAAGAACATCAATACAGTAGCTCCTAATAATATCATTTCAGTACCAAACGGAACTCCTGAAAGAGTAGCTTCCATTTGGCTGAAGCTTTGCTCAGTAAGAACAGGCTTAAGCCATTCCATTAATTTGGCATAATGACCGTGTCCGATGAAGTGAGGAAGGTTGATAAGACCTCCAAGCACTGAAAGGATGGCCAGTACGATCAACGGAAGTGTCATATTAGACGGGCTTTCGTGTAAATGGTGCTTCTGGTCTTCAGTACCTCTGAATTCTCCGTGGAAAGTCAGATAATACAGTCTGAACATATAGGTTGCAGTCATTGCCGCTAAAACAAATAAGATTACCCAGTAAATTGGGTTTTTAGCGAATGCTGCTACTAAAATTTCGTCTTTTGAGATCATCCCTGACAATAAAGGGAAACCTGAGATGGCCAATGTTCCGATAAGGAAAGTAGCGTGTGTGATTGGAATGTATTTTTTAAGACCTCCCATGAAACGCATATCCTGCTCGTTGCTCATAGCGTGGATTACAGAACCTGCTCCCAGGAACAATAATGCCTTGAAGAATGCATGCGTCATTACGTGGAACATCGCTGTTGTATAAGCTCCCAATCCTAAAGCAATGAACATGAATCCAAGTTGTGAAACGGTAGAGTAAGCCAATACTTTTTTGATGTCGTTCTGGCGAAGCGCATAGAATCCGGCCAAAGCAGCCGTTAAAAATCCGATGAATAAAATTCCTCCCTGAACTGTTGGTGCTAAAGTAAATAAGAAGTTTGACCTTACTACTAAATAGATACCTGCTGTTACCATCGTTGCCGCGTGGATCAACGCTGAAACAGGAGTTGGCCCGGCCATCGCATCCGGTAACCATGTATATAAAGGAACCTGAGCTGATTTACCGGTTGCCCCGATGAATAAACTCGCTGTAATAAAGATAATTACCGTTCCGTCCAATTCAAATTTTGAAGAGTTCTGTGCTACTGTAAGGTAGTCTACAGCATTGGTTTGAGAAGCGATCATGAAAATACCGATCAGTAACGCAAGGTCACCGATTCTGTTCATAATGAAAGCTTTTCTTGCGGCTTTACCATATTCTTCGTTGGTATACCAGAATCCGATCAACAGGTAAGAGCAAAGACCTACACCTTCCCATCCGATGAACAGGATCAGGTAGTTGCTTCCCATTACCAGAAGCAGCATGGAGAAGATGAAAAGATTCAGATAAGTAAAGAACTTATAGAAACCTTTGTCGTGGCTCATATATCCGATAGAGTACAGGTGAATCAAAGATCCAATCCCTGTAATGATCATTACCATCATTAATGAAAGCTGATCAATCTGGAATCCTACATTGATCTGAACTCCGTTTACCGTAAACCATTCAAATGCTTTTACAATAATTGGCTGACTTTCAGAATCAAATTTCATGAAAAGGCTTACCGCAATACAGAATGACCCGAAAACCATTGCCGTAGCGAGAGAGCCTACGAATATTTTTGGAAGATTTTTCCCGAATAAACCGTTAATAAGAAACCCTAAAAGTGGTAAAAGTACTATTGCATACACTAAATTTTCCATTCCTTATCCTCTTAATTTATTAAATATACTTACATCTACAGAACGGGTATTTCTATACAGCATCGCAATAATTGCCAGACCTACCGCTACTTCAGCGGCGGCTACCACCATAATGAAGAAAACTAAAAGCTGTCCGTCTCCGTTTCCTTTGTACGCTGAAAAAGCAGCTAATAAAAGGTTTACAGAATTCAGCATAAGCTCTACACAGCCCAAAATAACAATAGCGTTTTTTCTCAGCAATACTCCCAACACTCCCAGACAGAACAATACTGAAGAAAGAATGATGAAGTAGTTAAGAGGAACACTTTGTATAAATGTATTTACTTCTCCCATAATTTTATAAATCTTTTTTACCGATTAATACCGCACCTACGATACCAGCCAAAATCAGGATGGAGGCAAGCTCAAACGGTAAAACATATTCATTAAACAAAAGTCTGCCCAGATTTTTCGTAAGACCAACCCCTCTGTCTACATTTTCAACAACAATGTGATTGTCCTGAACGCCTCTGAATACACCTAAAACTCCAATTAATAAAAGACCGGCTGTAAAAACTCCGACAAATTTTAAAGTATTGCCCTTCTTACTTTCGTCTTCTTTATTAAGGTTAAGCATCATCAGGATATAAAGGAATAATACCATGATGGCTCCGGCGTACACTATAATCTGAATGATTGCAAGGAACTGTGCATTCAGAAGAATGTACATGCCCGCAATGGAAAACATCGTAACAATTAATGACAAAATAGCATAGAGAGGATTTCTTGCAAATACGAAGTAAACCGCACTTGCCACTGCTAAAAACGCCACCAAGAAAAATAAAATCTGATCCATTATTTTACCGCATTTTTTTGTTTCTCGGATTGTCTTGTCGTAATATCAATCCTTTCATTTATTTTTTCAACCAACTTATCTTTTCCGTAGATGAAAGAACCTCTGTTGGTTTCTACGTCTACCAGTCTGTCTGTAAGGTAAATGGCAGATTTCGGACAGGCTTCTTCACACATTCCGCAGAAGATACATCTCAGCATATTAATTTCATATACTGATGCGTATTTTTCTTCTCTGTAAAGGCCTTTTTCCTCTTTGGTTCTTTCAGCAGCCGTCATGGTAATGGCTTCTGCAGGACAGGCTACCGCACAAAGTCCGCAAGCCGTACATCTTTCTCTGCCTTCTTCGTCTCTTTTCAGAACGTGCTGACCTCTCCAGATGGTAGTTCTCGGCTTCTGTACTTCCGGATACGAATATACTGCGGGAGCACCTTTTATCACGGTTCTTACAGCATGCTTGAATGTAATCCCCATCCCTGTAAAAATAGCAGGAAGGTAGATTTTTTCAGCAAGGGTCATTTCTTTATTGGAAACAACTTTTGATCTGTTCGTAAGTTTCATTTAATTATAGATGTTAGATGTT
The DNA here is from genome assembly GCF_014207845.1 of Chryseobacterium shigense. Taxonomy (NCBI): domain Bacteria; kingdom Pseudomonadati; phylum Bacteroidota; class Flavobacteriia; order Flavobacteriales; family Weeksellaceae; genus Chryseobacterium; species Chryseobacterium shigense. The sequence continues at coordinate 73,974 of NZ_JACHLC010000005.1, forward strand.
AGACGTTAGATTTTAGACTAATCCTGTCTGTATCTTAATTTTTAATATTTATGAAGCTAATGATAATTTTATTGTTATTAAATTTTCAAATTAGCTTTTTCTCAAATTTTCAAATTGCCTTAGTTTGCAAATGCTAAAATTACAGCTCCTGTAACCAGCAGGTTTACTAATGCCATAGGAATTAAAGTTTTCCATCCTAAGTGCATCAATTGGTCATATCTGAATCTCGGAAGTGTCCATCTGATCCACATAAAGATCAGAATTCCGATTACCGTTTTCGTTAAAAATGCTACGATACTTAAAATTCCAGCTGCATTTTCACCCCAATTCTGAGTTACCCATTCAATTCCAGGGTAGTTGTAACCACCGAAGAAAAGAACAACCATGAACGCATTGGAAATAAACATGTTCACATATTCACCGAACATATATAAACCTAACTTCATGGATGAATATTCTGTAGAATATCCTGTTACCAATTCGGATTCACATTCAGGTAAATCGAAAGGGTGTCTGTTGGTTTCTGCTAAAGCGGCAGTAAAGAATACAAGGAAAGCAATCGGCTGATAGAAAATATTCCAGTTCATACCGGAAATCCAGGGAATAACTCCCCATAATTTTCCACCTGTCTGGCTTTCTGTGATTTCTTTAAGATCTAAGCTTCCTGTCATCATAATGATAGAAAGTAGCGCTAATCCCATTGCCAATTCATAAGAAATCATCTGGGAAGAAGCTCTGATAGCACCTAATAATGAGTATTTGTTATTCGAAGCCCAACCTCCGATCATGATTCCGTAAACCCCAATTGAAGCCATTCCGATGATGAAAAGTACTCCAACATCGATGTTGGCAACCTGTAAATCAAAAGAAGTACCTGCAATATTTAAACTTTTACCCCAGGGAATAACTGCTCCCGTAATTAATGAAATAAACATTACCAAAGCCGGACCCAATACGAAAAGGAATTTTTCAGCATTGGCCGGTGTGAAGTCTTCTTTAAAGAAAAATTTTCCACCGTCAGCAAGGGGCTGCAGTAATCCGAAAGGTCCTGCTCTGTTGGGACCAATTCTGTCCTGCATGATGGATGCAACTTTTCTTTCTGCCCAGGTAGAGTAGGCCGCAATCGTTAACGAAAGCAGGAAAAGTGCCAGTACAAGTATAAGTTTAAATGTTAGTAAATCCATTCTGAATTTTAGATTTTAGATTTTAAATTATAGATTATGAATTCATTTAAAATCTATAATTTAAAATTTATAATTTATTATAATTTTTCGTCTTTTTCACTGATTTCTTTAGCCATCGGATTGTCTAAAACTCTCAGTTCATCCTTAGGTTTTTCGTAGTGGTTCAATGAAATTACTGAGTGCCTGTCGATATGTCTAGGACCTTCAATATTCCAGTCAGCAAGTTCTTTTCTTTCGAAACGGCAGGTATCGCAGATGAATTTTTCAACTTCACCCCACTGATCTTTTCTTGCAGTTACTCTTACGATTTCGTCACCTTTCATCCAAACTACGGCTTTTCCTGAACATTTGTCACATTTGCAAGTTGCATTCATTGGCTTGGTAAACCAAACTCTGCTTGCAAAACGTGATGTTCTGTCTGTTAATGCTCCTACCGGACAAACGTCGATTACATTTCCGATGAAGTCATTATCCAAAGCTTTATTTAAATAGGTTGAAATTTCTGCATGATCTCCTCTGAAAAGAATTCCATGTTCTCTTTCACCTGTTAACTGGTTGGCAGCCAATACACATCTTGCACAAAGAATACAACGGTTCATGTTTAGCTTAATGTGAGGTCCAAGATCGTCTGCTTCGTAAGTATTTCTTTCGAATTCTGTTCTTGTCTGAAGGTTTCCGTGCTCATAACCAAGATCCTGAAGGTGGCATTCACCAGCCTGGTCACAAACCGGACAGTCAAGAGGGTGATTCACCAATAAGAATTCGGTAACGGCTTTTCTACCTTCCTGAGCTTTTTCAGAAGTAAGATTTTTTACTTCCATACCATCCATTACATTGGTTCTGCAGCTTGCAACCAGTTTCGGCATAGGACGGGGATCTGCTTCAGATCCTTTGGAAACTTCCACCAAGCAAGTTCTACATCTCCCTCCGCTGGTTTCCAATTTGCTGTAGTAGCACATTGCAGGAGGTACAGATTTTCCGCCGATCTGTCTTGCCGCTTCCAAAATAGAAGTTCCAGGCAAAACTTCAGTAGTCTGTCCGTCTATAGTTATTTTGAATTTTTTAACCTCTTCGCTCATATTCTATGCTTTTCGCTTAATAATTAAGCTCTATAAATTTTTAAATCTCTCTAAATTAAAATTATAAGTTTCTATAAGAAGATAATCAATATGAATTTTGAATTCTTTAATATGATTATCAAAATTTGGATATGTTTGAATAATGTATTTAACCAAATTTCTGTACTTACTTTCCTTATCTATTTGTTCACTTTTAGTTTCTTTTTTGAATGATTCAAAATCACTATAATTAAATTCAATTAAATCTTTGTTTTGACTTTTTAAAAACTGGCAAATCCAATCTTCAAAGGCCTTAGGACAAAGTGCAAAAATAAACTGATATTTTGTTTTCTCCTTATAAATTTTGAAACTGTTTCCTTCTTTGATTTTCTCGAAGTTTTTCAAATTAGGATTAAGTAATAAATCTTTCCTGTCTTGATCTACAATGCCGATAAGAAATTCTCCTCTTACTCTCTCAAAAGCTTTAATAACCTCATTTTTATTTTTTTCTTTTCGGATACATTTTTCATTTTGTAATAGCCTTCCAAAAAAATATTTATCTGCAAAACACTCAACTGCAACAACCCTTTCCATAATTAATTATTGTTCCAAAGGCTATCAAAATTGAAAAATACATTCATGCCGTACTCATAAACATCATCATTGTTTTCTCGCTGTAATTTTTTTACTTCCGTTTTGCCATCAACATTATTCACTAAGTAAATCTGTAAATTATTTTTACTTTCTTCGTCTCTCAAAAATTCCTGTATAATAAAATCACTGTGAGTAACCATGAAAAACTGATTGTTGTTCTCATTAAATTTAACCTCATTTGTAAATTCTAAAATATAAGGTTCAAAACAATGTGCTTCCGGTTCTTCAAATAATAAAACAGAATCTTGATTACTCATAATTGCAGTTTTATAAAATATTAACCTCTGCAGAGTGTCAGCAATCATATTATATGGTAATGTGAAAACAGTTCCATCTTCATATTCTTTGAAGATTTTGAGTTCGTTAGTGTTTTTCTCTATTAATAATTTAAGCTTGTTAAATGCCAAAAACTTATTTACAAAACTTCTTATTTCAGTATATTGAGAAATTATATTACCTATATTTTCTCCAAATGGGTAATTTAAATATTTTAAATAATTATTTTTATTATCATCCGATAATTTAAACTTGTAGTACTTTATATGTTCGGATTCTTTAATATGAGTAATAAGTTCTTCTCCTTTTTTTTCAATTTGAGAATTTATACTTATTTCATAGAGATCAGTTTCTGAAAAGTCATTATAATCAAAATTTAAATCAATTTGATTAATTCCTATTGAAATTTCTTCACTTATATTACTCTCATAGAATATATCTTGTAGTGCTTCAAATCTAATATATTCATTTAAAGTTTTTATATCTATTGCTCTTCTATGACTTTGATTTTTTAAAAATTGATATCCCCCTAAAGCCTCCAATATGTTACTCTTTCCTGCATTTGGCTTTCCTGCAAAAATATTTATTTTTTTACAACCATCAATTTTCAAATCTTTTATAGACTTGAAATTGGAAATAGCAATATTTTGGATATGTTGATTCACTTTCTAATTATATTTCTTTGTATTAAATGTATATCCGATTCCTACTAGGACCTGTCCGAAAATGAAATCCTGACGGGCTTTATCCGGCTTATTGTTTAATGTGGTTTTAATGTCCCACATATTGATATATCCGGCTTTCGCTTCTGCTCTTATCATCCAGTTTTTCCAGAAAACCATGTTAAGGCTGGTTCTAAGATCGGTTCCCATACCTGCAACGTGAAAACGGTCGCTTCTTTCATTTCCAAAGAGTTTAATATTACTTTTTGGAAACATTATCCCGATTCCTGCTCCATAAGACCATACTAAATCTATATTTTTCTTATGAATAAGATTTTTGTATTTCTCAAGACCTAAGTTTTCATAATTAAGTCCGTCTGTATGCTCGAAAGTCAGGAACTGGGTATCAGCTAAATTAACCTGCCCGTTCTGTACCATTCCTGCATATTTGGGATCTGAAATTGTGCCTGAAAAATCAACCGTCTGGTCCTGTTTCATCACATATTTCATATGGTCTATCCCTAAAACAAGGGCTAAATTATCTTTTATAAAATATCCCAGTCTGAAATTGTACTGCGTTACGGTAAACCAGCTTGGATCGATATAAACGATTCCGAATTTTGTAGGTTTATCTCTTGCCTGTACATTATTCAGCTGAAAATCATAACCGTTTCCTGTAAAGTGGATATCAGAATTGCTGAAAGCTCCTCTGTTCCATCCGTAAAAAACAAATACCTGACCTTTTTTGCTCAAAGGATTGGGTTTTTGCTTCTTCTCTTTTTTTGGAGCTACCTCCAGTTTGTATTCTTTGTCTAATGTATCCTGTTTTATCTGCCCGAAAGCAAACCCCGACATCATTAAGCCGACAACCAATAACTTCTTCATCTTTTTAGCTATGCATTTTTTTCAACAGCCGGAATGGGATCTGCATAATTTGCCAATCCATAGTTTTGTGTCTGAGATAATTCAGGGTTTTTAATATGCCACTCGAATTCATCTCTGAAATGACGGATCGCAGCTGCAACCGGCCAGGCTGCTGCATCTCCCAACGGACAGATCGTATTTCCTTCGATCTTTCTCTGTATATCCCAAAGAAGGTCAATGTCTTCCATTTTTCCTTCTCCTTTTTCAATTTTCTTTAAAATCTTGTACATCCATCCTGTACCTTCACGGCAAGGTGTACATTGTCCGCAGCTTTCGTGGTTGTAGAATCTTGCCAAAGTCATGGTATGATCCACGATGCACTGGTCTTCATCCAAAACAATGAAACCTCCTGAACCCATCATGGTTCCGGTAGCAAAACCACCGTCTGCCAGTGATTCGTAGTTCATGTATCTTGGTTCTCCATTTACGGTTCTCAACAATAGGTTAGCTGGAACAATCGGAACAGAGCTACCTCCAGGAATACAAGCTTTTAATCTTTTCCCATCTTTAATACCACCACAATATTCATCAGAATAAATGAATTCTTCAACTGTAATAGTCATATCAATTTCGTAAACTCCTGGTTTGTTGATGTTTCCACAAGCGGAAATTAATTTTGTACCTGTAGATCTTCCAACTCCTATTTTAGCGTATTCAGCTCCGGTAATGTCAATGATAGGAACAATGGCTGCGATAGATTCAACATTGTTAACAACGGTTGGTCTTTCCCAAAGCCCTTTTACAGCCGGGAATGGTGGTTTTAATCTTGGATTTCCTCTTTTACCTTCAAGAGATTCAAGCAATGCAGTTTCTTCACCGCAAATATAAGCTCCTCCACCTCTCTGAACATAAATTTCGCAATCGAAACCGGTTCCTAAGATATTTTTACCTAAAAATCCTGCTGCTTTGGCCTCTTCAATAGCTTCTTCCAGAATATCGGGAATCCATGAGTATTCTCCACGGATATAGATATAGGAAACATTGGAACCTAAACAGTAAGATGAAATCAGCATTCCTTCGATCAGTAAATGAGGAAGGAACTCCATCAGATATCTGTCTTTGAAAGTTCCCGGTTCAGATTCATCGGCATTTACAACAAGGTGTCTTGGAACGCCTTCCGGTTTTGCCAGAAAGCTCCATTTCATCCCTGTCGGAAATCCTGCTCCACCACGTCCGCGAAGTCCTGAAGCTTTTACTTCTTCAAGGATTTCATCAGGTGTCATTTTCAAGGCTTTTTCTGCTGCGGTGTAACCTCCCTGTTTACGGTAGGTTTCAAAGTAGCGGATGCCTTCTATATGTGCGTCTTTAAGTAAAAGTTTTTTACTCATCGTATATTTTAATTAATCTAAAGCAACTTGTCCCTGTCTGCAAAGATCAAGGATTTCGTCTACTTTTTCTATCGTTAAATTTTCATGAAAGAATTTCCCTAGCTGCATCATGGGTGCGTATCCGCAGGCTCCAAGACATTCAGCCGGTTTCAGGGTGAACATACCATCTTCGGTAGTTTCTCCGTCTTTAATGTTCAGTTTGGTTCTGATATGGTTAAGGATTTTTTCGCTTCCGCAAACCATACAAGGGCCTGTTCTGCATACTTCCAAAACATATTTACCAACCGGCTTCATATTGAACATGGTATAAAAAGTAGCTACTTCATATACTTCAATTGGCTTGATACTTAATAATTCAGCAACATAATCCATCACAGGAACGTCTAACCATCCTCCGAATTCTTTCTGCGCTAAGTGAAGTACAGGAAGAAGGGCAGATTTTTGTCTTCCCTCAGGATATCTTGCGATGATTTTGTGTACCTGTGCTAAACTTTCCGGTTTAAAAGCTATTGTTTCGCTCATATTTAAAGATTTTAGATTTTAGATTCTAGATTTTAGATGAAAAACCATACTCTAAAAATCTTATCATTTTTTATTATTTATCTTGAATACTTATTTTAGATTAATTTAAAATTCATAATCTAAAATTTATAATTTCAATTATGCGTCTAATTCTCCCGCAATGATATTCATACTGCACATCGTTACAATGGCATCTGAAATTACAGATCCGGTGATCATTTCAGGGTATGCCTGGTAATAGATGAAGCATGGTCTTCTGAAGTGAAGTCTGTAAGGGCTTCTTCCTCCGTCACTTACAAGATAGAATCCTAATTCTCCGTTTCCGCCTTCTACTGCATGGTAAACTTCTCCTTTCGGCACGTCTGTTTCTCCCATTACAATTTTGAAATGGTAGATCAGCGCTTCCATTTTCTGATAAACATCTGCTTTTTCAGGTAGGTAGAAATCGGGAACATCCGCATGGAATGGCCCTTCAGGAAGGTTTTCGTATGCTTGTTTGATGATTTTGATAGATTCCCAGATTTCCTGCTGACGAACCATGAAACGGTCGTAAGTATCTCCTGATGTTCCCACAGGGATAATAAAGTCGAAATCCTGGTATGAAGAATAAGGCTGTGCAACTCTTACATCGTAATCTACTCCTGCTGCACGTAAATTTGGACCGGTAAACCCATAGCTTAATGCTCTTTCTGCAGAAATGGCTCCTGCTCCGATGGTTCTGTCCATGAAAATTCTGTTTCTTTCCAATAGGGTACAGAATTCTTTAAATCTTGGCGGGAATGTTTTTAAGAAGTCTTTTAACAGTTCATGGAATCTTGGAGTGAAATCTCTTTCAAAACCTCCGATTCTTCCCATGTTGGTCGTCATTCTCGCACCGCAGATCTGCTCATACATATCATAAATACGTTCTCTTTCGATGAACATATAGGTAAGTCCTGTAATTGCTCCTGAATCCATTCCGGTTACTCCGTTACAGATCAGGTGGTCACCGATTCTGGCTAATTCCATTAGAATAACGCGCATATAATCTACACGCTTGGGAACTTCAACACCGATCAGTTTTTCTACGGTCATGTGCCAACCCAAGTTATTGATTGGTGCGGAACAGTAGTTCATACGGTCTGTAAGGGTAGTGATCTGGGAATAATTTCTTCTTTCAGAAATTTTCTCAAATGCTCTGTGGATGTATCCTACGGTCTGCTCTGCATGAAGAATTCTTTCTCCGTCCATCGTTAAGATATTCTGGAAGATCCCGTGAGTGGCAGGGTGGGTAGGTCCCAGGTTGAGGGTGTAAAGCTGCCCGTCAATCTGTTCCTTACTTTCGTACTGGTTAAGTATATTAGATAATGAGTTATCTTTCATAATTTAAATGCTTTAGGCTATAGGCTTTAGGCTTTAAGCTTACTGCTTACTGCTTACTGCTTATTGCATTGTTTTTTATCTTCCGAACATATTATCGTCCTTATCTGTTCTTGTACCGTCTTCCAAACGATATTCCTTCAGCATTGGGTGGTATCCCAGATCTTCCATATTTAAAATAGGTCTCAGATCAGGATGTCCTTTAAATTTGATTCCGTAAAAATCATAAGTTTCTCTTTCCATCCAGTTAGCTCCTGCAAATAATTCTACAAGAGAATCCACTTCAATATTTTCTCTGGACATAAAGATCTTCAGTCGTAATCTGAAATTCTCCATCATATTGTGCAGATGATATACTACACCAATTTCCTTGTCGGGAAATTCAGGATAATGAATTCCGCAGATATCGGTAAGGAAATTGAATCCCAATGATGAATCTCTCAGATAGTGAATGATCTTTTTGATATCTTCTTTCTTCACTTCAACCGTCAGCATTCCATAAGGTTCTGAACTTGAAATAACGGATTCCGGAAATTCTCTGGTAACAGCTTCTAATACAAATTCGTTTGTCATTTTTCCCTTAGTTGCTTATGTTGTAAGAATCTAATAATTTCTGATATTCCGGCATATCTCTTCTTCTGATGCTTTCGCTTTCTGCCAATGCCTGAACCTGCATTACGCCTTCAATAATCTGCTCCGGTCTTGGAGGGCACCCTGGAACGTAAACGTCAACCGGGATAATTTTATCAATTCCCTGTAATACAGAGTATGTGTCAAAAATACCACCGCTGGAAGCACAGGCTCCAACAGCAACCACCCATTTTGGCTCGGCCATCTGAGTGTAAACTTCTTTCAGGACTGGTCCTAATTTCTTAGATATAGTTCCACAAACCATCAGCATATCTGCCTGTCTTGGAGAGAAAGAGTTTCTTTCCATACCAAATCTTGAAGCATCATATGTAGGGTTCAGGGTAGCCATAAACTCGATACCACAACAAGAGGTTGCAAAAGGTAACGGCCAAAGAGAGAATTTTCTTGCCATCCCGATTACACTGCTCAGTTTCGTTGCGAAAAACCCTTCTCCTTCAAATCCTTCCGGAGCAGGTGCATCTGTTCTTATTACTGGTTTTTTATCTGACATTTTGTTTATAAATGTTTAAAGATTGAAGTACTTAGAAGATTCAAAAATTGAAAAAACTGCCCATTTTTAAATTATTTAAATACATTAAATCTTTTAATGTTAAAATTTATTTATCCCAATCTAAAGCACCGCGTTTCCAGACATAGAAAAACGCCATGAAGAAGATTGCGACGAAGGTAAGTACGGCAATGAAGCCTTCCATTCCGAATTCTCTGAAATTAACCGCATACGGGTAAAAAAATACGATTTCAATATCGAATAGTACGAATAATACCGCAGTCAGGAAGTATTTGATAGAGAATGGCGTTCTTGCATTTCCTTCTACAGGAACCCCACATTCCCAGCTTTGATTTTTTACAGAATTCCCTTTCTTCTGTTTCGGTCCCAGAAAATGGGCTCCAAGCAAAGAAACGGCTACAAATCCCACCGCTACACCTGCTTGAATCAGGATTGGAATATAACTTTCAGGTAAATTCATTTTTGCATTATTATCTCAATTTGCAAATTTAACGAATAAACAAGAAAGCATGAAATTAATCGGCTTAAATGTGGACTGAAAATAAGGAAAACCGGTAATTTAGAATGAATAAAAATTAGCTTTTGCGGATTATTTTTTGAGCAAACATTCCCCGTTTTTTGCAGCAGCTATTTTTTCATCTTTTTCAGAAGGGAATAGGCCATGAATGATATATATCCAAAAAGAATACTGGCCAATATTATATTAACAACCGTATTCATCCTGTCATCTTCAATACGGAAAAAGAGATTGTAGGTAATAAATGCTGCAATCAGGATGGCAAAAATTATGAGGTGTGGCTTCATGGGCAGGATTTATAAGATTCGGGTTGCGGGATTCGTGATACGAGGTTTAAAATTTGAGTTTAAAAGTATGAGTTATTCTTATGGAATATGTAATAAGTCACTAATTACTTATCATTTATATTCAATGAATAGGTTCTTCTTCTCTTATGGTTTACGGGATTATAATCCTGCCAAAGAACCTGTACACTTTTGTTTTCTTCCAGTTCAGGATTCGTTTCGGCAAAATCAATTCCCATACTGGTAAACCGGACAAAAATTTCTTTAAATATAATAGCCGTAACGCCACGTCTCTGATATTCGGGATGAATTCCGATCAGATAAAAATTCGCGCGGTCATTTTTCTTTCCTGCCTGCAAAAAGTGCCACCATCCGAAAGGAAACAGTTTTCCTTTTGACTTCTGTAAAGCTTTTGAATAGGAAGGCATAGTGATGGCAAATGAAACCAACTCGTTATTTTCGTCTACTACACAGATTACATAGTTTTTGTCTATAAAAGGGAAGTATTTTTCTTTGTAAGTTTTTATCTGCTCATCCGAAATAGGAGTGTAGGTTGAAAGATGCTTATAGGTTTCATCCAGGAGTTTAAACATCGGTTCTACGAATGGAAGTATTTCCTGTTTTGATTTGAAGTTAAGAACTTTAAGCTTATATTTCTGCGCTATCAGACCACTGAATTTTTCTACTTTTTCAGGTAGCACTTTTGGAAAGTTCATCTCATATTCCACCCATTCTTTTTCTTTGGTGAGTCCCAGTTCTTCCAGGTGCTTAGGGTAGTATGCATGGTTATAGATGCCGATCATCGTTGCTAGCTTATCGAAGCCCATAGTCAGCATTCCTGCTTTATCCAGATTGGTAAAGCCCATTGGCCCTTCGATTTTGTCTATGCTATTTTCTCTGGCGTAATCAATTGCCTTTTGAACCAAAGCTTCGGAAACTTCTTTATCATCAATAAAATCTATCCATCCGAAACGTACTTTTCTGATGCCCAGTTCCTGTTCTTCTTTATGATTGATAATCACAGCGATTCTTCCAACTACCTTATTGTCTTTCAGGGCAATATATTGCCTGGCTTTTGAGTATTGTAAAGCCGGATTTTCTTTTTTGTCCCAAATTTTAAATTCATCTTTAATAAAGGAAGGAACATAATAGGGGTTGTTTTTATAAAGATCCATTGGAAACCTTACAAACTGCTTAAGCTGCGCTGCTGTTTTTACTTCAAGAATTGAAACTTTAGACATAGTGTTTTGAGGCGTAATTAAAGAACAAATATAGATAATAAAATGTAATACTTTGGCACAGTTTTTACATCATTATGATTAAAATTGAAACACAAAAAATCTAAATAAAATGATAGGTTATTATATCATTATCGGTATTTCAATGCTGGTGAGCTGGTGGGTTTCGTCCAGATTGAAATCGAAATTTGAATACTATTCCAATGTACATCTCAGAAACGGTCTTTCAGGGAAAGAAGTGGCGGAAAAAATGTTGAGAGATAACGGTATTACTGATGTACAGGTAATTTCTGTTCCCGGGCAACTGACGGATCACTATAATCCGGCAGATAAAACAGTCAATCTTTCCGAAGGTGTCTATATGCAGAGAAATGCGGCTGCGGCTGCAGTTGCGGCACACGAATGCGGACATGCGGTACAGCATGCTGTAGGATACTCAATGCTGAATCTGCGCTCAAAACTGGTTCCGGTTGTTAACTTAAGCTCTAATTTAATGCAGTTTGTCCTTATCGCAGGTATTGGGATTATGGCAGCAACAAGATCCATTGAAGATCCGAACGGGAATACTACAGTTCTGGCGATTGGGGTGGCCATGTTTGCCATGACTACACTTTTTGCTTTTGTAACACTTCCTGTAGAATATGATGCCAGTAACAGGGCTATGAAATGGCTTAAAGATACAGGAACAGTAACGCAGGAGGAGTTTGTAGGGGTACAGGACAGCCTGAAATGGGCGGCAAGAACTTATGTTGTTGCGGCTATCGGATCACTGGCACAACTTCTTTACTGGGGCTCTTTACTGCTCGGCGGAAGAAGGGATTAATCTTTAAATTCAAATGAAACATACTGCATCTCGGACAATTTGTCTGAGATGTTTTCTTTTTGGGCCAGTTTTAAAGAGGCTGTGAGAATACAGTTTTCGTTAGCATCAAAATTCAAAACTTTTGCGTCAAATTTGGAAAGCAGGGTGAAAATAGTATTTTGCTGATTGAAATTAAACCGGATTTCAAGTTCTGTTTCAAGTTCTTTTATAATGATATTGGCTTCTTCCAACGTGATCTTTGCACATTCTTTATAAGCTTTCACCAAGCCTGAAACTCCGAGCTTTGTTCCTCCATAATAACGTACTGATATCACCAGAACATTAGTAATTTCATGGGCTAAAAGCTGATTATATATGGGAAGTCCTGCACTTCCGGATGGTTCTCCGTCATCATTGGCGCGGTAGTTTTCACCTTCCAGGCCTATTCTGAAGGCATAGCAATGATGCGTTGCTTTAGGATGTTCTTCCCTTATTTTTTCCAGCGCTTCCTTCAGCTCTCTCTCATTGTTTACGGGAAAGGCAAATCCAATGAACTTGCTGCCTTTTTCTTTCAGTAAAGTGTTTTCTACGGGTTTTTCTATAGTTTTGTACTCAAACATTTTTCAGTTGCATTAATTGTTGCCCTGTTTCATTAGGTTGTCTTTCCATTCTTCATATTCCAGGGAGGGAAGTCCTATTTTGTTTCTTCTTATGCTGAATGTGTCTTTTGGATAATTTGTTGTAATTCCTCTTGCATGTTTAATATCCCTTGTAGTCTGGCTGAAATACTTCTGCTCATAAACCAGATTATATTTTCCCATCATTAGCTGTCTCATTTCCGCAGGACCAGCTTTTCCTTTTTTAATATTTTCAAGCAATAATGCTTTGAATTCTTTATATTCATCTGCTCTGGCAAAATGATGGTACATCACGGGAAGCATGATTCCTTCATCGGCTATTTTTCCTGCGGTTGGAATATCGGGATACCCCTTCGTTTTGATAAGGTGTATCATTTTTTTCATATTGTCTTCATCTACCTGCGGTTCATTTTGATCTCCTCTGCTATTTTGATCTGCTATAACCATTTCTTTTAGTATTTTCCGGTATTCCCAGTCGATATTATCTTTGTGCTGCTTTTCGAGAGAGAGAAGTTCTGCATCTGAGAAACTGTCTTTTAAAAGATTAGTTAATGTCTTTTCTTTTTTAAGCTCTTTTACTGTTATACCCCAATCTCTGATCAGACTTTCAATATACTTTTTTGAATCAATATTTTTACCGAGCTTCTGAGAAAGAATTATATAGTTCAACATTTCAGAATAACCCAGCTGATTTAAGGGAGCATAAATTTTGAACAGGCTATCCAGTTTCTGAAAGGCTTCCAGATCTTTTTTCATGGTTAATAAACTGTCTGCCTTATAGATCTCCAGATAATAGGGGAGGTAATTGATCTCACTGGAGACAGTAGCTTCATAGTTTTCAGATGATATATTTCTTTTTGAACCGCAGGAGAACAAAAATATAATGGTTACTATTGATGACAGAAAGAAATTTTTCATAATTAATAGATTGTTGTTACGAAATAACGCACTATTAAATGCAAAAGTATAAAATGCTTTTTAAGTTGCATCATAAACAAATGAAGAAGCCGCCAAATTCCTGACGGCTTCCTGTATCTTTAAGCTTTATGATAGTTTTTATATTCCTCCTCCGCACAGATCCATTGGGATCAGGCACATATAGCTTGTAGGTCCGCAAAAATCCTGAGGACACTTATCTCTGCATCGGGTAGGTTCTCCATTGGGAAGAGTGCAGGTCACAAACACTCCGCCGGTAATGCTTTTTAAACCGGCTCTTGAAATTTTCTTTAGATTTTTCATTTTAATTATAATTTGGATTCAAAGTTTTAATTCACCATGAAGTTAATTATTTAATTTAAACTAAAATGATTTCCGGATAATTTTATTATGTTAAGTATGTTGTTGCGATGTGAAAATTGATAGTATTCAATATTTTAACCTAATGATTTAACAGGTAAAATGAAACAGTATTATCCCTGAATGTTTTAACATTATGCGGTTTTGAATTTAGACTTGGTGCTTTAGTTCCGTTTCTTAAAATCAGGGTTTCGTTTCTGATTACAATTGCTTCGTCCCAAAGTCCTGCATTAATAAACTGGAGTAGAGTATAGCTGCCTCCTTCTATGATAACGGACTGTATCTGTTCTTTATAAAGGATATCCATCAGATTATGCAGGAAATTTTCTTTTTCTGCTTTAATGAATTTAATGTTCTTTTCTATTCCTTCTTTTTTGCCGTTTATAATGAGGGTTGGTGCTTCATCATTATAAATGTTAAAATTTTCAGTGACTTTCAGATCAAAATCAATGAGAATTCTTACGGGATTTATTCCTTCTGTATTTCTTACGGTCAGGCTTGGATTATCATTTAAAGCAGTTTGTGTACCTACTAAAATAGCATGTTCATCGGCTCTTAACTGATGTACAAACTGGTTGGCCAAAGTATTTGAAATAGCAGCAGGCTTATAATCTTTATCTAAAAAACCGTCTCCGGATTGTGCCCATTTAAGGATAATGTAAGGTCTTTTCTTTTCGTGATAGGTGAAAAATCTTTTGTTCAGTTCAATACATTCTTTTTCCAGTATTCCTGAAACAGCTTCAATACCGGCCTCCTGAATGATCTTTTTTCCTTTACCATTTACTTTGTCGTGGGAGTCCATAGCGCCAATCACTACTTTTTTAAAGCCAAGTTCCTTGATCTTTAAAGCGCACGGCGGAGTTTTCCCGTAATGGGCGCATGGTTCCAGGGAAACATAGATGGTAGATTCCGGGATAAGGTCTTTATTTTCTACAGAATTGATTGCATTGATCTCCGCGTGATTTTCTCCGGCTTTGTGGTGGTAACCTTCCCCGATAATTTTTCCGTTGTGAACAATTACACTGCCCACAAGTGGATTGGGGTAGGTTTTGCCTAAAGCTTTTTGGGCCAGTTCAATGCATCTTTTTATGTATAATTCGTCGTTATTCATAAAGTGAAAAGAAAAAAGCGAAGACAAATTTCTTTGCTCCGCCTTTTTATATTGTTTAATAGATTAATCTCCGGTAATAATATTGTGAAGATTTTGTTTTAAAGTTTCCAGATGGGCCTTCTTCTCGTCGATTGTGTTGAAAGTGTCTCTAAGAAGAGGGTTTTCTCTTGACGGTTTGTTGAAGAATGCCAGGTTGTTTTCCAGTTTTACAATTTCAGCTTCAAGGTCAGAAATCTGGCTCTTGATTTTTCTTGCTTTGTCTGTAAGCTGGTTCTCCGTTAATCCTTCCTCTTTCAGTTCAAGTTCGTTGATCTTGTTCAGTTTCAGCTTTTCTCTTAAGGTTCTGTTGAATTCGGTATTGATCGATATTTTGTCTCTCGGTACCTTTCCGATGTTATTCCAGGCTGTTTTTATGGCTTCAATTCTTTCGATGCTGCCTTCATCATTGGAAACGGTTTTCAGATCTTCAAGGATTTCTTTTTTCTGTTTGTAGTTCTCTTTCCAGTTATCGTTGGAAGCATTGTTCTTCTCCCTGTAATTGTTGAAGAATGTATTACATGCATCACGGAACTCGTCCCAGATCTTATTGGTCATGCTTTTGGGAACATGGCCTATCTTTTTCCAGTCTTCCTGAAGCTTTTTGAATAAAGGAACGGCAATATCCCATTCTTCATTGTTCATGTTATCCTGAGCGGTCTGGATTAATTTTAGTTTTTCTTCCAGATTGGCCTGCTGGGAACCTTTCAGAGATTTGTAATAATTGTTTTTTGTGGTATTAAAGCCTCTGAGGATGGTTTTAAAATCATTCCAGTTCTGGTTGGAGAGTTTTCTCGGCACACTTCCTGTTTTTAAGAATTCTGTGCGGAGATCTTCCACTCTTTTGATAGAGTTCTGCCAGTAGCTGTGGTTAGGAGTTTCAGAAGGTTCAGACAGTTTTTTAATTTCTGCGATGATCTGGTTCTTCTTTTCCAGGTTGCTGTTCTGCTCTCCTTCAATAGCCGCAGATAGTTCAGATTTTCTTTCATGGATTTTGTTGGAAATCTCTTTGAACTCTTCCCATGTTTTTTCACGGAATTCTTCAGCTACAGGTTCTGCTTCTTCTTTCCAGAGTTTGTGAAGATACTGAAGTTCATTCAGGGCTTTCTGGATAACAGGTTCATTTTCCAGCTCTTTGGCGCGGGCAATGATATGCTGTCTTTTTTCTAAATTATGGCTGAATTCCTGCTCAAGAAATTCTTTATTCAGATCCAGCATCTGATAAAACTGGTTCAGATGGTGGAAATAGTTATTGTTAAGGATTTTGAACTCAGATTTTGCGACCTGTCCGGCTTTTGACCATTCTTCCTTAATCTCACGGATGGATTTGAAAAGATTGGTTCCCGGCTCAGAATTGGTGTAAAGGTTTTTAAGTCTTTCTATGATATTCTGACGATGTTCAAGGTTTTTCTTCTGCTCTTCGTCCTGGGATTTCTGATAACTGTCGTGCTTTTCTCTGAAAATATTGATTAATGCAGAGAATTTGGACTGTAAAGGATGCTCGTAGCTGAAATTTTCGGGAGGATTTCCGCCTTCTACATATTCATGCTTCTTGTCTTCCACTTCATCGTGAATGTAATGACTTGCTTTTTCTTTTAACTGATTGAATCTTTTGAAGTTTTCACCTGCATTGGCCGAATTGATAATGGTTTCCATTTCTTTCAAAGCATCAGCCAGAGAGATGTCATCAGCATGGTCTTCCTCTAAATGCTCCGCATCTTCATGAGTATTTTCATCATGAGGCAGGGATATTTCTGAGGTTTCTTCTTGAGATACTTCGTTAGAATTTTTGTTTTCTTCGTTTTCAGAAAGATTGTTTTCTGTAATCATAGCAAATCTTTTATGTGAGTGGCGTTAATATCCTTTTGCATAATATAGCTGCAAAGCCAATTAAGGTACTAATTTAGGTTATTTTTTTTGAAAATTCCAAATTTCCCAAGCTTTTTCTGCTTGCTGTTCAAGCATATAATAACCGTTCACTGTTTTTGCTCCTTTTTCAGATGCTTTAATAATGAACTGGGTATAATTAGGGTTGTAGATAAGATCAATGATCAGGTGTTCAGAAGTGATTCCTTCGAAGGGAAATTCCAGGCAGTCTTCAACATTGGGAAAGGTACCTACGGGCGTACACTGGATAATGATCTGGTGACCGCGCACAGTTTCGCTGTCGAGATTTTTAAAATTAATTTCGGAATTTCTGGAAATGGTGATTGATGGTATTCCATGTTTATCCATAACATATTTCACTGCTTTTGCGGCGCCTCCGTTTCCAAGGATAAGAGCTTTATTCTGATGTGGTTTTTTGTGAAGAAGGAATGTTTTTTCAAAACCGAAAGCATCAGTATTATAACCTGTTTTTTTACCGTCTCTGATCAGAACACAGTTTACGGCGCCAATTTTTTCCGCTTCATCACTAAGGCCGTCAAGATAATCCATAATCTTTTCTTTGTAGGGAATGGTGACATTGAATCCTAAAAGTTCCGGATCGTTAAGGAGACTTTCTACTTCATTAATTTCATTCAGGTCAAAAATATCGTAAGTGAAGTCTTTCAGCATCAGCTTTTGAAACTTGTCTTCGAAGAATTTTTTAGAAAAGGAATAGGAGATGTTTTTTCCTATCAGTCCTAATTTTTTATTGGAATCCATAGATCAAAAATAAAAAAAAGACCGAATAAATCGGTCTTTGTTCTCAAATATTTTTTACAGATTATTCTACCACGAACTTTGTAGAGAAGCTGTCTGTTTTTAGGATATAATTTCCTTTGGCAAGTCCTTTAAGGTTAATTTTATTGGAGTTTTTGAAAGGATTTGCAATCACTTCAATCAGTTTTCCTGAAAGGTCATAAATCTCTGCTTTTGAAATTTTGCCCAGGTTTTCACCTTTAACAAATAATTCATTGTTTTTAACAGGGTTAGGGTAGATGGTGAATTCAGATTTGTCTTTTTTCACTTCTGAAGTTCCTAATGTGTTGAAACATGTCCATGTAAGATCATCCAAGGCAACTCTGTTTCCACTGGCAGAGACAGGGTTAACGATTTTAATTACAACATTTCCGCTTACATTAATATTATTGATGTTTATTGTAGACACTGTTTTTTCTGCTGTATAAGATATGGTACCTACTTGTACATCATTGATCAGTACGTTCATAGTTCCTGCTGTACTTCCATATTTCAGCTGGGTTTTTATTTCTAAATTCTGAATACCTCCTGAAATTGCGGAACTTGTTAAATTTCCATTTCTGATGGTGATCGCTTTACCATTAACAGTTTCGTCAGTTCTTGCAGCGGTAGCAGTCCAGGAAATATTATTACTGGTCCATGTTCTTGTTAAATATTGGGAATCTGAGGCTGGAATATTACTGAAATTTTCTGTTCCACAGCTTGTTCCGCTTGGCTGTCCTGCAAGTGTTGTTCCGTTTGCATCATTACTTTGCGGAGAAGAATTTCCGGCAGCATCTTTAGCAATTACATAGAATGTATAAGCTGTTGATGGTGTTAAGCCCTGAACTGTTGCCGTAGTTCCTGAAACTGTTGCTTTTAATACTCCGTTAGCATATACGTTATAGGCTACCACACCAATATTATCCGTAGCAGCTGTCCAGCTCAGAGACATCGTACTTGAAGTAGGATTTTGAGCAACTAAATTGGTAGCCGCTGTAGGAGATTGTGTATCTGCCACGGCTGATCCCCAAATCAGCTCAACAAACTCAGGATGATCTATGAAAGGGTTTTTATTTTGCTGGTATTCATAGGTTGCATTGTTTCTGGCAATTTCAGCGGATGATACAGGATCTGATATATGCCAGGCTCTAAGCTGGTCCAGTTCCCAGGTTTGTAATCCGGGAAATGCTGTTGTTCCAAGCATGTCTCCTGTTCCGTTTGCACTTGTAAAACTTCCCAGTTGAGACTGGTATCTTGTTACAAAGTAGAAGATCATTCTGGCGACATCACCTTTGAATGCATCAATTGGTTCAAATACAGTTCCGCCATAGCCTGGAGATGCAGAGCTTCCAAGTTTTGATCCGTTTAGTGAAGTAAAGGATGCGTTTTGTACTTTTCCGAATGGATAGTTCGATCTCATACCATTTACTTTTCCGTCGGTTGCTCTTATGAAATTTACGTCAGCTACCATTGGGGAAGCCTCATCAAAGAGACTTTGAGGAACAATATGCTCTCTGTTGTAACAATCACTTTCGCTGTTATACTGTCCGCATTGGTTAGTAATGATTGTATAGTTATACGGATCCTGTCCTGTTGGATTTTCAGAATAAATATCCAAAACAGTTCCGTCATTTTCATAGAAATAATCACGATCGGTGGTCTGGTAAGCAGTCCATAAACCATTATAGGTTTTAGCCTGGTGACCATCCGTAATAATCTGGCTTAACTTATTTTTTAAAGCTATACCGGTTAAACCTGCTGTTCCGTCATAATACGTGACAGGTGCCTGTGCTGATGCAAGAAAAATTGCAGAACTCAGAAGAAAAAAGGATAAAATTCGTTTCATTTCAAAAAAATTGGGCCGTAAAGGTACAAAAAATTGAAAATGAAGTTGATTTTATTTTAAATAATGTATATTAACTTTTGGTAATATAGTCTTTGCTGATTTTGGAAAAGAACCAGGAAATAATAATTCCGAATAGGGAAGCGGTAAATGCTACGATAAGGTAATTTTTTCCGACGATTTTTACAGGAAAAGGAAGTATTTCATTGGCTCTGAAGAATTCGGTATAAAGCTGGAAATAGCAAAGCAGGGTTCCTACGATCAGTCCTGAAATCACTCCGGAAATTACAATAAGAAGTCCGGTATAGAAATACGTCATTCTTAAGTGACTGATTGGAAATCCTAATGAAATAAGGGACCTTGCCTGTTCTTTTTTATCAAGCTGAAGAATGATAATAGCCCCAGCCAGGTTAAAGGTTGTGATGAAGATAACCAGTGCGAAGATCAGATAGATAAACATTTTTTCTGTATTGATCATCTTCCAGAAGGCTGCATTTTCTTCTTCTTTGGTTTTTATTTCAATATTTTTCCCCAGCGAGGTAAGAAGATTTTGTTTCACAGCATCTGCATTGTCCGGATTTTTTAATTTAATTACAATCTGGTATGCGGATTTCTTAGGAAGGCTAAGCAATTCTTCTGTAAGTTCTATAGGGGCAATGATATAACTGTCAAGCTGTTCTTTTCCCGGAAAAACTCCTGTTACAAGAAAATCTCTTTTATTATATATATCTTCTTCTTTATTGATAATACCGGTCCCGGGCTTAGGCATAAAAACTGTAGCATAATTGCTGGTGGAATCTATAGGAATTGAAAGCCTGTTGTGAAGGTTGGTTTCCATTAATACTTCATTGGAGTACTTGAAACTTGGATAAGTTCCGTAGAAAACGTCCTTATCAATAGGGTTGACTTTTATGTAAGCGGAATCAACTCCTCTTAAATAAGCAATATCACCTTTACCTTTATAATTAACGTATACTTTTTCTTCAATAATACGGGAAAAGCTGCTGATCGCTTTGTCATTTTCTAAAACTTTTGTGACCTTATCGAGGTTTTTCACTGTTTTTCCTGAAGTACTTTCCAGGGTAAGGTCCGCGTGAAGATTGGAGATAAGGTCTTTATTCAGGGTTTCAAGGCCTGAAAAAACTGAGATAATTACGAACATTGCAGTTACAGCAACAGTCATTGCGCCTACCGAAAGCCATGTAATAAAGGTCACGGCGGTACTCCCTTTTTTAGCCAAAAGGTATCTGGATGCTATGTAAAATGCAATATTCTTCAAGATTTATAAAACCGGATTGTCGCCTTCACCTCTTAATTCTCTTTCCAGCTTTTCAACATCATCAAGAGCTGTGTCCAGATAAAAGTTAAGCTGAGGAATAATACGTACCTGTTTTGCCATTTTCTGGCCGATGAAATTTCTGTACTGAGGTTTGTTTTCTTCAATCTCCTTCATCACCGCGGAACGGAATTCCTGCGGGAAAATACTTAAATAAATTTTAGCAATACCCAGATCTGCAGATACTTTTACATCTGAAACGGATACCAATATACTTTGCTTGCTTTCCGAAGATTGTTTACGGAAAAGCTCTGCGAAGTCTTCCTGAATGATCTGTGCTACTTTTCTTTGTCTGTTACTTTCCATAAGTTATGCAAATTTAGTACTTTTGTTTGAATTGATACCTTTGAAATTCAGCTCAGGTATCAAATTTACGATTTAATTATATTTATTAGTGTTTATGAAGCTAGAACATATTGGTATCGCCGTAAAATCTTTGGGAATTTCTGATGAACTTTTTACCAGATTATTAGGAAAAGAGTCTTATAAAAAAGAAACGGTGGAAAGGGAAGGGGTAATGACTTCTTTTTATGAAACCGGGGAAAGTAAAATTGAGCTGCTGGAAGCGAGTAATCCCGAAAGCCCAATCTCAAAATTTATAGATAAAAAAGGTGAAGGGATCCATCATTTGGCATTTGGCGTAGAAAATATCCTTACAGAAATTGAAAGATTAAAAAAAGAAGGATTCCAGTTTATCTCCGATGAACCGAAAGAAGGTGCTGATAACAAATTAGTTGTATTCCTACACCCAAAATCTACGAATGGTGTACTGGTAGAACTTTGTCAAGAAAAGCAATAAAAAGTTTTGTAGTGAAAGAAATTTTGCTATTTTTGCAATCACAAAATTTAACCAAGTTTTGAGGTCCTATAGCTCAGTTGGTTAGAGCACCTGACTCATAATCAGGTGGTCCCTGGTTCGAGCCCAGGTGGGACCACGAAAGTGAAGAATGAAATTTCTTCAAAATTAAAAAAGCCCCTGTTTATGGGGTTTTTTTGTTGATTTATTTCGTCATCATTCGTCATGGTTCGTCACAATAACGTCCCCCGATCCGCCCCCCCCCCTCGTATATTCAGAATTGATGATTGTGTTAGTTTGTTTCGATATATTTGAAAAAAAACTAACGTAAATCATGACTGTATCAAAAAACCAATTTTATTCTTTAGAAAATATTGCCAATTGGCAATTAAAAGGTGATGAGAAGATTAAGTTGCCAATTTTACAAAGATCTTTTGTATGGAAGCCAAATCAAATAGAAACTGTTTGGGATTCGATTTTGAGAGGTTATCCTATTGGAGCATTTCTTTTGGCAGAAACTACGGATAGTACCTTTGAATTATTAGACGGTCAGCAACGTTCCACTTCAATTTCTTTAGGATTTTTTAATCCTTGGGAAGAAGGTTCTGCAACATTTTTTGATAGTAAAAATAAAAATTACTATCATATTCCTACGGTTTGGATTGATCTGAATCCTGAAAAAGTTAGTAATACTAATAGATATTTAATCAGAGTTCTCACAAGATCTCATCCTTGGGGTTATCAAGCAAAAAACAATAGTTCTACTCTAAGTATCTCTGATCGAAAAAGAGCATTAGATATTTTTAGGAATGCTGGAAGAAATGTAAAATATACTGAGCTGAAAAATATCGATGTTTTTCCTTTTGATGCAAATCTTCCCATTCCATTAGTTTTTCTATTAAAATATATTTATGGAAAGCAAGATGCTACATCTTCAAAAGAAAAATTAATTAATCAGATTGCTGATATAAAAATGAATAATCAAAAAGAGAGCTTATATGAAGAGTTCATTTCTTCAAATGCTTTCGATGATTTTATTGACGAAATAAGCAAGAATTTGACGAGTTACTCAATTCCAGCAATAGTATTGAGTAATTCATTAATAAAAGTAGCTAATAGCCAAGAAAAAGAGGATCCTACACTATTTGTAAGATTAAATTCACAAGGAACTCCTCTTAATGGAGAAGAGTTAATTTATTCGATCTATAAGGCTGAATTTCCAAAAAGTAAAGAATTAGTAGAATCAATCAGTGCTGATTTTATTCAACCTTCAAGATTGTTATCATTTGTTAATAGGTTGGTTTGGTCTGACTTAAGTCAAAATAATTATCCAAATTCGTTCAGTGTAAATCAATTTAGAGATAGATTAAATAATTTAGATTTTTTAAAAAGGTTGGAAGACTTTATTGGTAGTGATAATGAAAGTATGGCAAATAAAGTTTTTAAAAGATCATTTGATATTTTATTGTCTGAAAATAAAATCAAATTACCAATAATCTTAGTGAAAAGTTTAATAAATGATTACCCAGAAATCTTTCTTTTTTATCTAAATTGGATTTATATTCATTATTACAACATCAAACCAGAGAGTTTCTCAGAAATAAAAAAAGGCTTTTTCTATTTAACATTATTTACTTTGGATAAAAATAAATTACCAAAAGAAATATGGGGTGAGTCGTCAAAATTATCTTTCTGGACTTATCAAAGCTTACAAAAACTTGCTTACAGCAATTATCTATTTATTACAATGCCTAAAATATCCGATCTGCAAGTAGTTTATAAAATGGTGATTGAAAAGAAAGTCAGATGGAATGAGTTTTATCCTTCAAAGGAGGAATATTTAAAACTTTTTGATAATGCTTTGGATGAAAAAGGTTTTGATGAAGGTGAAAAATCTGAGATTTATAAAAACCAATGGAACCATCTTGCAAATCAATTAGCTTGGAATCGTAACGTATTGATTTATTGTCAGAGAGATTATTTTAATAAAAACTTTCGGGAATTCAATAGTCTGGAAGTTTTAAGTGATACAAATAGACCATGGGATTATGATCACATATATCCAAGTAGTTGGGTATATCAACAACAAAATGTTAATCCTCAAATTAGAGATTGGCATAATATGAATGCTAATTTGAGAGCTATTTCGTTAGAAGAGAATCGAAGTCATGGTAATCGTGAAAACCCTAAACTGAAAGCCGAAGATCTAGAAGCATCAGAATTCTTTATAACTGATGATAAGGAATATTGGACAAAAATTGAAAATCGAATATATGATGACCAAAAAGCAATGTATTTAATGAGTGCTTTTGTAACTAGAACTATCAATTTTTATAAAGAAATATACTTTTTTATTGTTGAAAAATCCCTTTAACGAGAAGTTAATAAACTTTAACATGATTGTAATTGATTGATTATCAAATTATTAATTTGATATTTTAATCTTTTTATCTATCTTAGCTGATTTTTTAATTGTTACCGATGTATGAATAAGAAAGTAACAATTAAAATATTATAAAATGAGAAAACCAATCATTAAAGCAATCATCAGAACTGATAAGACTGATAAAAAAACAGGCGAATGTCCTATATGTATTCAAATCAGAATGAATGGAGATAAAAAAAGAATTTCAATCGGAGAAAAAATACATCCTTCGCATTGGGATACGGATGCAGGTCGTGCAATAGGCAAAGGATATGGAAATCTGAACAAGATGATTGATAAGCGAAAAAGCGATTTAGAGGAATTTTGCACAGATAGCATTATTGCAGGGTATCAATTATCATTTTCTGATATAGATAAATTTTTAAATGGGACAAAGAACAGCAATTTTTATGATGTTTTCGATTCAGTCATGGAAATAAAGAAACCAAAAATTTGTGATGATACTAAATATAAGTATGCTACTTTACGTAGCAGATTAAAAGCATTTCAACCGAGAATATCTACTTCAAATATTGATGTTGCTTTTATCACAAGATTTGATAATTATTTAAAAGGCTTGAATATTGGAGATGGGGGTATTTACAATCATCATAAGTGCTTGAAATGTATTATAAATGAAGCTAATAGATATAAAAAAGCAAAAATTGAGCAGCCGTACGGTAAAGATATGTTTACAATTAAGACTCCAAAGCATAAAACTGTTTTTTTAGATGAAGATGAAGTAGTTAAGTTTAAAGGTTTTAAAAGCGATAGTATTTTAGCTAATACAGTAAGGGATATGTTTTTGCTTTCCTGTTATTCAGGTTTAAGGTATTCTGACCTGTTTTCATTGAAAGTATCAGATATAGACTTTAACAAAGGAATTATATCAAAGAAGATGTTAAAAACTAAGCATAATATTGATATTCCAATGAATAGTCAAATAAAAACATTACTCTTGAAATATATGGTAAGTCAAAAGTCCAATACAAAAATCTTTAGAGAGGTCAGTAATCAAGTAGGAAATTCTATTCTGAAAGAAATAGCAAAAGAGTGTAAGATCAATAAAAATATAACATTTCATGTTGGACGTCATACTTTTGCTTCTTATTTGGTGAACAATTGTAATATCTCCCTTCCTATTGTAAGTAAGCTACTAGGACATGTAAATATTGCCAATACTTTGATTTATACAAATTCAAATATTAATAATCTTAAAAGCGTAATGAGTAATGTTCGTTTCGGATAAATTAATAAATTTGTAAAAGATAAAAATATAATTAAAATAAAAGCGTAAGCTGTTTATTCTCGTTACCGAAAACTGCCAATTTTCTAACGCACTGAGACTAAATAGTGAATCGCCCCGTCATGCGTGGGCTTTTCCTATTATGTGCGTTGGGTATGGCAGTACCTCGGTTACTAATACGGTTTAAGTTCCACGCTTTTTCTATGTATTAAATTGCCGTTTTGGAACTGAATGGTTACTAATAATCATGGGAAACTTTTCTTATCTGATTCAGAAAAAATTTCGAGACCTGAACTCAGAACAACAACGAATCTTCATTAGTGAATTTGAAAGACGAAAAAAATCTGTAGGAATATCTTACCTGCTTTGGTTTCTTTTAGGATGGCATTACGCCTACCTTAAAAAATGGGGTTGGCTGATACTGTATATTTTTACCGTGGGAGGTTTTTTTATCTGGGCAATTATTGAACTCTTCAGGATTCCTAAAATCGTTGAACAATATAATAATGATCTTGCTTTAGAAATACTACGGGATATTTCGATCATGTTTCCTGATGAGGTTCAGGATTCAGGTGATAAAGATGTTAATAAAAAGGCTGTAAATGACCTTTACATCACTCAAAAAATGCAGTCAGGAGAAAGTTATTCTTTTTATATCATAGTTGGTATAATCATCTTGTTTAGCGTTTCTGCTTTCTTCTTAAAGCCTGATCGGGCTAAAATACAGAATAAGATTGTTGATGATATGATGATTTCACAACCTCAACTCATAAAAACGTTTAAAAATATTTTTATTGGTGAAGAGCTCAGTGAGAAAAGTTCTGAAAATTTTATTGTGAATAGTATTTCAAAAAAAGGATACAAAAATATCGGTATTTATGAGGAGGACTTAGTGATTCTAAGAAAATTGGTATTCAGAGATGAAAATTTACAAGAAAACCTCATTACAGCTTACGGAATATTGGGATTAACAAAGGTTGTATTTGAAGATGAAAGCCTAAAACATGAGGAAATTTTTAAAGAAAGAAAACAATCATACAAAATTAATGAATCCTATCCGCCTGCTTATGAAAATACCTACAACTATTCTGCGGATAAATATAAATCGAGCGAAATCTATCAGGATGAATTCAACAATAGGAAAAATGAAAAATTGGAAGAAGACTCAATACAAATCAATTAATCATGAAAAAAATAATCGTACTTATCACTCTGAGTCTTTTCTCAGTTTTTTATTCCCAAGATTCTTATGAAAACGAATTGAAGCAGACTAAGCTGTTTGTAAAAGAAGTTTTGAAAAATCAGCCTTCAAAAGTTATTGAGTATGTTAAACTGACTGACGGTGGAATAAAACAAAGTAAAACCGATAATCCAGTGGAAGAATTTGAACTTCAATGGGATTTATTCTATAAAATCATTAGAAAAAATAATAAAATTGTCTATATCAGTAAATCTGATGATTTATGGGGGCATATCGGAGATAGTAAAACATCCTATAACTACTACTTCAATGAAGAAGGAATCTTGGTTGGAGCTGAAAAAAGCTTAGATTTCTTTTTGCTAGATACCACGTGTGCTAACCAGGTCAGATATTATGCTTCCTATACGAATGTAAAAGCTGAAAAGCTGGAAAAAGCCGAAATGTACAAAGATGATAACGGGAATATTATTGATTTTACTTCCAGAAAATGTAAAAATAGTAAGGCGTATATTCAGGGTATTACCAATAGCTTAGATAAGATAACTTTTCGTGATGTTGAAGGATTTATGATGGCAGAAAAAATTAAATATTATCGAACTGATAAAAATGAAAAATATATTGAGAATGAAAAAGAAAATCCTGTCTTTGGGAATCTTATAAAAGGAAGAGGAAAAGAAGTAATCCAAAATGAAAATACAGGAGATCCTTTAGGCGGTGATGGAAACGGTAATAGCAAAGTGGGAATTGATCGAAAATTAATAGGTTATATTCCTGGAACAATGGGAAGAGGAGGAGAACAACCTTCTCATAGTTGCACGGCAAGAGGTTCTGTTACGATTGCCTATACCGTAGACAAGGCAGGGAATGTAGTTTCTGCCAGAAGATCGGGAGGGGGTTCAGATTCTTGCATTGTATCAACGTCAATTGGTTGGATCAAGAAATATGTAAAGGCTGAAAAAGCCGATGTAAGTTCAATGGGAACTTATAAGATTACATTTTAATGCTCTCTAAAGGGTGTATATTTAGAATATCAAGATTTTAAAGGAAAATAAAAACAAGAGGAAAGCAAGTAAAAGCATGATATGTTTTACTAAAATAATAAGTAAAAAATGCAAGTCATAATATAAGAAGAAACAAGTACGGGTAATCTGATCGGCTTCAGTGGAACCGAAAGTAAAAACTTACTATTTAGAATGAATTTTATCTTTTAAAACTATACTTCACTGAGTAATACAAGTGAAAAGTTTCAAATATATTCGATGTGTGATCTTCATAGGCGGCTTTTAGTCGTCTATTTTCGTGTTTTTTAACTTTTGTAAGAAAACTTTAACAAAAAATTAACGCAATTTTCAGGATTTTACTTTTGTTTCCCTGCTATTATATAAGAAAGTGTTATATAAAATGAGAAAATTAAAAGAAAGACGGTTTCTGTTCTTACTGAACCGCACTAACAAACTTAAAAAAAGAATAGCAGTATTAGAATCTTTAGCATTAGAAAACATAAAATCCAAAGAAATTTTG
Source organism: Chryseobacterium shigense (assembly GCF_014207845.1). Taxonomy (NCBI): domain Bacteria; kingdom Pseudomonadati; phylum Bacteroidota; class Flavobacteriia; order Flavobacteriales; family Weeksellaceae; genus Chryseobacterium; species Chryseobacterium shigense. Next base: position 102,054 of record NZ_JACHLC010000005.1, read on the forward strand.
ACTGTAGAAGAAACGTTGGAGTTATTCAATATGAGCCGATCAACATTTGATAGATTAAGAAAAAAGGTTTTGATGCTCCTCAGCCCAATAGGAACGGGAAGATTTATGTTAATAGAGCAGAACTGGAAAAATTTTTACAAAAAAAGTAGTATGGTAGATTTAATTAAATTTTATCTTGAAAATGTATCGCTAAGCGATTATATCTTAGCGACAAAATTTATAAAAATAAGAGAGGAAGGTGGATTTGAAATTTTTAAAGCTGACCCTGATGTGATTTCTTTTTTGTCACAAAAGGTAAAAGCTGAAGATTGTAATTTACCAAAATCTGAAATTGTAGTTCAACAAGAACATATTATCAAAAAGCTGTCATACCAGAATAAGTTCATCAGTTTTAAAAGAAAATTGAACGCAAAAGAAGGTAGATTGTCGGTTTGTCAAAACATAAGAAAAGACTTTATCCGCATCAAAAATTTAAATCCTTTTACTGATCTAAATTATTTGAATTTTGTTGAAATAATCGAACTGTATGCGCACGAGTTCGGGATTGAAAAAGAAAAATTTTGGAAGGCAAAAATTACTCAGGTCGAATTGGGGGTAAATATCAGGTTTAATATGAATATAGCTTCTATTATGAGTAGTGTTTCAAGAATGAAAGGTATGGAAAATACGCTACGAATTGGAAATACTGTTAATTTTAAAAATCAAAAATATGAAGTCTCTGTATATAATAAATTAGAAAGAGAATCTCAACAAAATGAAGTTTTCAAAAATGCAAGCAAGGTAAGAAGGAAGCATTTGGTAAAAAAAGTCTCAAAGAATAATAGCTTTATTAGGATTGAGCTGAGAGTGAAGCGAGTGAGTCAATTTAATCGGTTTTCCATAAAAAGTAAAATACGGACTCTGGAATCTATCAGAAAGAATTTTCATTCGTTGGGTAACGAATTATACAAACTTTTTGTTAATATCTCATTTGTAAATGAAATTTCGCCAGATATTACTCAGGGTCTTGTGAAGTCTCAGTTAAATAGCAAGAGCGCAAAAGCTTTTGATGAATATTTGAAATTTCTAGGATTGAAATATTTTGGAGTTAAAAAGTTTATTGAGTTCGCATCTCCGATCTTGAATACAAATAATAGGAATAAATATCTTGCAAATTTGGAAGATATTTACAATCAATATAAAGGAGATGATGATTTTGTGAAAAAAGAGTTTCATCGGAAATTGTCAGCAAGGATCAATAAACTCGTCGTGCCTGCTATTTCAAGTAGTAACTAAGGTTAATATATCTCTAAAACTATTATTACTAATATAGAAGATATAGTAAAGGGCAGAGGTGGATCAGACAATTATAAAGCATCCGATGGACCAATATATATTCCTCTCAAAACTTTAGTGATGGGAGTTTCTAAATGAAGATACATTGAAAAAAGTAAGTCAATCTTAGAAATGTACCTATTTAAGCTTTAAAAATTTCTCACTAGGAAATCTGTTCGCTAAGTAATTTGAAATAAAATAATAATGGTTAAAACTAATACAAGCAAAGTCTAATATAAAAATGTTGCAAGGATAAAATCGGAATTTTAAAATTTGTTTTTTATGTATTGCTAACTGTAATATTGCATGTTTGGAGAAATTTTTATAAAATAGGTTATTGCTGTAATTTTGCAATGTATTTGTTTAGAAAACAACGAGATTAATATCTCGTTGTTTTTTATTTTCAAACAATATTTTAAATTATTATTTTAGGCTATTTTTGTAGATTAGTTATTAGATATTTACAGCAACTATATTAGCCAGATACATATGCCTAAATATTAAAACCAATAATCCACCTTAATAAGATATTAATGAGTAATAATACATTAAAAGTACCATTTAAAGTTTCTGCAAGAACCGCAAAACTTATAGGCTTGGAAAATTTCTCAACAGAGGAAGGAGCAATTATAGAGTTAGTCAAAAATACATATGATGCTGATGCTACCAATTGTATACTGATCTTTGACCTTAAATATCACAATGAAAAAATAATATCTTCTGAAGGAGTAGTAATTGAAAATAGAAAAATTGATAAATCAATTAGTACAATTTACATAATTGATAATGGTGTTGGAATGTGTGGCAATATTATTCAAAATCAATGGATGACTATTGGGACGGATAATAAGCTTTATGAATATACAACTGAGAATGGAAGAATAAAAACGGGTGCAAAAGGTATTGGTAGATTTGCTCTTAATAGGTTGGGTATGCTAACAAATATGCTATCTATTCCTCAACTTATTGTAAAAGAAGAGGATGATGATATATCAACAATTGATAATAGCGAAAATTTAGGTTTTGAATGGACGGTAGATTGGAAAGATTTTGATGTAAAAGGTGCTGTGGTATCTGATATAGAGGCATTATTAACAGAACGTGAAAATATAAATTTAAAAGAAGAATTAATAACTAAGTATTCTTCATTTACTCGCATCCAGCAATTAATAAATAAAACTGATTTTACCTCTGGTACAATTATAGAAATTAGTGAACTCAATGATGAGTGGGATGAAGATAAACTTAATAAATTATTTTCCAACTTAGAAATGCTTTTGCCTCCAGAAGAACAAAAAGACTTTAATATTGATTTTTTTCTTCTTAATAATTTAGAAGAGTATGGTCAAGTAAAAAGAGCCTTTTATGATGATTTTGATTACAAAATTAATGCATCTTATGAAAATGAAATATTAAATGTAGAAATACTGCGGAATGAGCTAGATATAGAAGTTCTCGAAAATAGATATTCAGGTATTTTCGATTTTGATATAATGAAAAAATATCCTTATAGATTGGAAGATTTCAAAAAAGATACGATTAAATTTACTTTACCAACCTCTGAACTTTTATCAGATAAAATTGATAAGGATATGCTCAAAAGAATTGGAAAGTTTGATTTTACATTTTATTTTTTAAAAAATACGATTTCTGATGATCAAGATGATGTGAAAAAATATCCTTATAAAAATATAAATAGTGCAAATAGAAGGGCGTGGTTAAGAAAGTTTGGAGGAATTAAAATATTTAGAGATGATTTCAGAATACGACCGTATGGTGAAAATGGAGATGATTGGTTACGACTTGGAGAGCGGCAAGCCCAAAGTCCTGGTGGAGCAGGGCAAAGGTTAGGAGGATATAGAATTAGACCAAATCAAATAGCTGGAACAGTAAAAATTTCAAGACTAAATAATACAAGCTTTCAAGATAAATCAGGTCGAGAAGGTTTAATAGAAAATGACGAATTTGAATTATTTAAAAATATCTTACTTGAAATAATATCACTCTTTGAAAAGGATAGAAATGTTGTAATGAATAGTCTATTTAGGTTGAATTCGATTAGGAATCTTGATGTGGAAATGTTAAGAATTGGTCTTAAAGAAGCTGAGAGAATACGTAAACAAAAGCAAGAAAGAGCTGAAAAACCTAAAAATGATGATGAGCCAAATTCTGAAGAATCAACAGACTATTCCGATAGTGAAGAGCAGATGGCTGATACAATATTTATCTTAGAGAAATCTAATGAAAAAAAGGATGAAGAACTGCGATTATTGCGAGGGTTGGCTAGTGTTGGTCTGATTATATCATCCTTTGCTCATGAAGTAAGAAGTTTGCGTGCTAGGCTTGTACCAAGAACAAAATTTTTGTTAAGTGAGTTGAAAAAGCATTTGGATGAAGTAAAGCTTTCAGAAGAACTAGATCAGGATGATAATCCTTTTTATATGATTAATTTAATGAGAGATGAAGACATAAAATTAAAACATTGGTTAGATTATTCTTTAAGCACTCTAAAAATAGATAAACGAGAAAGAAAAAATTTAGATTTTTCAAAATATTTCGAGAATTTCAAGGCTAATTGGAGCAAAGCTTTAGAGCAAAGGAATATTAGTTTGGAACTAAAAAAGGAGGATGATGAAGAACATACTGTAAGAGCCTTTGAGGTAAACATGGATTCGATTTTTAATAATCTTCTTTCAAATTCTATAAATGCACATTATGGTTATAATAAAGAAGGAAAAAAAATCGAAATTAGCTGGAAGAAAAATGAAAATAATATCGAAATAATTTTTTCGGACAATGGTAAAGGTCTAGATGGAAAATATAAAGATATGCCTGAGGAAATTTTTAATTTGAATGAATCATCAAAAACAGATAATAAGGGTAATAAAATTGGGACTGGTTTAGGTCTTTATATAGTAAAATCTATCATTGAAGAATATAATAACTCATCTATTTCAATTCTAAAAATAGATGAAGGTTTAACATTTAAGATTAGTTTTAAAATTAGAAAATGAAATATAAGATCGCATACATAGACGAAGATAAAGGTTGGATAAATACCTTTTATCATACATTTAAAGATGATTTTGATATTGAGAGAATAGAAGTTAATTCAGAATCTTCAATTCAAGCAATCACTAAATTATTAATTGATAGTGATGTTGATGCTATAGTAACAGATTATTTATTAGAAGAAAATGCTGAAGTTCCTTTTAATGGAAATAAAATAGTTGAGGAAATGAAGTATTTAAGACCATATTTTCCAATTGTCATGTTAACTTCTTATCCTAATCAGGCTATTAGTCATACTGATGATGTGCATATAATCTACAGTAAAGATATTCTTACTATAGAAGATGATAAAGATGAGGAAGAATTGGAATTTTTCAAGAAAAAAATCCTATCTAATATCACAAATTATTATAAAAAAATTGACGATACCAACCTGAAAATTGAGAACCTAGTAGAAAAGCGAAATACTCAGGGATTAAATGTTAGTGAGGAAGAAGAGCTAACGAAACTTTATATATTATTTGATGAACTAAATCCAAATGGTAAGGATTTACCAGCAAGTTTAATCGAAAGAAATTCAATATCAAAACTAAATGATTTCGTTAATGAAACTAAAGAAATTTTGGAGGAACTTAAAAAATTAAATCAGAAAAATTAAATGGATAGATTTAGAAAAGCAACTCCAAAAAGAAGAAAAATAATCGCTTCTGTTGCAAAATATAATGATCACAGGAACGATCTAATTATAGATTTTGATAACCGTTGTGGCTATTGTAATGATATTGATGTCTGGCGAACAGTTTGGTTTGAATTAGATCATTTTGTTCCCAAAAAGTATTTAAAAACTATTAAAGATACTGATTATTCTAATTTAGTCTACGCTTGTAGATCTTGTAATAATTCCAAAAGAGCTCATTGGCCTACAGGTAATGAATTTATTCATAATCAAAATAATGAAGGTTTTATTGATCCATGTGAAGATAATTATGATGATCAATTTTATAGATGCCCAGATGGAAAAATAATGTATCATACAGAATTAGGAAAATGGATGTATTATAAGTTAAAATTCCACAAACCTCAACATGAAATTATCTACCGTATAGAGCAATTAGATAGTTTAATAGAAGATTGTGAAAATCTTTTATCTGTTATAGATAGTCAAATATTAAAAGATAGAATGTTAATTTTATATCGAGAGTATAGAAATTATACTAAACAATTAAGTAGTATTTAAATGAAAAACGCAACAAAATATTTAAGTCAAGAGTGTCAATCAAACCCTTGGTTTGTAGACCGACTTATTATTTCTGCATTTTTATATATTAATAAGATAGATGTGCTTCATAATCAATTTGTAATTGATTACTTAATAACCGAAAATGATGAGGATTATTTTACTTTAGAGGAGTTTATTAAATTAATAAAAAAAGAGAAAGATTATTTAGACATTGAAGATGTTATCGAGCTATTTGAGTTTGTAATTTCTCCTTCCGATAGAATTGTAAATGGTGCTATTTACACCCCATCAGAAATTAGAGAATATATTATAAGTGAAACTTTTAATAAAAATATTAATGTCCTTCAACAAGTTAAAATTGCTGATATATCATGCGGTTGTTCGGGCTTTTTATATACTGCTGCTGTTGAATTAAACAGATTAACTGGAAATAATTACCAATCTATTTTTCAAAATCAGATTTTTGGATTAGATATTCAAGAGTATTCAGTTACTAGAAGCAAATTATTACTTAGTTTGCTTGCTCTAAAAGAAGGTGAAGATATTGAAGAGTTTTATTTTAATATTCATCAAGGTGACGCTTTAACTTTTAGATGGGATCAATATTATGATGATTTTGAGGGATTTCAAATTATAGTTGGAAACCCACCGTACGTTTGTGCTAGAAATTTAGATGATGCAGTAAAAGAAAATCTTCAAAATTGGATTGTATGTAACTCAGGTAATCCAGACTTATATATACCTTTTTTTCAAATAGGTTTTGAAAATCTTTCAATTAATGGTGTTTTGGGCTATATTACTATGAATACTTTCTTTAAAAGTTTAAACGGTAGATCTTTACGAAGGTATTTTGAAGATAATATGATTGGAGTTAAAATTATTGATTTTGGAACCCAACAAATTTTCAAATCAAAGAGTACGTATACATGTATTTGTTTCTTAGAAAATACCCAGAAAAATCATGTCCAATACTATAGATCTGTAAAGAAAGAATTACCTGAAGATGCCAATGATTTTAAAACAATTTACTATGGAGATTTAAATGCTAAGAAAGGATGGAATTTACATAATAATAAAATTATATCTAGAATAGAAGCTGTAGGTAAATCTTTTGGAGAGATTTATAGTACTAGACATGGTATTGCAACATTAAAAAATGATATTTATATTTTTAAACCCGTAGCTGAAGACAATGATTTTTATTATTTACAGAACGGCGATTTGTACCCTATAGAAAAGGGAATATGTAAAGATATTCTTAATTCAAACAAGCTTAGTAGAAGTATAAATTTTGAAGAGGTAAAAGAAAAGGTTTTATTTCCATATGATAATAAAATTAAACCCAAAGCTCTTGATGAAGATTTTTTGAAGGAAATGTATCCTAACGCTTATGAATATTTTAAACGAAAGAAAAAAATATTAGCGATGAGAGATAAAGGTAAGGGTGAATATGAGAAATGGTTTGCTTTTGGAAGAACTCAATCATTAGAGCAGATTGGTAATAAAATATTTTTCCCTAAATTTTCAGACAAAATACCAACTTACTTAATAAGTAGTGATGTCGATTTACTATTTTATAATGGTCAAGCTATTGTAGGACATACAGTAGAAGAAATGATCGTAATAAAAAAGATTTTACAATCAAGATTATTTTGGTTTTATATAAAATCAACGAGTAAGCCATATTCCTCTGAATATTATTCACTAAATGGAAATTATATGAAAAATTTTGGAATTCCAAATTTTAATGAAGAAGAAATTAATTTCTTAATGTCAGAGGAAAATCAGGAAATTATAGATGTGTTTTTGGAAGACTATTATGGAGTTCATTTAAATGCAGATTTAGTTTTAAATCAGTAAATCTTCTGAAAATAGTCCCCTAAAACGCCCCCTTTGAAAATTGAAATGCTTGAAAGTCCCATAAATAAAGGAAAAAATAAAAAATATTCGAGCCCAGGTGGGTCCACAAAAAAAACACTTACCCTCTTGTAAGTGTTTTTTTATGCTCTTGCAGGAAAATTGAAAGGATCGTTGGCATTTCTGATAATTTCATTATTTCAAATAGGGAAGATATTGATATAGAAAATTGTATTGATAAGATTCATAATAACAGACACCCGAAAATTAAATATTTAAACAGGAAAATTTTTAGTAATATTATTTATTTCAGTAATTTCACAAAGGTTTTGTTTTATATTTTCAAAAAGCTTTTAGTGAAATATAATTATTAATTTAAATGAATATGAAGTATTATTTTACTATATTCTTTCTCTTTTATTTTTTGTTTTCCACAAAAACAATTGACTGTTAGGGAAATAGATAGTATTAATCTTTCGGTTAAAAAGGTTTTGTTTGATAATGAAGACAAAAACTATACTGCTTTATGTGCAGAAGTATACTATCAATCCAAAAACATTGGTTATAAAAAAGGACAGATAGAAGCATTATTAAAGCTGGAGGTATTCCGGATAAATGCTCGAAAAGAATACAGTAAGGTAATTGCCAGTACAGAAGAAGTTGAAAAATTGGCACTTGCAATAGATGATTACTATAGTATATGTATGGCAAAAGTACATAGAGGTTATGTCTATTTGTATTTGGGATTATTTGAAGAATCAAAAAATACGGTATTATCTGCTTCCAAATATATTTCTCTTGTAAAAGATACTGCTCAGAGACAAAATATCAATGTAAATTCTTACTTTATTCTGGGTAGTATTTATGATGAATTCGAAGACATGAAGAATTGTATATATTACAATAAAAAAATGTTTGAGGAAGCCAATAAGATGGATGACAGCAATCCGGGCAAATTGAATTGGATGCTTAACGGAAGTAGATGTCTGGTTGTTGCATATATCAATAACGGACAATATAAAGAGGCCGGCTATTATCTCAAAATACAAGAAAAATATATCACAAAAAACAGCAATATATTTGATTTAGCCGTCTACCATAAAAGTAAGGCACAGTTTGAATCTAAAAACAAAGAAAATAACAGGTATTATCTCGATAGCGCAATCCATCACTTTAAAGAAGCTGAAGTTTATGCAAAGAAAAGTAACAATGAAGCTTTGCTTAAATACATCTATAATGATTTGGCAGATGTTTATGCCGAGAAAAAAGATGTAAATAACCGGGTTAAGTATCTTGAAAAAACGAACAGTCTAAAAGACAGTCTCGATATCGTAAGAAAACGAAACTTACAAGAGGTTAGTCTTAAAGTGGATGAGAAACAAAAAAGTCCGGAAACTTTCAGCAAGAGCAATTACCCAATCATTATTCTACTTATAGCACTTGCAATCATCTCTTTTTGGGTATTTAAGAAATATGAACTTTCAAGAAATAAAAGTTCAATTTCTGATATTAAAATAACAGATAATTTTTCAGAAATAAAACAAGAGGATGCACTTTCAATAAGCCAGCTTTTTGAACTTGCAATGAGTAACGACCCCTCTTTTTATCATCTTTTTTTAAAAACTTTTTCCGGGTTTGATAAAAAATTACTTGAAATCAATCCTACGATGAAAGTTTCCGATATAGAAATTTGTGCATTTATAAAACTCAACATCGATACTAAACAAATTGCAACCATCAAAAAAATGACTGTTGGGGCGGTTGAGGCAAAAAAATACAGAATCCGGAGAAAACTCAATATTTCTTCTGATGAAAATATGTATATCTGGATCTCAAGAATTTAATTTGTAAAAACATTCGTTCCGGTTATTAAAAACGATTTCCATTACACTTATTCAAAACAGTACATTTAAAAATAATGATAATCAGACAGTTATTTAAGGCGTGTGAAATCGTATGATGCACTGTGAGATATCGTTAGTTGTTTTCTTTTCCCCAAAATATTGAGGCTTCTAATTTTGCATTTATAAATCATGGTTTATAAAAAATAAGCAAAAAGACTTAAGAAATTAGTAACCCCCTTAGTTCATAGAGAAAATGAAAATAATTAATAAATCAATTCATAGTGGCTTCAATTAATATAAAAGATATTCATATCGGACTCTTAATACATCAAAAGGTATTGGAATGTAATGTAGATCTATCACGGATCTGTAATTTTCTTAATTGTTCGGAATATGATGTGGATGAAATATATCAATCAAAAAGCCTCGATGCTGAAATCCTGTTAAGATGGAGTAAACTTCTGAAATATGATTTTTTTAGATTATACTCTCAACACTTGATTTTATATGCTCCGGCCAGTGAGATGTATCATAAGCAGAATGAAAAATCAGAGTTGCCGAAATTCAGAAAAAACATCTACACAAAAGAAGTTATAGAGTTTATTCTTGAGCTTATTGAAAATAATGAAAAAACAAAGCAGCAGATTATAACCGAATATAGGATCCCTAAAACCACACTGTATAAATGGATAGCCAAATATAAAAATAATGAAACGAAGAAATAAACAGGAGTGCCTTCAAAAAATTATATGGAAAAACTACAACCTGATTACAAGAGAATTTATAATGACATTATTATAAAAAGATGCCCTGAAAATAAAGAAAAATGTCTGTCTATTTTAAGAAAAAAAGACTTATCCTTTCTTGATGTAATTAAATTGAACTCATTAATATTTGGATCTCAGAATAGAGAAAATAATGTTCTTAACCAGCGGCACAGATCTTATGATCAATCAGCTATCATAGAAATTCTTAATTATCAGAAAAAAAACAATCTAAACAATATCGAGACTGCTCGTTATTTTAAATTAAGCAGAAATACAGTAGCCAAATGGCGTAAACTAAGCCAGAATATGCTTATTACTAATAATTATAAACCGTAATCTAAAATTCCGGACTCTTTGTACCTTCAAAATGTAACCAGATTCTGGGGTTCTACAGCTCGGTTGGTGAGAGCACCTGACTTATAATCAGGTGGCCACCAACGGTTTCAGTATTTGCTGTTAATGAAAGTATTATTTCTGGATATTGTTTTACTGCTCAACTATCGTAAGTGCATTGTAAGCTCCGCTTCCTGAAACATCAAACTGGCTGGTTGTGCCATCAAATGCTACGGTTATCCAGGTAAAAGGCCTTAATTTGTCCCCTTTATTCAGATATACACTTACAGTACAGGCCGAACCTACGGGTACTGCATTAGGACTTGCCCCGGTATCAGAAGCATATCCGTTATTCGTTTTTATTCTTTGGGTAATGGTGCCGGCTGAATTTCTAACCTCCCAGATTGCCTCTGTCTGATTATTGGAACCCGTATTTACCTGGCTGGATTGTAATGCAAAAGTAAAAGTCGCAAAGTATACACCATCACGCGGTGCAATAAACTCACCTGTAGCCGGAGTAAAATTTGAAGTTGGTACACCCGAATCAGAGTCTAATTTTTCAGTCCAGTTAGTTAAATAAGAAGACCTTCTTTGAACAACACCGGATTTGGTTCCTATTTCTGAAGGAGTAGCGCTTTCAAATACATAAGTATCCTGGGTTGTTTTACTTGCCATTACTACAATACGCGGTTTTCCTTTTGGGAAAAAACTCACCCAGTTTGAACCGTCTGAAAATTCTAAATAACCTTTTACACCAATGGCAGGGCTTGCCACATACCGTAATGCACCTGCACCGGCCTGCGCCGCTGTTTTTGTAGTATTCCCGATCGCTATGGTACCATTTGTGCTTCCACGCAGATCAAGAGCTACTTTGGGGCTGGCTGTTATTACACCTATTCTCCCGGAATTATTTATGATAATATTACCTGCATCTGTTTTAACTTCGACAGGATTTGTAGGATTGGGTATTCCTATTCCTATTTGTGCGTTTGTGTGTGTTGTTGCAAGTGACAAAACAATGAAAGCACTCATCAACCTTTTTATTTTATTTTTTGGTCCCATCATGATTTATTTTTACAGTTCGCTGATGCTTAAATTATTTAACTTGCTGTCATTTAAAGTGTTTCGGGCACTGCCTATATTATGCCTTACGCTAAATTTTATAGTATCATCTTTTTTAAGATTGAAAATAGCATTGCAGTTACCACTTATGAAATTACTTACGGCACCGGCCTGAAACGCAGGATAAGAATTTATTGTTTTAAATACAGGAATGTTATCCGTGTTTTGATTGCTTTCTATTGCAGCTTCTATGAATGTATTTTTAGGAATATTTCCGTTAGCCAGGGTAATGTTGAAAGAAACCAGGTAAAAACCATCACGCGGAGCTTTAAAAATTCCGTTAGTAGGATCGAAATCACCTCCGGCACCTGCACCCAGATCAACTGTTTCTGTCCAGCCGGTAATAACTGTAGAAGTTGCACTTGGAATACTTTGTGCTGAACCTTTACTGGCATTTACCAGCGCTTTGGTTGGGGCCGTAAGCGGTAATGCTATCCATTGCTCACCATCGGAATACTCCAGAAATCCGCCGGTATTGTAGCGCAGTGCACCTCCGCCTGCTGCGGATGGGCTTTGTGTAGCACTGCCTAAACCAATAATTCTCTGGTCGCTGGATGATCTGAGATCTACCTTAGTAACCGGATTTAAAAGTCCGACACCAACTTGGCCCTCCGATGTAATAACAACATCATTGGATATTTTTGTTGCATCAGGAGCAGAGCCGTTATCTTTTCCGGCATCTATATGCAAAGGCTGTGCAGGGGTTGTTGTATAAAATCCAACTTGTGCATTTGTCTTCATTGCAGAAAAAATTAAGATGCAAGTAAATAGTCTATAAATTACACTGATTTTCTTTTTCATAATCTGTATCTTAATGTTCTATTATAGTTAAATTATTAAATCCGTCATCTGGATTCGCCGGATCCGAAGCATTACTGGTAACCCTTAGTGGGATGGAACCTGTGGTAAGGTTTTGATACAATCTGACACTTACTTTCGTTCCTGCAGTTAACGTAAGGGTAACCGTACTTGATCCTCCGGCTTGTGTTGAACGCGTAGAGTTGGCATCATCGGATGTACCTGTCATAGACTGGCCAAAAGTTTTATATACACTGGCAAGAACAGTACTTGTAGCAGGGTTGTAAAATTGTGATTCAACCCTGGATCCGTCACTGATAACAGCACCGCTAAAATTAAATGTTAATAAAAAAGTATAGGTTCCGTCTCGCGGAGCTGTAAATTCACCGGAACTGGGATCAAAGCTGTTGCTCATGTCACGTACCTCGTTCCAGTTGATAATGGTAGTTGCAGAAGCTGATGGTATTGACTGGCTTGAAATTTTTCGGATAACAACTACCGCCTTTTGAGGGGCAATATAAGCTTTGTTCCATGCCACACCATCAGAAACTTCAATTTTAGCTCCTACAGGGGTACTGGTTACATCATATCGTGTGGCACCTGCTCCTGCTGTGACGGCAGACATGGTTGTTGTACCCAAACCGAGAGAATTCTCACTTCCTGCTGATCTCATATCCAGCTGAACCTGGGGATTTAGAACTCCTGCACCAATAAATCCGGTTGTTTTATTCACAATAACATCATTGGAAATTTGTGCCGGTGTTATTGTTCCCGAAGCCGGATTGTCTTTAGCTCCGTCTATATGTAAGGCTCCTTGTGGATTGTTTGTTCCAATTCCAACTTGTGCGTTAAATATGTTGATAAGGAAACAAAAGGGAAGTATTAATGTTTTGCGTGTTTCTTTTCTCATATTCTTAGTTTAAAATTTGAAGTAATAATTAATTTTAATAGTCCGTTGATCCTCACTTATAACTAAAGAAATGGCATTTCATACATCATTTTCATAATCGATGAACCGGATTTCAAAATCAAAATAATAGTCTCAACAAAATTTATATTAATTTATGAACAGTTCGGCAAGAAATTTAAAACAGTATGTTTGAGGGATTAACGATATTTTTAACTTCTGACCTTCTGTACAAATAATTAATAATGCACTATATTTTTTAAAAAAAAATTACAGTAATGCAGTTAACTTCTTTTAATTAATGTGTTTTTAGAATCTTAGTTTTATTAATCTAAACAGTAAATTCTAACTATTTTATAATAAATTTCTTGCAAAATTGTTAATTTTTTCCAATCAATCAAAAGATAGTGTATCGATATATTTCTATGTGTGTGTAGATTTTTGCTGCGTTTAAAGTTTTTAAAAGTATTGGGACCGGTATCAATTGAGATATTCCTGAATACAGGAGCCTATATAAAATCGAGAATTTCATGCGTGTGTTTTTGTAAATTTATACATTTTATCCAAAATAATGACATTATTCTACATGAATAATGTCATTATTAATTATAATTTAATAATTAATTGTTTTAAAAATTATATTTTAATTATCGGAATTCCCGGAAAATGTTAAAAGTGAAGTTTGTTTCGTTGCTTTCAGTAAGTAAAATTTTTATTTTTATAGAAGCCAATTCCAGCAATTATAATACATCTTTTAAAGGATTCAGTTCGTTTCAATATCAATCAGTTTCTTCCCGTTTTCCCCTAAATAATGAATAAGAAGCTTATCGTAAATTTTATAACCTGCATCGGAATTGGTGAAAATTAAAATCCCCTGTTTGGTTTTTGGGAGCAGAAAAGTTATACACTGCGTTCCGAAATCCGAACCGCCGTGAGAAACTGCCAAATTTCCTTTGCCCAAATCATAGAGCTCGAAGCCCAGTCCAAAGTATTTATTTTCTTTGGTTTTAACCTGGCTTTTCAGCATTTCCTGATAAACATTCTCTGTTAAGCCACCGCCATTCAGAATATTCACAAGGAAATTCCCATAATCTTCTATCGTAGTATGCAGATCATCAGCAGCATTGGCTGTTTTATTTTTAACCGTTTCGTAAGGTTTTCCGTCTTTATCATAGCCAATTGCAAATCTGGATTCATCAGTATTTTTATCCCAGATAAAATCTGTATTATTCATTTTTAACGCATGGAAAACCAGTTCTGCGGCTAATTGTTCCAATGGCTTTTTAAATTTATTTTCAAGTGCTTTTCGCAAATATTCAAATCCTTCCCCGGAATACTGATATTTTGTACCGGGATCAAACTCAAATTGTAATTTATTATTTTCAGTCTGCCATCTCCAGTTCGGAAGACCCGTTTGGTGGCTCAGAATAAGCCTCGTTGTCAGTTTTCTGTTTCTTGGATCATTGATCAGGTCCGGATCTGTCCAGTACTTATACACAGGTTCATCAAGGCTCCATTTCCCGGAACTGACCAATTTCAGAGCAACCATCGCTGTGATTGGTTTTGTGAGTGAAGCCACATTGAAAATAGTATTGTAAGGGGCAGAAACTCCATTTTTGATTTCCCCGAAAACCTTCACCTGCTTTAATTTTCCTTCTTCAATAATTCCAAGACCAAGTGTTTTAATATGGTTTTCCTTCAGCCAGCTTTCGATAGCAGCATCATCATCCAAAACTGAATTTCCGTTTTGTGGTGACGAATAAGCCTGGTGGTTAAAGCTCAAAGACGTTGTCAGCTTCCATTCTCCGTTTTCAAGCTCCCAGACATTGGAAAACTTCGCAACCCCCGGTTCGCTTGAAGGGTTTTCATAAAACATATGGGTTCCGTTTTGAACGGCTCCGTAAAGATTTCCATTTTTGTAAAGAGGAAAGACTTCAGTGCTGTTCTTCATCAAAACTCTTTTTACCTGACGGGTTTCTGGGTTTTTGCAAAGTCCGTTTTTCAGATCGTTCAGGAATTTGGTTTTACTGGAAATTCCATCTTTATCATGATAGAATTTTAGGTTTTCACTTAATAAATTTTCGTATTGTTTGATGTTACAGGTATTAAAACCAACATCAAAAAGCAAGCTGTCTTTAGCTAAAATAGTTTTGTAAAGAGCATCCGGTTTGTCTGTTTGCGCTTCAGCTTTTTGAGATAAAAACAGGAAAATAATAAGCAGTAAAAAATGAATTCTAGTCATTGTAGTAATTTTTTGCAAAGATTAAAATGATAACCTTTCCATGGCAAAAAATCAACCCGACAAAAACCCGACAATCGCCTGACAGAATTATAATATGTTGAAATTCAATTTATAACGGAGCTTTTGCTTTCTGTCGATTTCGGCGGTATTACGGAGAATTAAAAAGATATTGGACAACACAATGAGAGCCAATAGTACAATAGTGAATGAACGCCCGAGCTTTAAAAAGATTCCCAACATAAAAAGAACAGGAGCCAGAACGGTCCAAAAAATCTGGAGTGTAATGATTTGCTTTGTTATCGGATTTTTCTGCTTTAATGTATAGGAAAGAATAAACGGCGCGAGAATATTAAGAGGAGGAAGAACAACAAACAAGATGGAAGACATATTAATAAGCTTGATTTTTGAATAATCTGTTGTAGAATTATCTTCAGAAATTATGGCTGGTTCCTCAACTTTTATTTCGTTTTCGGTCTTTGTCTGTTCGTCTAATAATTCGTTTTCCTGTATGCCTAAAGTTTTGGACAGCGTTTTAAGCGTATGTCCTTTAGGTTGAATCCCGGACTCAATCCTCTGAATTGTTCTTACGGAAATTCCTGATTTTTCAGAGAGTTCTTCCTGGGTTAAATTTTGCTGTTCCCTTATTTGTTTTAGCCTGGACATCCGGTTTTCAATAACTAATAATGTCCAAATTTACACATTGTGTGAATATAATGCATCAGTTTTGCCTGTATCAAATAAAAAAACAGGTTCAATAGCCCAATTATTACTGATCCTGACTGCCGGAATCTGCCCATAAAAAAGCCCCTGATTGTTCAGAGGCTGTATTGATATTAGCTAAAAAATGATATTTTAAATTCTTAACTTTGTAGTTATCAGTAGTATTCAATACCTGTAAAATAATAATCAAAAGAAATAGCAATGTCCATAACAAATGAACATGAACTGGCAGGAATGCAAAAAATAAGTGAAGCGGTTGCCTATACTTTAAAAGAGATGATGAATTATGCCCAGCCTGGTATGACTACAAAAGAGGTTGATGAATATGGAGCCAAGATACTTTCCGGTTACGGTGCGAAATCAGCACCCTATTTGACGTATGGTTTTCCCGGTTGGACCTGCATAAGCGTAGATAATGAATTTTGTCACGGCATTCCGACTGATAAAAGAATTTTAAAAGAAGGCGATCTTATTAATATTGATGTTTCTGCGGAGCTTAACGGATATTGGTCTGATAACGGAGGTTCTTTTGTCATCGGAGAAGATGTCAATTCCCACCAGAAGCTGGTAAATGCTTCCAAAGATATTTTACAGAAAGCAATTGATCACATAAAAGGAGGCGTACGAATAGCCGATATTGGATTTCTGATGGAAACGGAAGCCAAAAAGAGAGGCTTTAAAGTTATTAAAAACCTTGCCGGTCATGGGATCGGGAAAAGTCTTCACGAGCAGCCGGATGAACTGCTTAATTATAAAAACCGTTTCGATTTAAGGCGTTTTAAAAAGAATTCCGTGGTTGCCATCGAAACATTTATTTCAACATCTTCAAACCTTGCCGTAGAGCTCAATGATGGCTGGACGATGGTAGGAAATAAAGGCGGTTATATGGCACAGCACGAACATACTATTGTGGTAACCGATGGAAAGCCCATTATTTTAACTCAAATGAATGATATACTGAATTAAAGGCCTTCCTTATTATAAACAAAAAGACACTTCCCTTGATGCAAGTGTCTTTTTTTATTGTCATTTACAGTGTACAGAATACTTTTTATTTCCCTCCGCCGCTGTTTTTTTCTACATCTGTCTTCGTATTTCCTTTTACCTTCTGGTTTCCGAAACGTTTCACGAATGAAAGAGAGAATCCGTACCAGTCTGATCTCATAGCAGACCTGAAGGTTCCGTCCGGACTATAGGTAGTAGCATCAAAATTAGGCCTGCTGAAAATATTCATCAGCTGTAAGCTCACTTCCATTTCTGTTTTAGGGAATATCTTCGTTGCAGAAATATTGTGGAAAACATTCGTTCTGTTTGCATAAGAATTCCCGTTATTCTGGTTCGAAAGCTCTATCCAGGCACTCAGGTTGATATTTTTATTAAACAGATTCGTATAGGAAAGATTCGCCGAAGCTCCTATGTAGCTGATGTAATTTTTGCCCTTCAGGTCATTAACCTCATTGAAATCATGATTGTCAATATAATACCATCCGGCTCCAATATTCACATTAAGCTTATTTTTCAGGAAAGTCTGATTGGTATTGGCAAAAATATAATACTTCTGTACCTTTCCGTTCAGGTTGTCCGGAAGAGTAACTGTTCTGCCGTCCTCCTCGGCAAAAGTAGTCCAGTAATCCTTGTCTGTGTACATATACCTTGCGGAAAGGAAATACTTCTTCAATATCCCTAATTTCATATAAAGTCTGTGGCTGGGGTTAGGCTCCAGATTCATATTTCCACGGGAGAATGTTCCGTCATTGGTAGGAACCAGAAAAGGATTGAATTCCGAATACCACGGGCGCCAGAGATTACGGTTATAGGTTAAACTCAGATCATACTTATCCGAAAAAGAATATTTCAGCAACAAATTGGGAAGCAGAGTGCCGTAAGAATCCTTCCTTTCCGTTCCTGCTACATCCTGTCTCATTTTATAATCAATATGTTCATAGCGTACCCCGATTCTTGTTTCCAGCTTTTTGAAGAACGTTTTGCTGTAGTTCACATACAGGGAATTGATGTTGTCTTCATAATGGAAAATATCATGGGTACGGAGATTATCCGCATTATTTCCGGACAAATTAGTAGGGATCACATTATTGTTAAAATCCATTTTCCCGCCAACTTCAAAATTGCCTCCTTTTCCCAGAGGCTGGGTATAATCTACTTTAATGTAATAATTCCGCGTCTGTTCATGGGAACTTATTCCAAGCAGGTTGGTAACCGGTGAAGCGGCGAATGTTTTTAAAAATTCATTTGTATTTTTCTGGGAATTGTAATTGGTTCCCAGGTTGATATCCAGAATCCTGTTTTTTTCCTTATCATAATACTTGTAAAACATATTGGTTCCCAGCGTCCGGTAGCGTCCCGTCACATTCTGGTCCTGGTGATAAGAGTCAAATAATATATCGTTTTTGGTTCTGATAAGGTCTGCATCGGAAGCAGAAGAATTCTGGCTTTGGTAATATTCCAGGATAAGACCTATGTTGTTTTTTTCATTAAGCTCATATTCGGAAGTAGAGGATATCGAAGGACTTTTGCTCCTGCCCAAGGTTTCATTACTGATCTGGGTAACATCATTATCCTTATACAAACTGTTCACACTGTTATTTCTCTGGAAGTACGTATTGTCACTGTAACTTCCAATCAGGGTCTGGGTAAAATTTTTCTTATGATAGTTAAGGTTAAGGTTTGTATACTGTGAATTTTTGGCATTCTGTCTGTTATTAAAAGTTACACTTCCTTTCATTCCTTCATCATCCCTTTTTTTCAATACGATATTGATGACAGATCCGGCTGTTTCATAGCGGGATGATGGACTTGTAATTACTTCAATCTTCATCAGGTTATCCGCAGGAATCGTTTTCAGGTATTCTTTTAATTCTTTGCCTGTAAAAACAGATTTCCTGTCGTTAATGTAAACCGTCACCGATTCTCCTTCCGCTTTTACGGCATCATTATTATCAATACTTACCAAAGGCGTCATTCTAAGGACATCCCAGGTGGTATTTCCCGCCAGGATAGAGCTGTTCGATACATTAAACACCGTTCTGTCTACTTTAGATTCTACAGTAGGTTTTCTCGCGGTTAAGGTAACTTCTTCAATCTTATTTTCCTTCTGCCTGATAGTATCGCTTTTTTCCTGGGCAAAAACCAGTGATGCCATTAATAATGCTATTGAAGATATAATTATTTTCATTCAAAGTGATATTTCACCAAATAAGACAGTTATTGAAGAAACTTTGTTACATCAGATTAAAAAATAAATAAAAAATTAACAGATATGAGAGTTTCTGTTAAAAAGAGGCATTTCATCATTTCTTTCGTATGATCAACTATATAAAAAATATCAGCAATAAAGTAAAATACCTCCTTTATTCGTTGATTGGTGTAAATAAGAAATCTATTCTTATATTTATTCTTCTGATGAATCTTAAGAATCGGAATATAAAAAAACAACGGAATGAATTTAAAGAAACAAATGGGGCAGTTTCCCAATGAAAAAAGAAAAACATATTTCAGTACACTATCCAACTATACCAATGGGAAATTCCAGAATATACTTCCCACACCCGCATTACTGGAAGGAGAAAGCATGACCAAATTATTGTTTCAGACTTTATGTAAAATAGAAAATGTAACACCCAAATTACCCATTCCGTTTGTGATAACCGATCTGAAAAATCTCAAACCTGATGAGAATGTTCTTGTATGGTTCGGGCACAGCTCTTATTTCATTCAGGTAGATGGCAAAAAATTCCTGATAGATCCGGTATTTAGTGGTAATGCTTCTCCTATGCCCGGTTCTATAAAGGCTTTTCCCGGATCAGATCATTACAAACCTGAAGATATGCCGGAAATAGATTTTCTCGTGATCTCCCATGATCATTGGGATCATCTGGATTATTCAACCGTTCAGATTCTGAAAGATAAAGTAGGCAAAGTAATCTGCGGATTGGGAACGGGGCAGCATTTCGAGTACTGGGGCTGGGAAACCGATAAAGTTATTGAGAAAAACTGGTGGGAAAGTATTGATCTGGCTGACGGATTCACAATCACCCTGACTCCGGCAAGGCATTTTTCAGGAAGACTCCTGAACCGGAATATCTCACTGTGGACATCTTTTGTATTACAGACACCTTCTGAAAAACTGTTCTTAGGCGGTGACAGCGGCTATGGAAACCATTTTTCAGAAATTGGGGAAAAGTACGGGCCATTCGATCTTGCTGTGATGGAATGCGGTCAGTACAACGAAAAATGGCCCTACATTCACAGTCTGCCGGAGCAGATCATAAAAGAAGTACAGGAACTTAAGGCTAAAAATTTTATTCCGGTTCATAATTCGAAATTCAAACTGGCTCAGCATCCGTGGTTTGAACCTTTGGAGCTTGTTTCAAAATATGCGGAAGAACATAATATTCCCGTTACCCTTCCAAAAATTGGGGAAAAAGCAGATCTTGATCATTTAGGAGAAGTAACCTGGAAAAAATGGTGGCAGGAATTTATGTAAATCCGGAATTTTAGAATCAGATTCAAACCAAATTGAAAAAATAAGCTCCGGCCCAAATTTGGGCCGGAGCTTCCATTTATAAGCAGTTAACTAAAAAACAGATTGCTAAATATATCCGCTTAAAAAACTATTTTTGAGCATGAATAACAGAAACCGCGGAAAAAATACAGGTGATGATATCTTATTCGGTTCAGACAAACAGATGGAGAAGCTGAAAATGGCAGCTCAGGATATGCTGTATTTATTAAGCCGGGATTATTCTGAAAAAGCATCTTCAGAATTGGTAGGCAACCGTTATAAACTGAAAACCCGTCAGATTCAGGCACTACGGGGCGCTTCGGCATCTGAAAAGCAAATAGGGAACAGAAAATCCAACCGGCTGGAAATATCAGATCTGAAAGGCCGGGTCCTTTATCTGGATGGGTTCAATGTATTGATCGTTATGGAAAGTCTGCTTTCCGGGGCTTATATATTTGAAGGGCTGGATGGATGTTTTCGTGACCTTTCCGGTGTTCACGGAACTTATAAACGGGTAAACCAGACTTTAAGAGCCGTAGAATTGGTGGCTTCATTTTTCCATAAAGCAGGAATCCGGAAATTGGTCTGGATCTTTGATAAGCCCGTTTCCAATAGCGGGAGAATCAAACAAATTATCCTTGATTTCGCTGTGGAAAATAACCTGAACTGGGAAGCCGGGCTGGAGTACAATCCGGATAAATTTCTGGCGGAAAATTCAGAAATAGCAGTGTCTTCAGATGCATGGATCTTAGATAACTGTAAAAACTGGTTCAATCTCATCCAATATTTGATTACAGAAGAAAAACTGGATGTTAATCTGGTAAGAATGTTTTAAAAATGAATGTATTTACTCCTTATATTCCATTAATTTCTGATGCCTGGAAAGAAAAATACCATGCTGTTCTTGCTGAAGAGCATTTGCAGTCTATGGAAAATAATATTTTTAAGTTTCAGGAAAATACATTGGATTGGAAACTTCCGTATTTTAATGAAGAAATTAAAACAGACAGGAAAGAAAGTTTTAATCTGTTCATCCGGGTATTTCACAACAATGATCCGGATGAGGTGAAAGCTTCTAAGCTTGAAGAAATCCCTTTTGAACATTGGCTGATCATTCTGGGACAAAGACTTACTTCCGCCAGCATACGCGATGAAAATGCAGTTCCGCCTGTAAAAGAAACGCTAATTGAAGCCTGTACAAAACCTTTCAACAGTGAAATTACCATTGCACAAAGAGCCTGGGAAAAACATATTGGAAGAATGGATGACCGGTTTTGGGGTGAGATCAAAGGAAACAATCAGCAAAAACAGGAAAAAGTAATGGAAAAGATCAATTATATTCTGGATCACAGAACATGGTGGAATGTTTTTTATCATTATAAACATGAGCTTGTTTTTGAGGTCAGGGAAAAGGAAGGACACGGAATCCGGTGGAGTCATGGCGGCAAGCAGCTGATTGGTTTTCTGGAAAAATTTATCAACGGATAAAATATAAATTTCACTGCGTAAAAAGATTGCGCATTGAGTTGATAATTTTGCAGGTATAAACTGAGGTCTACCACTAAAAAATAAATATGATGCTGAAGAAAATATTTGACTTTTTTAGAAACAGCAGTCCTGCTGTAGAAATAAGCGTTTTCCCTGTAACAGAAGAAAAAAAACTTTCTTTTACAGAAAACCCGGACATTCCTGAACTGCCTGAAAATATTTCTTACAGAAGTACGGAGACAAAAATAAAGAAAAGGATTGATGACCTTCAGCAGTATACCGAAGACTATAAAGAATACTGCCTGGAAAAAACAGGCAACCAACATATATTGAAAGCAAAAGGATATAAAGTTATTGATAAAGATACCGCTGCGGAAACCATTAAAATCTCCGGAGATGCCTTTATTTTTCATAACGAGCATAAAATACTGCGTATTGAAAGTGAGTATTTTGTAAAATATATCCAGCAGGAATACAATCCCATAACAAAACTGATAGAAAATGCATACGACTGATCCTGTAAACAGATACAAAGTATTTTCCGCAGAAGACCTGCCGGAAATAATTTCTGACGAGCATTTGACAGTAGAGATTTATGGCAGAAATATCACATGGGAAATCCTGGAACTGAACGGAAATCTGCTGATTCGCGGAGAAGGCTGTCATTTCCCGAATCTTGTAAAGGTCAGCGGCTCTTTATCTGTAGATGCCGGAAATTGCTCCCTTCCGAGCCTCAGAACGGTAGAAGAAAATTTTACCCTTCACTGCCCGGCAGAATTAGACAAACTGAGAACCGTAAAAGGACATTTTAAGTGTATTGTTGATTATAATTTCAAACACCTGGAAACCATCGGAGGAAGCATTTCCCTTAAAAAAGCCAATGTTATAGCAAGAGGTAAGAAACTGACCCTGATAAAAAATGTGATATCGGTAAGATTCCAGTATGAGGTTGAATTTCTTCCTGAAACCGGCATTTTTAATGTAGATATTTTCGGGGATAATATTATGATCCCTCATCATATAATTTATGGGAAGATCAATGTTTATGGTAAAAATGTATCTTTTCCTCACCTTGAATCTCTTCAGGGGATGATCAATATGGAGTGCCGCGACAAAAACGGGCACTATTTTACCCACGATTTTCCGAATCTGAAAAAAATTAAGGGACATCTGAGGTTTGAAAGGACAAAGGCTTCTTTTCCTGTACTACAGGAAATAACTGGAAATATTACTCTTGGAAAAGGCTGTTATGCAGATTTCCCGCTGCTGGAAACCTCCGGAAGCATTTCTGTTAACTATGATTCTGGAGTAAGATTCCCTGTGTTGAAGAATGTTGAAGGAAATATTGTAAACCAGGGTGAAACCTGTAATTTCATTTCCCTTGAAAAGGTAAAAGGAACTTATCGGACCTATAATACAATTGCTCCAAGGCTTCAGGAAGTTGGGAATCTCCTTATGCATACCTCCATTGAATTTGAGCATCTTAAAAGAATCAATGGAAAGCTGGAAAATGCTTTTAAGGTCAATTTTAAATCTCTGGAATATGTAAATTACCTCGGGGACGAAAAACTTCGCGGATCCCGTTTCCCTTCATTAAAAGAAATCAATTTTTATCTGTATAATGAAGAGGATCATTTTGAACATCTGGCAAAAAATGTTTATTTTAGAGTCAATGGCAGGATGTATCTTTCAAAAGATAAGCTGATTATTTCCAGAGTACCTTTCAAATATGTGGTTCATCAGCAGAATTACAGCATCAGGAAACTGGTGTCCATACTTAAGCTGCGCCACAGCAGTTTTCTCAATTTTATGACCAGGGAGTATGAGCGTGAATGGGCAAAGTTTGAAACACCTTTTTTTACCAAAATCCTGAAGAAAATAGAAAAATTATGGGATGTAGTGGAAACAATAAAATTTGAAGAATTCTTTGAATCTGATGACAGAAACTTCCGCTTTTTCTGTTTTAACTATATTGGTGTCGGAAATCTGATGAAGCATTTTGAAGCAGAAAAAATCAACGAAGAAGAAATAGAGCTTAATTATAATGAATACGATCAGAACGGAAATAAAATCCAGGTTAAAAGGATCAACCGTTATGAATTGTATGAAATTGAGAATACAAAGCTGGGAATTAACGTGTGGCGCGATACGGATAAATATTCCTATGCGGTAAAATGCTGGTGTCCTTCCACGGAAAAAGAACACTGGCTTTGGGTAGAGCAGGAATATAAAGGAAATGCATTAACAGCTATTGCATCCACTTTCAGGATCCACGAAAATATTATTCCGTTTATCAAATGTCTCAAAAGGCAGGGTGATCTCCTGATCTGTGAACTGGAAAGGGAAGTAAAGCCACGCGGTTTTCCAAGGGCATTGACAGCTTCAGAATATTTCAACCTGTTGGAAGTGGAAACATAATTATAGAAACAGTAGTTTAATTGGAAAAACATTCGAGTATGCGGAAGGTTGCAGGTTCGAGCCCTGTCTGTTTCTATTTAAAAAATATAAAAATATCTGCTCTTAAATTTTCAAATAACGGAAGCAATAGTTTAACGGAAAAACACACACTTTTAATGTGACTTGCGGGTTCGAATCCAGCTTGCTTTCTTTTTTCAAATAAAAAAACAAAACAAAAACAAATGAATACATACATTGATATTGGCATTAATCTGACCAATAAACAGTTCTATAATGAATACGAAGAAATTATCAACCGTGCGTTGGATAATGGGGTAGAACAAATGATCCTTACAGGAACAAGTATACGAGGAAGCAAAGAATCTGCACAAATAGCTGAAGATTATCCGGAAATTTTATTTTCTACAGCAGGAATTCATCCACATGATGCAAAATCTTTTAATAACGAAAGCATCCGGGAACTCAGGAACCTTCTGAAATTAGACCATGTGATTTCGGTAGGAGAGTGCGGGCTGGATTTTGACCGGGATTTTTCCCCAAGACCTGTTCAGGAAAAATGCTACAGAGCCCAGCTGGAATTAGCCGTTGAGGTGAATAAACCGTTATTTCTCCATGAAAGATCAGCCTTTAAGAGATTTAATGAAATTACAGATGAATATCTTATCAGGCTGCCGAAAGCTGTTGTACACTGCTTTACCGGAACGCTGAATGAGGCTAAAATATACCTTGAAAAAGGGTTTTATTTAGGATTTACCGGAGCTGTAAGTGATGATAAAAGATTTAAACACCTGGAAGACGTCATAAAATATACTCCTCTGGACCGGATGATGATAGAAACAGATGCACCTTTCATGCTGCCGAAGAATATGCCGAGAATGCAGAACCGCCGCAACGAACCTTCTTTTTTACCTTACGTAGCGCAAACCATCGCCCACTGGAAAAAGATCAGCATTTCCGAAGTTGCAGACGGAACCACAGAAACCGCCAGAAAATTTTTCAAGATATAAAAAAGAGCTCTACTGATGAAGTAAAGCTCTTTTTTATGCTAAATCGTAAAACGGTAAAAATGCAAATTTGTAGATCAGCCTGTTAACTGTCTTTGCTTCTCTGCCTTTTTACTTTTAAAGACTCTTCAATGCTGATTCCAAAGCCAGCTCCATCATTGGTTTAAGGGCTTTTTCTCTTTCATCAGCTGAGATTTTTTCGTGAGTAGGGATAATATCAGTTACGGTAAGAATCGTAGCGGCATTTTTCCCTAAATGCTGTGCATTCGCAAATAATCCGAAAGCTTCCATCTCTACAGCCGGACAGTTATATTTTGTTGCAATTTCAGGAATATTAGGGTCTTTTCTGTAGAAAATATCGCTGCTGTGCACATTGATCGCCTTTGCATCCAAAGAAAGTTCCTGAGCAGTTTTATTGATTGTTTCAAAAATGTTTCCTTGGTGAGAAAGAATCTCATCCTCAATTCCCCATGCATATTTTGCATATGTACTTTCACTTGCTGCATTCTCAATATTTAAAATATCAAAAAGCTTAAGGTCCGTAGTATAAGCTCCGCAGGTCCCTATTCTGATGATGGTATCTACCTCATATTCCGTAAACAATTCAAAAGAATAGATCCCGATGCTTGGGAAGCCCATTCCGCTTGCCCCTACAGTAATTTCTTTACCTTTATAAAGGCCTGTATAATAAAAGATACCCCTTGTTTTGCTTACCAGTCTGGCATTTTCCAAATAATTTTCAGCAATATATTGTGCACGGAGCGGATCCCCCGGCTGTAATACTACTTTGGCAATTTCTCCTTTTTTTGCACTGATGTGAATACTCATAATGTTATTTTGAAGCAACAAAGATAACAACTTTTAGCTTGAAAAATCCAAACGTTTGCTGTTCAGTCCACAAAGTTTCCGGTATTCAAATTCCCCTCCGGAGGAGGGGTGTCAGATCGCAGATCTGACGGGGTGGTCAAAAAGACAGCAATACACAATTATATTTAACCGTTATAAAAATTTTGTTCTCTGCGAAATAGTTTTATTTTTGTTAGATGATGCAAACCGGATCCCCGTTTTTAGATACTATTTTCCTGCTGCGGAACAGTGGATGCATTACCATTTTTTCAAACCTTCAGGAAATCTCAAAAAAAGAGGAACAGGAAGCCAAAGATTATTTTGAAACCGAATTCGAAAAAGAAAGGTTAGAATTTTTATCTGCAGATCTTCATTGTCAGAAAGAAACAGCTGTTTGGGCCGCCAAGGTTTTGTATCACAGTGCCCAGCTCTATCTTATCCGGGAAAACACCGCAAAAGATCTGGATAAACTCATCCCGAGATGGAAAACACCGCCGGATATCTCTTCGGTTTTGTCTGCAGATATGTCATTGAGATTCCTGCCACAGATTGTATCCCTGCTCAATATAGCTGATCCTCAGGACCCGTTGGTTAAAATTCTTGAAAGTATTCTTACACAGTTTCATTATTCAGGAATAGGATATCATCTTAATCTGGAAAAAATAAACTGGGAAAAAGAATTAAAAGATAAAACTTACCGGAAATTGTATCTGGAAAGAATTGTTGAAAAAAAAGCTTATGAACTGGCAGAAATCCCTTACATCAATAAACTGTTGATGGCAGAATTTGGGTTACATAAAGATACCTATTGGAAAGACTTAAAAATTATTGAACATGGAGATTAATACTGCGGTTACAATTGGCTTTGTAACGGCTTCCTATTTTTTTATTTTCGGTATTTTGGCGTATTATGCCCAAAAGGTCATCTTTAAAAAGAAGGTGAATGAGATTCATATGTTTATGTCATTCTCCAAACCACTGTATTCCTATACACTCAGGAATAATATTAAAGTTAAATTTGGCTATTTACCCCTCTCCAGCTATGTCAACGTTGATTCTGATGAAGATTTTGTGCTGGATAGTCTGGAACTGAAAAAGCATGAAGCAAAAACCAGGAACAATAATATGGCTTTCCAGGCTATGGTAACAGTTCTTTTTCTGATTATCTTTGTGGCTGCGAATTTCATACTGGGAAATAATACCATTAGCATGTTCCAGGATTTTGGCTCTAATATTTGGGAGCTTATGTCCGGAAAACAGGGTTTTTCAGATTTTATGACATTTATTCACAGCCAGTATGATGCTTACGGGAAATACTTTTTTATAGTGGCGGC
This sequence comes from Chryseobacterium shigense, assembly GCF_014207845.1. Lineage (NCBI taxonomy): Bacteria > Pseudomonadati > Bacteroidota > Flavobacteriia > Flavobacteriales > Weeksellaceae > Chryseobacterium > Chryseobacterium shigense. Next base: position 129,822 of record NZ_JACHLC010000005.1, read on the forward strand.
TACAATGATGTATTTTATTTTCATTGCAGTACTGATGATCATTACTTCGCTGTCTTCCTATCTGGCAATACTGTTGTCCATTATCATTATCGTGGCAGATTTTTTATTGGTTTTTAAATACTTTGAACTACCGCTGACTTTTTATATTGATATTATGCTCTCATTAATTATAAGTGGATTCATATATTTTTTATTGCTGAGATTTTTTATTAAATAAATACTGATGACTCAAAATATTATAAAACTTAATACCGTTCTCAATTACGTAAAAGATACCTTCGTAGGTAAAAATGACGTGGTAGACCTGTTGGGAATATGTCTTCTTGCCAAAGAAAATGCATTTCTGTACGGTCCTCCCGGTACGGCAAAATCTGCCATTGTGAGAACACTGTCAAAAACAGTAAAAGACGGAAAAAACTTTGAATACCTTTTAACCCGCTTCACAGAACCGAATGAAATTTTTGGTCCTTTTGATATCAGGAAACTAAAAGAAGGAGAACTGCTCACCAATACCGAAGGCATGATGCCGGAAGCCTCGCTGATTTTCCTGGATGAGATTTTTAATGCCAATTCAGCCATCCTGAACTCACTTCTGACAGCTTTGAACGAAAAGATCTTTAAAAGAGGAAAAGAAACCAAACATCTCCCGGCTCTCATGTTCGTAGGAGCCAGTAATGTTCTTCCCGAAGACGAATCACTTAACGCATTATTTGACCGTTTTTTGGTTAGAATAAATGTTGATTACGTAAATCCTGAGCTGCTTCAGCAGGTACTTCTCGCCGGAAGAAAACTTGAAAACCAGACAGAAACAGATATCCCTGAAATTCAGGCAGACGAGATAAGGGAACTTCAGAACCTGTGTAAAACAGTCGATCTGAAACCCATTTACGAAGTCTATCTGAACACCATTATCAGCCTTCGGAATACAGGAATTGCCATCTCCGACCGTAGAGCTGTAAAGCTTCAGAACCTGATCGCGGCCAGTGCCCTGATCTGTGGAAGAAATGAAGCCATACTTTCCGATCTCTGGGTATTGAAACATATTTGGGATACCGAAGAACAGATCGAGATTCTTGAAGGAATTATCAACAGGACCATTGAAAAAGACGATAATCCAAAATCTCACCCACAGGCCATGCAGAACAAAACCCCCAACCCGGAGGAGGTGATGAAAGATATAAAAATCCTTGTGGAAAAATGGGATAGCGGAATGCTAAGTTTTGAAGAGCAGAATGTCATCAAAGATAAACTGAGATACCTCCAGACACGTTGCGACTGGATCAGGAATCCGGAACAGAAACAATACATCCAGCAAGAAATTGAAAGCTTATGGCAGAAAATTCTTCAAAGCGTATAAACGAATTCTGGGCAGAACTTCCCCGGGCCGATGAAGATTTTCTGGGAGCCATCCGGGATTGGAAGAATGTGCAGATTGCAGCAGATGATGATACGGTGTGGATGAAAGGCTTCACCGAAGAACAGGCTGTATCTGCCGAGATCCAGCAGTTACCCAATTGTATATTGTATGAATTGCGTGAAGGACTTCTGTTTAAAAAAGGAGCGCTGGTGCCAAGCAAAAAAATGAGAACAGCTTTGCTTTGGTCACCGTTAGATAAAGCATTGAAGCTTACTTTTCCTCCTTCCAACCAGAATTATTTTGGAATAGATGAAAAAGTTGAAGTAAGATTAAAACCGGGTAATGAAGAACAGTCTGTTGTAGCATTATTAAGCAGAATAGACGAAATTAAAGAAAGTATTCCAGCCCAGCCCAATTTCAGGCTTGAAAAAATAGAATGGACGGTTATTGATGATAAAGCGTTATTTCTCGGAACACCACTGTTAAGCCTTCCCGGAAAAACCTATTGGATAAGAGACGGACATCTTCTGCCCGCAGGCTTTGATTTTGAATTTAAAAATATGAGCGCTCTTCTGCAGCAGCAACATAATAAAGAGTCTGACAAATGGTTATTATGGAACGAAGACGGAACCTTTCTTCCCATCAGAAAAGAAGATTTCCGGACACTGTCCGTAAGCTCCTTCCGTCTTACTGAAAAAACAAAAGAATGGATTTAAACGAATATTTCCAGTCATACGAGAACTACTTTTGGGAATGGGAAACCGATGAGGATATCGCCGGAGATTCCGGGTACCATGATAATAACCTTATCTCGATTCCGGGGGGTGGGGCTATAGCGTACAGGCCTTATATAATGGAAATCCTGAAAGAGCTTCAGCCGCAGGGATGGCCTCCGTTTGGTGCATTGCTGATGGCTTTATATGCCATGCAGGATGGGTATACAGATTTTGCAGGCCCATTAAACCATACCGCGAATTTTCACAGCATCGGAAACTTTGATTTCACCGCAGAAAAAAGCATAGAGTTCCTCGAAAAACTGAAATCGTTAAATAAAATCTATAAACAGGGACAAAACAGAATTATACTGCTTCAGACCCTGTTTCAGGATTCCCATAACAGAACCGCTCCCGGAAAGGCAGAAATGATCCTCACCATTTACTACAAAAGACCTCAGATTTTAGCTTCCAGTGCCGAAAAAAAATATGCGGGACCATCAGCGATCAACAAAGATCTGAGCACACTTAACCTTTTGAATGAAAAATTTCCCACCGTTCAGTCTATCGTTGATGCCATGCGGGATCACATAGACGAGCCGGAACTGGATGATGAGGTAATAGAAGAAGAAACAACAGTAGAAACGGATAAAGATTTTATCCAGCAACTCATCGAAGAGCCCAAAACATTTCAGGTAGGAAGCCTCATCAAAAGAATCTGGAGCGGACTGAGAATTCCCATGCGTCATTTATCTCCCGGAGAACAGCCCATCGGAGGAATTTCCGATATGGCAAATAAAGGCGATCTTCACCGGATGCTTCTTTCCGAATTTGCCAATGATGATGAAGTATTCATGAACAGGATAGCCAATAACGAAGCATTGTATATCCAAAGGGAGATCCCGCCGGAAGAAAATGTTTTTGAACGCATCATTTTAATTGATACTTCCCTGAGAAATTGGGGAACTCCCAAAGTGTTGGCCTTTGCATCTGCCATTGCCGTCATCAGGCATCCGAAAGCCCGTTCCGAATGTAAGGTTTTTGCATTGGGACAGGCCGGTATACCGATTTCTCTCGACAAAACGGAAGATGTTATTGAAAATCTTAACCAGGTAAGCCCGGTTCTGGAAGTTTCAGAAGCATTAGGTAAGTTTTTTAATGAAGAGAATACCGAAAAAGATCTTGAAGTATTCTTTATCACCCACGAGGAAAATCTTGCTGATGAAAAAATCAGGAAAGTAATACATGAAAACCGGGACAGACTGAAATTCCTGATTACAACTACTTCAGACGGCGAACTGAATTTCTATAAACATCATAAAGGAGCAAGAAAACATATCCAGAAAATAAAACTTCCGCTGCAGGAACTGTGGGCAAATCCGCCACAGCGGAAACAGAAAGTTCATCAGATCAATGGTAAGAAAACAGATCTTCCACAGAATTATCCGATCCTGTTTCCGACACCATCCAATAAAATAGCCCAGTTTTTATATGAAGGTGAATTTTATATCCTGAGTTCAAAAAAGCAGCTGTTGAAAACTTATCTGTCTGATAACTACTATGACCGGAATTCTTATGACTATTACAAAACTTACCACGGCTGCGAGGCTCTGATTGAAGATATTTCGGTAAAACCGAAGGGACAGTTTGCTTTGGCTAAAAATAAACAGCAGCATTTTATTTTATGTCAGTATCAGCCGGATAAAAAACTGGTTTCAAAGCTCAATCTGAGTACTAAAGAATATTCTGAGCAGAACGTTACCGGGCTGAATATTCCGGGTTCATATCATCTGGTTTATTTCGGAAAGAACTTTTACCTGCACCAGCCTATGAATTCTTCCTTGTATAAGATTAATTTGGAAGGAAACATTTCTGTGGAATCCATCTTCAATGATGATGGTGAAATAGATAAAAATATTGCAAAGGCAGAAACAGAAGTTACCAAACTGAACCGCAGTGGGATGAAAATAATCAGTAACTTCAACAGGATGGGAATCAATGAAAACAATAATCTCGTTATTTCCGGAAATGAGCTCTGCAGACTGTACGAAAACTCGCTGAACCTATATAAAAACAGATTTCCGGTGAAGATCCTTGCCGAGCAGAACAAAAATAAGTTCACATTTCAGGACGGTAGTGAAATTATTACAGATTCCCGTGGAATGCTTACTTTTAAGAGCAGCAATACCGGTATTCCCACATTTTATATTCCTTCCACAGAATATGGGTTTCTGGCATTGGCAACCAACACCGAATATGGCGGATCAGAATATTATCTTCCAAAGCAAACATTGCTCAAAGTAAAAACCATGGAAGAAATGTATTCCCAGTATTTAACAGCATTTATTGATCAGATTCTGGATTATGGAACTTAGAATAAAGCCTTTTCCGAAAAATACCTATTCTAAAAAAGGGCTTTTAATCAAAGACCCGTCACCTCGTGTATGGCTTTATGAAATGGAAGTTTTGGGGATAGATCTTGCTAAGGTAAAATCCTATGCTATTCCGGCAGATCAGCCTGATGTTCTGTACGGATGCCTGCTTGTATTTCATGATGAAGCACCTCAGGAAATTGGGAAAAATGCATATTTCCAGTGTGTAGATGACAAACTTTTTATCCCTGAAAATACTGTTTTTTATCCCAAGATCAATCCTGAAGACTGGCAGTATGCCGGTGCAAAATTTCTGGTAATGCATCCGGAATTTGGTTTGGTGAAACTAACGGAAGAGATCAACTGGTTTTCCGTAATACAGGAGCCTGAAATATCAGAAAGAAAGGTAAGAAGACCGTCGAATGGTGTAAAAACTCCTCAGCATATCGAAAGCTTTACTGTTGAGATGGATGATGAAAAAGTTCTGGCCACCCTTCAGCAGCCTAAAAATGAGGAAGAGTGGATGAAAAACCTGCCTTTTGATCTCAAAAAAGTAATGGCGGGAAATAAAAAAGAAATTGAAAAATATTTAAAATATATAGAAAAATATCCTGACAGGGCTGTAGATCTTGGTGTACCACTGGATATTATGGGAACTTCCCGTGGTGACGGATTTGGAAAGTTTACCTTTGGAGGAAGTTGGCTGAGTACCTTATTTGGAGGAGCGGGAGATGAGAAAGAAACAACAGGAAGCAGGAATTTCCGTTGGATATTCTGGGCAGCTGTTATAGGAGCTATACTTTTCAGGATCTTTATGCCTTCAGAAGACAAGGCTCAAAAGGAAGATTTTCTGGTTTCCTCCGGTAAAATTATGAATGGAACCGATAAAGCGCGGGCAGATATGATTGCCTATCAGTCCGGAGTAACGGATATTGATATGAAAATCGATTCTATTTATGGAAAAGAGAGGAAAAAACTTTCCGGTGAGTATGCTGCTGCGGGCGCCGCGATGTCAAAAGATAAAAACGAAAGGGAAAAATATAAAAAGACGGGTGGAAGGAATCTTGGAGAAGTAGGAAATGATATTGAAAAGCTCAATAACAGAGAACAGAACAGCAGAGATTTCCTTAAAATCATTTATTCAAAAAGGATAACGAAGCATCTTGTTCAGCAGGAAGAAAAAATGAAACGGCGTATATCAGATTCCCTGAAGAAATATACGAAAGGAAAACCTGTTAACGGAGAGGTTGTGAAATTTATATTAAAGAAAAAACAGGTATTAATGGCCGATTCGCTGGGCCGGCTTTACGGGACTGTTGATATGATGAATCTTCCTCCGGCTGCCATTAAAGATTCAAAAACAGGAACCCTTGAATCGGGTGAAAATAGTAGGAAGGAAAAGACAAAGGTTTCAGATATTCTGTATCTTGTGATCTTTATGTTCGGAGCGGTGGGAATTTATTCTTTCATTGTCAAACGAAAATCTCCAAATTTAGGTGGTGATAGCGTACCGTTGTGGGTGAAAATTATTTTATCTGCGGTTCTTGTTTCCATGCTGGTATATCTTTTCTATCCGCTCATCAGTATGTTCGGATACAACTGGTTTGTATGGATCCTTGTATTTTTTGTGATTCTTCTTCTTTACCGCCTGTTCAGCGAAGACAAAACCATTTTAAATACCGGAGACGATGAATAAGCAGAAGTTTTTAGACAAATTCCTGACCGCATTTATGATTCTTGCTGTGTTTAAGATCATCGGGATTGCAGCACAGCTCTTTCACGAAAGCTTTTGGAGCGTGGTGGGTACACTGGTGATCTTCCTTGTCGTTGCTTTTATCATTATGATTGTAATTACCGCTTTAAAAGATAAAGAGCGGAACAGCAATAATTCAGGAAAAAGAGGCTCCGGCGGAGGGAATTTTTATCTGGAAACCTCTTTATTCGACAGAATCCGAAATAAGTACGAAGAACTTGCCGAAAAATATATTGCTGAAAATGAGTATAAAAAAGCAGCTAAAGTATATATGAATCTTCTCCAGGACAATTTCCGGGGTGCAAAAACACTGGAAAACGGAGGTTTCTATAACGAAGCAGCAGCAGTTTATCTGAAAAAACTGAACAATAAGTCCGAAGCAGCCTCCTGCTATGAAAAAGCAAAGCAGTATAAAAAAGCAATCGATCTGTATAAAGAAATGCAGCAGAAAGAAAAAGTAGGGGATCTTTACAAAGAACTTAATGATATTAAAAATGCCCACAGCTACTATCAAATGGTTGCCGATGATTATACCGCAAACAGCCAGATGGTAAAAGCATCATTGATATACAGTAAAAAAATGGAAAAGCCTGAAGAAGCCCAAAAAGTTCTGCTGAAAGGATGGAACGAAGATAAGGATGCATTCAACTGCCTGAATAATTATTTTGCCAATATTTTTGATGTTAAAAAACTGGGAACAGAAATTCAGAATCTTTACCTACAAACACCTTCCTACAAAAAGACCATTTACCTTGATGCGATGAAGCATGAGTTTAAAAAAGATCCGAAATTACAGTCCGTAACCCGCAATATTGCTTATGAAATCATTGCTGAAAAAGTGGCTACCCGCTCTGAGATTATCAATGAATTGAAATACTTTAACCCTGATGACAATGTAATTTTGAAAGATATTTCAAGATTTAAAACGGGAAGGAATAAGATGTTGAGGAATTGAAATCAAAAATTAAAAGATTAAAACATTTAAAAATTCAAAGATTCAAAAATTAGGTGTTTTTTTAAGTAAGATGGCAGAGGTACTCGAAGCCTACGTCCTTTACCAACCAGTCTCTTTATAGTTTTTCAAAAGTTTCCCGTAAAGCTGCTGATCTCCGTTATTGATCTGCACAACCGGATGAAAAATCCGCATCGCACCATCCACAGGATCAAGTGGCGGTATTCTTGTTTTTTCAAACAGCCTTTCCCTTTTGCTTTCTGCAGCTCCCGTAGAGATCCAGCCTACATCCACAGCATTCATGAAGATTCCGTCTTTCACAAAGTCAGGGGCTGAGGTCTTGGTAAGCATATTCAGAGCAGCTTTCGTCATATTGGTATGAGGATGAAACTCATTTTTACTCTTATAACTGAACTGGCCTTCTGTAGAAGTTACATTAATAATATGTCTGTTTTTCACCAGGCTTTTCTTCATTAAAGGCTTGAGGGCAGAAATCAGGAGGTACGGGGAAATATGATTAATAAGATTTACTTCCAGAAGTTCTTCCGTTCCAATTTCATCCATCACGGAATTCCAGCTGTTCTGATCTCTGAAATCTTTAGGCTGCCCAAACCTGTTAAGCTGAATTTCATCAAAATCTTCATCAGATACTATCAGGAATTCGGTTTTATCTTTATGGACAGGAGTTTTGTTCTCTATTAAATTCTGATTTTCAAGATTAGATAAAAGAAGCTGTTCTTTCAGTTGCAACGGCTGATAATATTCAGCAGGATATTTAATAGTTTGGGCAGCATTGTTCACCAGTATTTCAATACTTTCAAAATTTTGATAACAATAATCTGTGAATTCATGAACCGATCTGATGTTTCTTAAGTCGAGACCATATAAAAAAAGTCTATTTTTCCATTCATCATAATCCTTTTCTTTCTGGAACTGTTCAAATGCCAAAGCCGGAAACCTGGAGGTCACAACCACTTTTGCGCCACTTTTTAAAAACTTTAGAGCTGTGGCATATCCTATTTTCACTCTTCCTCCGGTAATAATAACGGTCTGTCCACTGAAGTCATAAGTAAGATCCCTGTTTTTATAGTTCTCATCTGCACATGACGGACAAAGCTTATGATAAAAAAAGTGAATTTCATGATAAGACCGGTGACAGCAATAACAAACTTGTGGTTTTGCCAGTAAAGAAGATGGTTTCTCGGTATGAATGTGAAAATATGAAGTCTGGTTTTCCAAAGCCTGTTGTACAATAACCGACTTTTTAAGAATCTCCACATCAGAACTTTTATTATTTTCAGCGAGATAATTATCCAGATTATTTTGGATATTCTTTTTGGCTTTTTTCCGGATTGAAGAAATCAGGGTTTTGAAACGCCGGTTATCCGGATTATTTAAAGGATCGGCCTGAAGAGCTTCCAGAACTTTCAGACACGTTTCCCACTCTTCGCTGCTAAAAGGATATGGGGCCATAATTCAATTTTGTGGGGGAGAAGGGTTCGAACCTCCATTTTCACGTTAGCAGTGTAGTGTTTTTCCAGTTAAACTATCCCCCTTTCTTGTGAACAAAAGTATTATTTTCCTCTCTCAAAAACAATTTTTCATATATTTGCGCCAGAAAAATTATGACACTACAAAGAGCACATATCAATGTAAATCTATGCGATAGCCCTTCAATAAAAGGATTATTCGGATATGAATGGATGATATGGAATGAGGCGAAATGTGCTTGCTTTGAAAATTATTTACAATAAACCCGTAAAAATTTAAACAAAATACTGCAGAAACGCCTCGAATGATCGGGGCGTTTTTTGTGTTTTAGGCCATAAATTATTTAGAATGAAAAAAAATAACCATAAAATTGAAAATTTTTTAATTAACAATGAACATTTAATACAATAAATAAGAGTGATAAGTAACCCGATGAGAGACAGTCATTTAGGTATTTAAGACATCTGCAGGATATTGCGGACAGAAATTTCCTATGCTAAAAATTAGATTTAAATATCTGATTATCAATATTTTAAATTAAAAATAAATTTGTGGGTTAAAAAAAATCATATTTACTTTGCAACCGAAAATTGAAAGCAACAGGTTTTCAGGATTCAAAAACTTTTAAATAAACAAAAAATATAATGAAACAATTACATAACATATCTAATCTGGATTCAAGACTATACGGACAGGGGCCGAAAGGATATACATGTATGCCTGATAGTGAATTTATAGATAAAAGGTGCTTATATACGTGGGTCAGCTAATGATCTCTTACGTCTGAATATATACAGCACCTCCCGAAAAGAGGTGCTTTTTTTATGGTTTCTTTAGCTTATTTGGTAAAGCGCCGGTCTGTGGAACCGGAGAACAGGGTTCGATCCCCGAAGATACCCAAAGTAATATAATCTCATAGCTCAAATGGTTAGAGCACCGGTCTTTTAAACCGGGGGTTGAAAGTTCAAATCTTTCTGGGATTACCAATGGCTTCGTAACTCAATTGGATAGAGTAACGGTTTTCTAAACCGTAGGTTACAGGTTCGAATCCTGTCGGAGTCACAAAAAAGGTCTATTGAGGTAACGGTAACCTGCCCGACTGTCTCTTGGGTACTGCGAGTTCGATTCTCGCATAGACCGCAAAGATTCACGGAAAATTTCAGCTCGGCTGTCTCCCGGAAAGAAATATAAAGTGAATCTGCAAAACTGGAAAGATAACGGTGGTTGTTTACCCGCCTTGGACGCGGGAGGTCATAGGTTCGAATCCTATTTTCCAGACTGAAAAATGAATGGTGAATTTTGTTTCACAAGTGAATGTTAAAAATTGACAGGCAACGCAAATTGACAATCACCATTCATTTAAAAGATTTCGTAGCTCAATAGGTTAGAGTATCGGTTTCATAAGCCGGAGGTTGAAGGTTCGAGTCCTTCCGAAATTACAAAACGATTTTGTAGCTCAACGGTAGAGCACCGGTCTGTTAAACCGGAAGTTGAAAGTTCGAATCTTTCCGGAATCGCAGATAGCTAAATGTTAATTGTTTCGAAAAAAAGAGAAAAGAAAAGGTTTGTCAGGAGCAGAAGATCTTTACGCCAAAAACACGATAAAAAACAGACAGGCTTTTTCTTGACTCTGAATTATTGAGATTGAAAAGAATAAATAATAAACATAATATAAATTTTTAGATGAAAATAAAGTTTGTCGGGCGCAGAAGTTCTTATATCAAACAAAAAATTAAGACAGACTTTATTTTTTAATGAAAATCTAAATAAAAGAATAATCAGTAAAATGAAAATTACTCATTGCTCATTACTGATTACTTATAAAAACGATGGTTCGCCAAAGTGGAAGAGTCGGGGCGGTCTGCAAAACCGTTGTGAAAACTTAGTGGGTTTGAATCCCATAACCATCTCAAATAACTAAAATGAGATTAGTTCCGGAGAAAAAGTAAAAGTTTGTCGAGCGTAGAAGTTCTTATATCAAACTAAAAATTACAGACAGGCTTTGTTTTTCTTCACAAAAAGAATTTAGATGGTAAAAATTAGAAAATGAAAATAAAGAATGAAAAAATTACCCATTACTAATTACTTATTACCCATCATATCTGGAAGTACGCCGAAGTTGGAGAGTCGGGGCAGACTGTAAATCTGTTGCTTTATTGCTGAGTAGGTTCGAATCCTGCTACTTCCACCAAAACCGCTGATAATGTAACGGCAGCATGCAGGAAATGTACTCTTGTTGTTCAGGTTCGATTCCTGGTCAGTCGGTTCAAAAACTCCATTAGCATAGAGGTGAGTGCATCCGGCTTTCTACCGGGAGACGAGGGTTCGGTTCCCTTATGGAGTACAAATGTGAATGGTCAAAATCAGTTATACATAATGAATACCATGAAAGTTCAGATTTGAGTAATAAAATTGATCGATCATTCACAGAAAAACAGGAAGGAGAAAAGTTTGTCAAGCGCAGAAGATCTTACAAGCACTAACAAACAGGCATAGTTTTTAATATAGACAGGCTTTCTCTGACCTTAATGATAAGTAATAAGTAATGAGCAATAAGTAATTTGTGAATAATGAATGAATAATTCTTTGGATTACTCATTACCAATTATTCATTACTCATAAAATAACCTGCGGGAATGGTGGAAATGGCAGACACACTTGATTTAGGCTCAAGGTTTTGGGGGTTCGAGGCCCTCTTCCCGTACAAAAATTGCCTCTCTATTCCAATTGGCAGAGAAAACGGATTTAAACCCCGTAAAGTCCCGGTTCAAATCCGGGGAGAGGTACAAAAAGTATAGGTAATAAGTAATTGCTGCGATGAATAAATTGTAAATGTAATGAATGTATGGAATTACTTATTACTCAATACTTATAAATCCGGAAGAGTGGTGTAGCAGGTCTGCACGTTAGTCTGAAAAACTAAAGGTACAGGTTCGATTCCTGTCTGTTCCACAAAATATGTGTAATGAGTAATGTACAATAAGTAATCAATGACATACAAAAATATATTACGAATTACCTATTACTCATTACTTATGAAACTGATTCATAGTGTAATTGGTCAGCACACAAGACTTTGACTCTTGCTGTTCAGGTTCGAGTCCTGGTGAATCAACAAATTTACTCTGATAGTGTAATGGCAGCATCTCAGTCTCCAAAACTGATGGTATTGGTTCGGGTCCGGTTCAGAGTGCAAAAAAGTGAATGGCTAATAGTGAATTTTACTTCATAAGTGAATTTAAATTGATAAGTGAAACGAACTGACAATTCACGATTGACAAATTAAAATACAAACAAAACAAATTTAAAACATGTAGAAAAAATGGAAACGCAACAAGAAATATGGCAGAACATGAATGGAAATTTTTTCCGGAAACCTATCACGCAGCTGGTAGAAGAAGCCATTATCCGCGAACAGGCTAACGGCCACCGTCTTAAAGTATGTGTGGGTTCAGACTCTCACGTTTATGGAGACGCAATTAATTACGCAACGGCAGTAGTATTTGTTCGTGAAGGAAAAGGAGCGTTTACCTTTATCAGAAAAGAAAGAGAAATACAGAAAATCAGTATCAAAGAACGAATGCTGAACGAGGTAAACAGATCCGTAGAAATTGCTTACGCTATCTGTGCCGTTCTGGATGCTTATGGTGTGGAAATGGAGGTACACGCAGACATTAATACCGACCCCGATTTTAAATCAAATACCGCATTGAAAGATGCTATGGGCTATATTCTGGGAATGGGATATGTGTTTAAGGCAAAACCTCACGCATTTGCAAGCTCCAATTGTGCTGATATGATGGTTTAAAATATAAAACGACAGGTATTCAAAAATAAAAATGGAATCATGGAACTCACAAAAAGATTATTGTTTCTCGATGATATAAGATATCCAATTGAAGCATATCATTATACCAGACAGGATATTTTCCTCAGAAAAGACTGGCATATTGTCCGCAATTACGAACAGTTTGTGAACAGGATTCTTGAAAAAGGACTTCCGGAAATGATCTCTTTTGATCATGACCTGGCGGATGAACATTATCTGGAGCCGGATACCCTGAAATTTGTAGAGAAAACAGGCTACGATTGTGCCAAATGGCTGGTAGAATATTGCATGGATAACTATTTGAATCTGCCAAAATTCTACTGCCATTCTATGAATCCGGTAGGAAAGGAAAATATTGAAAGCCTTTTAAAAAACTTTAAAAAATTGTAATGGATATTTTTAGATTAATTCAGGATATAAAAACGCATCTGAAGCTCAGCTTTGATGAAGCTGATAGGTGGTTTGATAAAGATCAGAAAACGTTAAATTATAAGCCTTCAAATGGAGGATGGACTACTCACCAAATTCTTGAACATATTTATCTTACAAACTTTTATCTGCTTATCCTTATTGAAAAAGGATCGAAAAAAGCAATGCGAAATTATAAAGCTCTTGATTTGGATGCTGAAATAAAAGATTACAGTTTCGATAAAGAAAAGTTTGAAAAAGTAGGAGAGTATGGCGCTTTTGAATGGATAAGACCGGAACATATGGAGCCAAAAGGAGACTTAAATTTAAATCAGATAAGGAATTTAATTTCCCAGCAGTATCATCAGTGTTTAAACTATTTAAATCTGATGAAAAATGGTGAAGGCCTCCTTTGCAAAACAACGATGACTGTAAATGATTTAGGAAAAATTAATGCCTATGAGTACATTTATTTTCTCTCACTTCATACCCAGCGGCACATTACTCAAATGCTGAATAATGAATCAGAAACTATTAAAAAATTTAAAAAATGATTTTCAAAACATATAACTCTATAGAAAATGCTTACCAAACCCGTGTGGTCGATCAGATCAGGTTACAGGGTTTTGGGGATGAGTTTTTTATAGTACAGGAAAAGGTTCACGGGGCTAATTTCTCTTTCTTTACCGATGGAAAGGGAATTAAGATCGGAAAAAGAACCGCTTTTATTGAAAAAGATGAAAAGTTTTTCAATGCTCACCAGATTTTGGAAAAGTACAGGAAAAATGTGATCAATTTATTCCATAAAGTGAAAAGCATATATCCTGATACTGAAACTGTAGTAATCTACGGAGAATTATTCGGGGGAGGTTACAAACACAAAGAAGTAGTACCCGTAAAAGACGCTGTAAAAGTGCAGAAAGGTATTGAATATGTACCTCACAACGAATTCTATGCTTTCGACATTAAATTGAACGGTACTACTTATCTGGATACAGATTTGGTGAATATGATTTTCGAAGAAACAGGATTTTTCTATGCTAAAATTTTATTTCAGGGTTCACTTGAAGAAGCTTTGAGATTTCCGAACGCTTTTGATTCCAAAATCCCGGGCTGGCTTGGCCTTCCTGAAATTGAAAACAATATCTGTGAAGGAACTATTGTCAAAACTTTGAAAACCAGGTATTTTGGAAACGGTTCAAGAGTTATTCTGAAAAATAAGAATGAAAAATGGACTGAAAAATCCAAAATGGTGAGAAAGCAGGAGAAAACTGTTCAAAAACAGGTCAGCTTCAGTGAAACTGCTCAAAATATCTGGGAAGAGATTCAAAAATATGTCACTGTAAACAGGTTAAATAATGTAGTAAGCAAAATTGGAGAATTTGAACCCAAAATGCTTGGTAGGATTATAGGCCTTTTTGCACAAGATATTTTGGAAGATTTTGGAAAAGATTTTCCTGAAGTTTTTAGCACAGTGGAAAAAGAAGAACAGAAAAGAATCAATAAAAAACTGAATACTTTGGTTATTGATTTTATAAAAGAAGAGTTGATGACTCTTAAAGTTTAGTTTCGGTAATTTTTTACCGGAACTTTTTTACATTTAAAAATGAAACCGCCAGCATCAGAGTGTGATAATTCACTTCCAAAGAATTTTTGGCGGTGGTAAAAAAAGAAAAAAATTATGTTACAGGCAGAAATAAAAAGTCTTTTAAGAGAAGACATCAGTATATTGATAAAAACAACCAATTCAGGAAAGCATTACTTGTATGACTGTGGTGAAGCCAGCTTATTGACAGTAAAAGAAATACAGTCACTTTCAGCAGTATTCATCAGCCATACACACATCGATCATTTTTCCAATTTTGACGGAATTTTCAGGCATCAGATTGGAAGCGGAGAAAAAATTGTCATCTGCGGACCGAAAAATATCCATCATCAGATTGAATCTCGCTTAAAATCTTACACATGGAACCTGGTGGATGAAAATGCCATTGAATATGAAATCCGGGAAATTGTTTCAGAAGAAGAAATTAATGTCTATAGAATCCGTCCGCCATATTGGAAGCCCGAATTGGTGACAACTCAGAATTTCCTTTTTGAAGACGAATATGTGAATGTTGATTTCGCGATTCTTGACCATAAAACAGATTCTATTGCTTATCTGTTTAAGGAAAAAGATTCAGTTACTTTTAATGAAAACGGTTCCGGATTCAAAAAAGGAAAATGGATCGGCGAACTGAAAGCAGCTTTTGAAAACGACCAGTCAGAAAAAGAAATTGAGATTGAAGGAACAGTTTACAAAGCTTTTGATTTATTCCGTTTATTGACAAAAAATGCAGGCTACAGACTAGGCGTCATTATGGATCATGCCGTTTGTGAAAGCAATTATGATAAGCTAAAAACGGTTTTCAAAAGAGCGGATATGGTTTACATTGAAACATTTTACAAAGATGAGGATCAGGAATTTGCAAAGATCAATTATCACAGCTTCGCTTCTGCATCAGGAAAGATTATGAAAGATTGTCAGGTGAAAGAATCAGTTCCCATCCATTTTTCAAGAAGATATACGGAAAATGATGTAACTGAAATTGAAACTGCTTTTTATAAAGCATTCTCAGAAACTAACTAAAGCTTGAACTAAAAATCAGTATGATTTAAAAAACAGATAAACACAATCATCTGTGAAAATCTGCGCAATCTGTGGTAAAAAAAATGTACTAAAACATTAACAAACAAACTATTAAAAAAATGAAACCAAATATATTTTTTACAGCAGACCACCATTTCGGTCATGCCAATATTATAAAATTTTCAGAACGGCCATTTGAGTCCCTGGATCATATGAATGAAGAACTCATCAAAAGATGGAACGAAAAGATCAGCAGCAACGATACCGTCTACCATCTTGGCGATGTCAGCTTGGGAAAACCCGACTTCACCAAAGAAATTCTGGATAGATTAAACGGTAAGATCCATTTGATCAAAGGAAACCACGAAGGCGCAGCCCTCACATATCCCAAACGTTTTGATTCCATAAGAGATTACCACGAACTGAGAATTGATGAACCCGAAAATGCCAACGGCAAACAGAAAATCATTCTCCTGCACTACGCTATGCGTACATGGAACGGCTCACATCGCGGGGTATGGCAGCTGTACGGCCACTCACACGGAACCTTGCCTGATGATGAAATGGCATTAAGCTTCGATGTAGGGGTAGACTGTCACAATTTCTATCCGGTTTCTTACGAAGAAGTCAAAGAAATTATGAAGCGAAAGAAATGCTCGCCGCCATTTAACACAAGAGAAGAATAGTATTTTGAATAGTCATGGATGAAAGAGTGAAAACCGGATTTTGTAAAACTTCCAACCTTTCTTATCCATTTTTTTAACAACAAAATGTAAACAAATGAAAACAACAGAAAATATATTAATTATTGACCTGGAAGCCACCTGCTGGGATGAACGGCCCCCCAGAGGCCAGGAAAGCGAGATTATTGAAATCGGTGTCTGTATTATGAACACAAAAACCGGTGCAATCTCAAAAAATGAAGGCATTTTAGTGAAACCACAATATTCAAAGGTAAGCCCTTTCTGTACGGAACTTACCACCATCACCCAAAGAATGCTGGATGATGAAGGAATTATGCTGGAAGATGCACTGGATATTCTGAGAGCTGAATATAACTCCGAGGATCTTACCTGGGCCAGCTATGGAAACTATGATCTGAATATGCTACAGAACCAGGCCAGGAGATTCAATGTGGATTATCCGCTGAGTAACGATCATATCAATGTAAAGACATTGTTTGGCCAGCTGCATCCAACGGTAAGAAAAAGTGTAGGAATGAGCCGTGCCTTAGGCGAGCTTAACCTGAAACTTGAAGGTACCCACCACAGAGGTGTTGATGACGCAAAGAATATTGCAAAGATTCTTCATTGGTGCTTGAGGCAATCTTAATACAATCATTATTAAAAATGTAGTATGCTCCCTTTTTTAAGGGAGTTTTTTATTGCTTAAAAAATTGAATAATGAACTCTCAATCAAATTGATAATAAAAATCTGGCAGTTTAAATAAAAAGAGCGAAGTATTCTTTTAACTTTTATTCGGAAATGCCTGCTGAACTGTTGTTTAAAGCATAATTTTTTGTTAAAAAATTCACTTTATAGGGATAATTGTATGCCGGTCAGTCCTTTTTTTGTTATTTTAGGCCCTAAAGACTGGAATCATGCTTATTGAACATGAATGGAAGAGGATTTATTTTAACCATAAACTCAGAAAAATAATTCCTTTTTATAAAAAATTTAACTCCAGGGAGAAAAAAGAAACTGCGGTCATTTTAAAGGAATTTTTAAATAGAGACCGGAGATATAATCCTATTTCCATGCTTTCCCTTCTGAATTCTGAGCGGATTCCGGAACAGTACCAGGCTTCATGCCATTATCCAATACCTGTAAATCCCATTAATGAATTTTCGAATCGTATGTTCCCGGATGTACAGGAAACTGCTATCATAAACTGTTGCCTATTAATCATCTTAAAATGGATCATATGGTGACGGAAGACTAAAAGAATGACAAAACAAAAATAACCTGAAAAAATTATTACCAAATTAAAAACAAATGAAAGAAAGGCTTTATGATATCCTTAATGAGGAAAAAACACATGAGATTATTCCATACCTGAAGAAGCTCACAGAAGAAGAAAGAAAGGCCCTGGTTCCTACAATAAAAAAGCTGGACAGGGAGATCAGTAAGATCGTAATGACAAAAAAATCCTATCATACTGCAGGCTCCGCAGAGCAGCATTCTATTATTGATATCGCTTCATTTGTCTGCATGGATCAGAAACATTACGGGAAAAACTACTGGAGTCTTTTCAGAGATAAGGAACAGACCGAAAAAATACTGGAGTGGGGATGCCCGGACTGGTTTTCAGATTTCATTAATGATTCTGTAGATGCAGAATTTACTGCATTCAATTATCATGATATTTTAAGATGGTCTGAAAAAGGTTATGTAAAACCTACACCTGAGCTGCTGGGCTATCACCTGAGCCTTCATCCGTATGATCTGGAAAAATTTCCGGTAACTTTGGAAACCCATTTCTGGTACCTGTGCGAATTTCCTTCAAAATCACTTCCTTTTACAAGAGAATGGCTCCCGTTGGTTCAGAAACTGATTGCTGAAAATAAAATCGACAGAACAAAATTTCTCAGGGAATCCCTTCTGGCGGCAAACAGGAATTTCAACAAAAATGTTACAGGATGGTTTATGGATGCATTCATCGCAGTGAAACCTTCTGATGATGAACTTGTGGCACTTCAGGATGAACTGATGGCAGGATTAGCTTCCGTACAGTCAAAGGCAGTCAATACCATACTCTTACACTTGAAAAAAATAGTTCTGGACCCGGCATTCAGAACCGATGAGTTTTCACATTTTCTTCCCAACCTGTTAAGTTCAGAGATCAAAACAGTTGTAACAACTAGTTTAACGGTTACAGAAAAAGTTTTACAGAAAAGTAATACTGACACTGAAAACCTTGGAATTGCCCTGAGCGCAGCATTTGTAAGCAAAGATGAAAGCATACAGACCAAAGCGGCAAAGTTCATTCTTAAATACATTCCGGTCTCAGAAGAGATCAAAGAAGCTTTGTCCCATTATACCGATAACATATTATCCAATGTAAGACCGGTATTGGCCCAATACATAGAGAACAGGCAGCTGGATCTGGATCATGTTAAGCCTGAAAAACTCGAGCTCATTAATGAAGAATGCAAAATTCAGGAACTGCAAAGTTTTGAAGATCTCATGTTTTTCCTTCCGCAGGCTATAGAAAATCCGGGAACCTATTATTATGATCTGGCACTTGCAGGACTTGTACACTTCGCAGATGAAGCCGATTCCGGATCTGTAAAACTTTTTGAACCCGTATTTCAAAAGGCCTGTAAAACCATTGCCAAATGGGAGGTGAATCACTTCAACGTACTGTTATGCAACCTGATTATCAATTACGGATTGCTGCTGCTGAAAAAATTCCCGTTACAGCTTACAAATATTGAAAAAATATATAACAGAACCCGTGAGGATGAAGCCTCGAGAGAAGTGTATTCCACCTATCATAAAAAGCTGAAACCCATTAAAGATATTTATGCCGGAGGATTGGCTATGGAACCCTTCAAACATTTGGCGGTACGTGTTTTTAATCAAATAGAATCAGGAGATAGAACTCCGCTGCTATCTACTGTTACTCATGAGCCATGTTGGATAAATCCTGAAGCATTGGTAGAAAGATTGGAAATCTATCAGAACAGAAATATTGAGCCTGATGACCTGGATGTACAGCTTGCACTACAGCGTTGTTCACTGGAAAAAACTTCATACGCATTACAGTTGGCTGAAGAAAAGTTAAAAGGAGAGTATAAAGAGCTTCTGCTCTTCTTTTTTAATAAAAATGCTTCTCCAAAAGGAAAATTTCAACATCCGTCATGGTGGATGACAGCAGGAATTACACGATCCCCCGGTGTATGTTTTGAAGAATTTAAAACTTTCGGATATGATGATATTCCTGAAGAATTCCTGACCGGTATTTATGACTGGAAAACAATTGACAGCAAAAAAAACTCCTATTATCCTGTTGAACTTAATATCAGTGTTCCGAAATATCACCTGAAAAAAAGACAGCATCAGCTTTTTCTGGAATACTTTATTGCTGAGCAGGGAAACTTTTCAGAAGTTCCGTCCCTGATCTGGAGTTTTCCCAACACATTAGGAAATGTTTTGGCAAAGATCATTAAACACTGCCTCTTCTACTCAGGAATTGCAGAAGTTTATGAAAGAAATATGGTGCTGAATGCGGCTCAGGCACTTCATCAGATGAAAAAGCCTCTGGATACAATAGGTTATCTGTTTCTGGGAACCATTTTCCTGGACGGAGACAAGGTAATACGCGGTACTGCGGCAGAGATCTGGTTGGAGCATACTTCCCATAAAGTAATGGATGATGTACGTTTGGGACAGGTAATCGGGCTTCACGAAAAGCTGGAATGGGCTCCTGTGAAAAGATTTACAGATCTTGTACAGCATCAGATGCTCAATGTAAGCAAAGACCACAATCTGGCACTGGAACAGCTTCTCACTCATATTTTACATCAGATGGAAACACCTGTTACCAATCTTAAAAAAATATTGGACATTTACCACGAGGTTTTGGCTTTGAACCAATCAGAGACCGATAAGAACTTAAAAGAAAAACTGAATAGCTGGAAAGAAAATTCCAGCCTGAAAAAAATCTGCAGTCTTCTTCTAAAAAAATAGATATGGAAGATACGCTAATTTACAACTATCAGAGACCATCATCTTTGATAAGAAAAGATACATCTGAAGAATTATTTCTGTCCAAGTACAGCGAAATTCAGAAAAATACGGATGCCCCCTGCTTTTTTTGGGGAGATGTAAGCCAGCCGTTTATATTGGCAAGGTGCCTCATTACGCTATCCAATATTGTGAAATCCAGCTTTAACCTGTCACCGTTTCAGACAGCACTGCTTAAAGATCCTATCGTAACTGCCGGAAATAACAAATTACGCTTTGAAGGATTTTCACATTGTGCGGGTGTTTACGCAAGAGTAGATGTATTGCCTGATGGACTTCACGGTGAGTTTATAGAAAGCGGAACCACCAATGTGGATTTTAATCAGTCCATGATTACAGCGCTGGGAAGCATCAGGCCCAGTGAAAAAATAATGCTTTCCATAGGTGAAAAAGAAGTAGGGCTTTACAAAGAAGATAGAAAAGTAATAGAAAGAAAAGCCCCGTTACCTGTAAAGTGGATCAAAGGATTAAGTACAGTCCAGATCTATCTTTCCGAATCTGAAAAACTTCATTGTTTCAATAAAATTCAGACCCAGCAGCTGTTCAGAGGAATACCGAAAGGGACTATTAAAACAGATTATTACCTGATCATCAGAGGAAACAGGCCCATGTTTTCACCGGTAAAATCGGTGGATGCCGTTTGCATCGGAGGACTTCATAGACTGCGTTTGCTGGAGCCCCTTCTTCCTTATATTGATAAAATGCAGGTATTTCCGCATTCCAGTATGCAGTCCACTACATGGCAGCTCTGTTTGGGAAATATAAGGTTCAGTTTTTCATTATCAAGAGAAAGCTGGCGGGGATTTTCCGGCGAAGGAGCAGTGCTGGACAGCCTGACAGATGATGTTTCCGATGAATGGATTGATGCATTGGATAAATATGCCTATGCCAACCAGGCTTTTAATCCTTCAGTATTTGCTTTGAATGAAAATATTAATTTAAAAAAAACGGAAAATCTTACAGGAAGATTAGCTGCTATGGGACTTTTGGGCTATGACCTGGACGATAACGGGTTTTTCTACCGGAGACTGCCATTTAAATTAAGTCGTATCATCGGCTTAAATCCACGTATGAAAAATGCAGAAAAGCTCATCGCAGAAGGAAAAATAGAAATATTAAATAAAAGTGAAACCAGAACTGAGGCAAGAGTGGAAGGCACAGATGTACATCACACAGTAATTATAGAGAATGATAAAGAGCGGTGCACCTGCGAATGGTTCAGCAAATACCAGGGCGAAAGAGGGCCGTGTAAACATGTGCTTGCCGTAAAGAAATTAATGCAGATTTAAGTAAAAGGACAGCTTTTTAAAATAAGTCTGTCCTTTTTCATTTATTAATGCTTCATCCATTCTTCGTAAGAGACCACGCCCAGTTGCGGTTTTCCTTCACCTTCAAGGATGGAAATAAATTCTAGCTGGTTTCCGTCCGGATCATTGAAGTAAATAGCCAGCGCAGGCATCCAGGCAAAAACCATTGGTTTATCAATGCCGTCCCTTAGAAAGTTATAAGGCTTCAGATCTTTTTTCTTCAGAAAATCTACGGAATAATTTAAAATATCTTCCTTACTGCAGGAAAAGGCAAAATGTCTTGTCTGCAGGTTTTCTTTTTGCTCCCATAATCCCAGCATGAATTCCTTATCTTTTCCTATCCATAAAAAGGCAATAGGACGGTTTTCATCCCTATGCGCCAGTTTCAGACCCAATACTTCGGTATAAAATTGTATAGAATCTTCTAAGTTACTTACCTGAACATGAGTTTCATATAATCCTTTGATCATTACTTGAATTTTAATGGATACAAAACTATATAATGCATTTTCAAAACTGAAAGAACCGTAATTCCTTTATTGAAAATGGATGATAGAAAAATTGTATTTAAGATTAAAAGATTAAAAGATTAAAAGATTAAAAGATTAAAAGATTAAAAGATTAAAAGATTAAAAGATTAAAAGATTTTTATCAATATTCAATAGGGGTGGGCTTTAGCCCACTTCAAAAAAAAAATCCATTCATCCGGCTTTAGCCAAAACTTAAATTTTAAACACAAATTACACAAATACTTTACACAAATAACCACAATCATCTGCGTTCATCTGTAAAATCTGTGGTTATAAAAAAACTTATGATGCTCTTAAATAAGATGAAACTTCAAGTTTTATAATCAAATATTTTACAACCTCCGAAAAAAAAATTGCACAAAAATTTACTACGCAAAAAGACTGCGTAATACTGTTTTTACTTTGCATCAGAAATCAGAGAGGAAGATGATCCTCTAAAATGTTTAACAAAAAAACAGTAACTCATGAAATTTAATTTTTTAAGAAAAGAGAAAAATACCGTAATGAACTACGAAGGTGCAAAAGCATTTACAATGACACCCGCCGAAGAACTATATAGTGCTGTTGTTACAACAGGATTATCCAATACATCCTACGAAAAAGGAAATGAAAGATTGGAAAGAATCCAGTCTCTGATCAAAAAAAATGATCCTGAATTTGTAGGTAAATTGGCGGTTTATGCAAGAAATGATATGTATCTGCGTTCAATTCCTTTGGTTCTTACCGCAGAGTTGGCCAAGCAAATCTCAGGTACAGATCTGGTGAGCAGAACTGTAGATGGTGTTGTACAGAGAGCAGATGAAATCACTGAACTTTTGGCTTACTACCAGACTGCCAATGAAAGAACAGAAACTAAAAAACTGAACAGACTTTCAAAACAGATCCAGAAAGGTCTTGCAAAATCTTTCAATAAATTTGACGAATACCAGTTTGCCAAATACAACAGGAAGGCAGAAGTAACCTTGAGAGATGCCCTGTTTCTGGTTCACCCGAAAGCAAAAGATGAAAGTCAGCAGGCAATCTTCAACAAGATTGTTGGTGATACATTGGAAACTCCTTACACATGGGAAGTTGAGCTTTCAGTTTTAGGTCAGACAAAATTTGCAAACGAAGCAGAAAAAAAGCAGGCTTTTAAAAATAAATGGGAAGAATTAATCTTCAGTAATAAGCTGGGTTATATGGCGACTCTCAGAAACCTGAGAAATATTATAGAAGCAGGAGTTTCTTCTGAAGCGATGTCCAAAGTTTGCAGTTATTTATCCAGCGAAAAAGCTGTAATGAACTCAAAGCAGCTTCCGTTCAGATTCTTGGCAGCATACAGAGAACTTAAAACTATTGATTCTCCTTATATTGCATCCATTCTGCAGGCATTGGAAGATGCCGTTTTGGTGAGTGCAAAAAACATTAAAGGTTTTGGTTTTAACACTTCGGTGGTGATTGCTGCAGACGTTTCAGGTTCTATGCAGAAGCCGGTTTCTTCCAGAAGCAAAGTATTGCTTTATGATATCGGTTTGTTGATGTCTATGATCCTGCAGTCACAATGTAAAAACGTTATTACAGGTATGTTCGGTGACAGCTGGAAAAGAATTCCTATGCCTAAGAGCGGTATTTTGAGAAATGTTAATGAATTCTACAAACGGGAAGGTGAAGTAGGTTATTCTACCAATGGTTACCTTGTGATTGAAGACCTGATTAAAAGGAGAGAAAAAACAGACAAAGTAATGCTATTTACCGATACTCAGTTATGGAACAGCAACGGAACAAAAAATTCCTTTGAAGATTCCTGGAACCGGTACAAAAGTATTGCTCCAAATGCAAAATTATATATTTTTGACCTGGCAGGTTACGGAACACAGCCGCTGGATATCAGAAAAAATGATGTATATCTTATCGCAGGTTGGTCAGATAAAGTTTTCGATGTACTGAATGCTTTGGAAGACAGAAAATCTGCCGTTCAGATCATTAAAAAAGTAGTGCTGTAAAAGGCACTGCTTTTCTACTAAAAAAATAAAACTATGCAGGTTATTATGTACGATAGTAAATTTGAAATAGATGAGTAATGAATGAAGCATACCATCAATGTATAGAAAACAATTTCCTTGTCAAAGAAGATCTCACCCATCTCTGCATATGTCCCTGTTGCGGCGCACCCGATTGCGGTGAAGAATATATGCTCATTACAGAATCAGAAGCGGGAACGGAAGCTGTGCTCTTTGGTGGAGCAAGTTTCAGAAGATATCTGAACTATTGGTTTTACGAAGGCATTACCCCTGAAGAATACAGCAGTCTGCCGGAATTGGTAAGACAGAATAATGAATGTACAGGCTGGCAAAACATAGAAGCTGAATGTACCGAAATAGATGCTCATGATTTTCTGAGAACTTTGGAAGCCGTAAAAAACTGCAACCATATTGAATATAAGGATACGGATTTTGAAAACTATTATTATCCTGTTTTTAAAAGCTTTACAGAAGATGTTATCAATAAAGCACAGAAATTATATATCAGTATTTAAAAAAATAAAAAAAATATTAACTGCGTAAAAAGAATGCGCACTTTCAGAATAACTTTGCATTGTTATTAATCCGGTGCCGTAAGGAAAGAATTCCTTCGACTTTTAATTGAATATGAGTCTTTCCGCCTGATGCCCGGTAAAACAGACCAATGCCGTACAGTAAGAGTTTCATCGTCAAACTTCCAATTTGAATACATTCAAAAACTCTTATGGCCAGTTGCTTGGTTTTTATAAATAATAAGCATAATATTAAAATAACCATGAAAATTTAAAAATAATCAAGTGTCGTTTTAGGATCATACTTCGGGATTTTGAAACATTGGGTCGCAGGTTCGATTCCTGCCCTTTCCCTCGAAAAGGAGAGGTAGCTCAGCAGGTAGAGCAAGTGCACGGAAGATCCTTTCATCATTACCTTGATTAAAAAACTTTAAAATAAAATCAGGTGTCGTCTAGGAATCATACTTCGATACGCGTCATCAGGTCACAGGTTCGATCCCTGTCTTCCCTGTTGTAAACGGGATTGTAGCTCAGCAGGCAGAGCAGATGGAAAAGAAAGATTCTGCCATTATTACCCTGATTTAAAAATATATGATGTTATTCAATTAAAAAAGACTTTTAAAACAAAAATCGAGTGTCGTAGTATAGAAATACTTCGTTCCAGGCTTAAGATACAGGTTCAAATCCTGTCTGTGAAAACAGTTGTCTAATGGTAAGATATAAGCATAAAAGTGTCTGTATGAAAATTACCTTGATGTAAACAAAGAGTGCCGTTAGAGAAAACTTACTTCGGTTACAATTGGTTCGACTCCAGCATAAACCTGATGGTTTATATAAGCAGTTTTCCCGCCTTTAGCCTCTTTTTAATTAAAAAAACAAGCAGATAAGTGTCGTAGAGAAGGGTTCCTTCGTAATATAACGGTCCTAAGGTAGCGTAATTCGGGTGACCGAACCAGCGACGCCGGATTGAAACCCGGCCTGGCAAAAGTTTTCTCAGGAAAATGTAAGTCTCACGCAGATGTAGAATTGCCGGTTCACTGCCCCTTAAGGGTAAGAACGACGCTCTGAAAGAGCAAACTCTTTTCGCCTGTTTCCTTATCTGCCAAAAAAACAAGTGCCGTAGAACAGTGTTACTTCGCTCATCACGACGGGGTCGCGGGTTCGAATCCCGTCTCTTCCACAAAAACATAGTCTATAAACAGGAAGAGTAGCTCAGTTGGTTAGAGCACGCTTATACACTTTCAGCCGTTGCCTTGTTTTAAAATATAAAAGTGTCGTAAAGGAAAAATTCCATCGTCACACATTTTGGGGAGGAATAGCGAAGCCGGTAACTCCGGCAAGGCTATCCGGTTCGACTCCGGCTGGCTGACTGCCCCGTTTTTTCCTGCTCATTACCTTTTACAAAAATGCCGGTGAATTATTCGCCGGCATTTATTACTTTTTCTATTTCTTCCTCAAAGGTCTTTTTCCAGTTCATGATCGTTGTCCTGCTGATTTTATATTTCCGGGACATATAACTGGTGGAAAAACCATGCTTATTCTGATACTGCAAAAGCTTGAACATGGTTTTTTTATCATAAGTTTTTAACTTTTGATTGCTAGCCTGGCTTTCTTTTGACTGTTCAAAAATCTTATCATTAAAATTCAATACATCTTCAGTTGTATTAAGTTTTTCTAAAAGCGATTTGATTTTCGGGTCTTTCAGCTTTTCCGGATGCTCCAGCCTCAGCATATCATAATATATCTTTTTGTAATTGGGGCGCATAAAGAATTCTGTTTATCCGTTACTATTATCCTCTTTTTTCTGAATCCATCGGTGAAGCGTACTTTTAGGAATGGAATATTCTTTAATCACCTCATTGTAAGTCATTTCACCGGATAGAATCCTTTTCATAATAAAATCCTTGATCTCCTGGGTATAAATATTCTTTCTGAAATAAGGAATTTTATCAGATTTCTTCTGATTCTTATTCACTGCAGATGGTGGTGCATAAAGGATCAGGTGAGAGCTGTACAATCTGAAAAAATCATATTCCAGCAACTTACTCCATCTCAAAAGTAACTCTGTATCTATTGATTTGCTTTGATACACAGCCTCAATAAAACTTTCATCTTTATTGATGAAATTACAGATCCTTTCCATCGGGACCTCATTTTCATCAACCATCTCTTTGATGAATTTTCCTATATGAATTTCTTTATATAACATATATTGAGTACTTTTTTGTTAAATTCAATTAAGGAAAACAGATAATATATTACATTCCGAAGAATAACGTAACGTTCAAAAAACAACGTCCGGAAAATCTTAGCAGCAGCAAAAAAAAGAAATTTAAGCTCAACACTATACCTGATTATGCACAGTCGGCAGTCTGAGGGGATGACCATCCGGTAATTGTTTAGGTTATATCTTAAGAACACTCTGTTTCTTCGGCTCCTATCTCTACATGCTCGTTCAATTCATTCAGACAAAACCTCTTTTATGTTTCAAGCTGATTCCTGTATAAATATTCTTATCAGGCCTTTTTATACAGTTTTCGTAATATTTTTAACTATTTACCTTAGTA
Source organism: Chryseobacterium shigense (assembly GCF_014207845.1). Classification (NCBI taxonomy): domain Bacteria; kingdom Pseudomonadati; phylum Bacteroidota; class Flavobacteriia; order Flavobacteriales; family Weeksellaceae; genus Chryseobacterium; species Chryseobacterium shigense. The sequence continues at coordinate 156,991 of NZ_JACHLC010000005.1, forward strand.
TCAACAGATTCTTACTTATTATACATTTTATTAAAAAGTAAATAATCTGTTTGTTCGTTTTCAAATTTAAATAAAAATTAGAACCTAATTCTCAAAAACACATAAAAAATATCTATTAAAATTAATTTTAATTAAAATTAACAAATTAAATGAACGATTGTGTGAATTATTTTAATTAAATAAAGCTGTATTAAAAAAATAAAGAATATTGTATTCCATTCTCCCAGTACATACCTTTGCAGTGCAATGAAAAATACAATAAGTTTATTCGATTTCTCGAAAAAGATAAATTACAAGAACGAGCTTCTGGCTGGATTTACGGTAGCCATGACCATGATTCCGGAATCACTTTCATTTGCAATTCTGGCCGGACTTCCTCCACTTACCGGGCTTTATGCAGCCTTTATGATGGGGCTCATCACTGCTATCTTGGGCGGACGTCCCGGAATGGTTTCAGGTGGGGCAGGAGCAACCATTGTGGTATTGATCGCTTTAATAAAATCCCACGGAATAGAATATCTTTTTGCCGCTGTTGCCCTTGCCGGAATCTTCCAGATGCTTGTCGGAATTTTTAAGCTGGGGAAATTTGTGAGGCTTATTCCGCAACCCGTGATGTACGGCTTTTTGAACGGCCTCGCCATTATTATTTTTATGGCCCAGATAGAACAGTTTAAAATAACCGGTAATGCAGGGGCTTCTGGCTGGCTTCAGGGAATGCCTTTGTATATTATGGCAGGATTAACTGCTTTAACGATTACCATTGTATATTTTTTTCCAAAGATAACCAAAGCTGTTCCGGCATCTTTAGTGGCAATTATTGTTGTATTTGCTGTAGTTTTAGGCTTTGATATCCCAACGAAAACAGTGGCGGATATTGCCCATATCAGTGGAAGCCTTCCGGATTTTCATATTCCGCAGCTTCCTTTCACTTTTGAAACCTTACAGATTATTTTTCCTTATGCACTGATAATGGCAGGAGTAGGACTTATTGAATCCCTTTTAACATTATCAATGGTAGATGAGATCACGAATTCAAAAGGAAATGCCAATAAAGAATCTGTAGCGCAGGGAATTGCCAACATCACCAACGGCTTTTTCGGAGGAATGGGAGGCTGTGCTATGGTGGCACAAACACTTGTGAACCTAAATGCAGGTTCAAGAGCGAGATTATCCGGAATTATTGCCTCCGTTATGATTTTGCTGATTATTCTGTTCGGGGCGCCTTTTATTGAAAAAATTCCAATGGCTGCGCTGGTAGGTGTTATGATGATGGTTGCTGTAAGTACATTCCAGTGGGTTTCCATCCGTATTGTTAACAAAATGCCTAAATCTGACATTTTTGTAGGAATTACCGTAGCCCTGATCACAGTTGTTCTTCATAATCTTGCGCTGGCAGTACTGGTAGGGGTTATAATTGCCGCATTGGTTTTTGCCTGGGACAACGCCAAAAGAATCCGGGCCAGGAAATCTACAGATGAAAACGGTGTAAAACATTATGAAATATATGGACCTTTATTTTTTGGATCAGTAACAGCATTCATGGATAAATTTGATGTGATGGATGATCCTGATGAGGTAGTTGTTGATTTCAGGGAAAGCAGGATTGTAGATATGAGTGCCATTGATGCACTGGATAAATTATCAAAACGTTACAGCCAGCAAAATAAAAAGCTCTATCTGCGCCACCTCAGTGAAGACTGCCGTAAAATGCTGAAAAACGCAGAAGCCGTTATAGAAATCAGTATCCGGGAAGACCCTACGTATAAAGTGATACCGGAGAAATAAAGAGTGTAAGGTAATGAGAAAGGAAGACGGAAGATGGAAGGTGGAAGATGCAAGCAGCTGAAAGGGAAATCTGCTTCATCCGTTCAATCAACGGGAGATTAAAAGAATTCACTATTGACACTCACTATCACAATAACCAAACAAGGACTGTAAAATAACTTTACAGCCCTTGTTTTTTAGGTTATTAATGTATTGGCAATGAAATCAGGCACCAAAGCATAGTGCGATAACTTCATACTGATTGATGCTCTTCCGCTTGTAAGAGTCCTCAGATCAGAAATATATCCGAAAGTAGAAGCCAGCGGAACTTCTGCTGTGAAAATCTTTCTGCCTGACTTTTCATCAATAGACGAAATAATTCCCCTTCTTCGGTTAATATCGGCTGTTACTGCACCCGTATACTCTTCAATGCTCTGAATTTCAACCTGCATCACCGGTTCCAGAAGCTTTGGACTGCATGATAAAGCCGCTGCTCTGAATCCATCTCTGGCTGCCATTTCAAAATCAGTTGCAGCAGAATCCTTAACATGGAAAGAACCGTCCTGAAGTGTTACCTTCATGCTTTCCAGAGGATATCCTTTAAGTGCCCCGTTCTCCATAGCATCCCTGAATCCTTTTTCAACAGAAGGAATGAATTCGGAAGGAATAGTACCTCCTTTAATCAGGTTGATAAATTCAAGCCCCGGTTCATTACTCACTCTAGGTCCGATTTCAAAAGTGATATCGGCAAACTGTCCGCTTCCGCCATTCTGCTTGGAAAGCTTTTCCCTGTGAGTTCTGGTTTCCGTTAAAATCTCACGGTAAGATACTTTAGGTTCCCCTTGATTGACTTCTATCCCATGATTCAGACGGATCTTTTCCAGGGTAACTTCAAGGTGAAGCTCTCCCAGGCCGCTTAATAAAGTCTCCCCGGTTTGCCTGTCCCTTTCAACTACTAAAGAAGGATCTTCTTCCTGGATTTTGGCCAGAACCAAACCGAAAGATTTCTCGTCACTGTTTGTTTTAGGCTCAATTGAAACCCTGATGACAGGAGCAGGAATGGTAATCGCTTCCAAAAGTACCGGTTTCCCGACAGCAGATAAAGAATCTCCTGTTTTGGCATCTTTTATTCCCGTTAAGGCAACAATATCACCCGCTTTTCCTTCTTCCAAGGATAACGTTTTGTCCGACTGCATCTGCAGAATTCTTGATATTCTGAAACTTTCACCTGTTCTCACATTCAAAACCGTATCACCGGATTTTATCTTCCCGGAATATATACGGAGCATGGCGAACCTGCCCATATGTTTATCAATCAAGACTTTAAAGACAAGCCCTGAAAAATATTCCGTTTCATTTCTTCCCAATTCCACGGTCTTTTCCGTATCGGGAGTTTTCCCCTGAACGGCAGGCAACTGATCCGGAGCGGGAAGATAGGTTACTACGGCATCCAATAGAGGCTGTACTCCTTTGTTTTTAAAAGCAGAACCACATAGGACAGGAACCGCAGCTCCTGACCTGCAGACTCTTTGTAAGGCTTCAGTAATTATGTCTTCCGTGATGTTATCTTCAGGATTCATGAAAATCTCAAAGAATGCTTCATCATATCCGGCGAGAATTTCCATTAATTTCATTCTGTATTCATCTGCATCAGCTTTGTAATCTGCCGGAATTTCTTTTTCAACGATGATTTCTCCGTTTTCGTCCGTCCAGTATAACGCTTTCTGTCTGATCAGGTCAATGACACCCTCAAACTGGGCCTCAGCTCCAATCGGAATTTGAAGAGCCATAGGAACAGCATTAAGTTTCGTTTCAATTTCCTTGAGAACTCCAAAGAAATCCGCTCCGATTCTGTCCATTTTATTGATGAAACAGATCTTTGAAATTCCATGCTTTTCAGCCTGGAACCATACATTTTCAGTTTGCGGCTGAACTCCGGAAGAAGCGCAGAAAACAGCGACAACACTGTCCAGAACTCTTAAAGAACGTTCCACTTCCACGGCAAAATCAATGTGTCCGGGAGTATCAATGATATTGATATTATAAACGGTTTCCCCTTTTTTCCATTGCGTTGAAACGGCAGCGGAAGAAATGGTAATACCTCTGTTTTTTTCCTGGATATCTTTATCCATGGTGGTATTTCCGTCGTCTACATTTCCGATCTTGTGAATAAGGCCCGTGTAATAAAGAAGCCTTTCCGATAAAGTGGTTTTTCCTGCGTCTACATGCGCTATAATTCCTATATTTCTTGTGTTATATTTCATTTTGCTGTATTTAAATTGTTGATTATTAGAATGTTTTAGAATTGAATGCTCAAGTTGTTGAAACGGAATACTTTATTTGGCGCAAAGTTTTTTCTTAAGAATCTTTTCATTTTAAGTTTTGCAAAGAATGCGGCTTTGCCGTTGATTAAGCTGTTGGTATAGTGTAAGCTTAATCAGATCAATCGGAGATTGATTATTTCTTTGCTTTCTTACTAATGATTAGAGTTGAAGTTCTTTGCGTTAAAGAAACCGTACCCGTACGAAACTCTTATGTTCCATTCTATTTTCTTTTAATGATTATGTCTGAAAATAAGGCAGCAAAAAAGACCCATCTGAACAGATAGGTCTTCAATATATTTTTAATAATACAAGATCTAAGAACTATTCAGATAAATATTTAGTGCTGCCAGAGTACACAGCTCTCACAGGGTTGCTTAAAGTTATTATATTTATCATTTTTGTTGACATTGTTGATTTTTAATCGGTTGCGAATTTAAATAAATTTTTTAATTGTCAAAAATTTTTCTGAAGAATTTTTTGCTAAATGAATGTAAACAAATAGTTAAGCTTTGCCCATAGCCAGTAGAAAAGTTGGTGAAATTTCATAAAAAATTCTTAAAACAGAGAAGTTCGCAATGCTTTTATAAGAAAAATTTTATCTTTGAAAATAATAGGAAATTAAACACTTGTTGATGATTGAACAATTTTAAATCTTTTTCAAGAAGCTAAATAAAAACTTTTAACTTAAAACTATTGAAAACAGATATTGACATTCATAACCACTGTCATTTTTCCTTTGACTTGTGGCTTACTCTAATCAAATCTCATCCTGAATTTAAAGCAAAAAGAGTTGAGCTGTTCTCCTCATTTTTTTTAATGTTGATAAACCGATAAATGAGGTTGCAAAAACCGTAAAATATTATGATGATCTTTGCAATACGGTTAATGAGGTTACAGGAGGGAATATTGAGATTTTTGAGATCTATTTAATGATACTTGGAGCACTGAATGTTGATATAAAACAGTTGAATAAAGAAAAACTGGAAGCCTTTTATCTGAAAAGCGAAGAACTGTTTTTAGAATATAAGCCTGTTATCATTTTCGAAAATATTAACGACTTTCTTGATGAAATTAAAAATCAGGGAAAAACAGTTAATATTTTAAGTAATACAGGATTTATCAAAGGAAGAACCATGAGGAAATTCCTGATTCAGGAAGAACTGGATCAGTATATAGGTTTTCACATTTATTATGAAGGAACTCCTACCAATGTAAGAGAAGTTTTCGCCAAATATGACATTGCGAATGACGCTTCATTCAAAGGGCATGTGGCTATGGTAATGGGAGTTTTCTATAAAAGAAACGGAGAATGGAAATTCAATGCAATCGGGGGCGCTACTTCAGACAGAAAACTGGAGCAGACGATCCAGACCGTTCAGGCCAATTATTTGTAACCAAAAGATATTCAATCATAATAGGGTTAGGTTCGTTCAGAAAAAATGAATAATTTTACAGGCTTTAGCAAGAACCTGTTTATAGATTGATATCAAAATAAAAACATTAAAAATTAGCAATATTTGTGCGTACAGTACATCTATTGCTTTTATCATATAATAACATAAACTGAAGTGGAACATCAAAGTATTTTAGAATTACACCCGGGCTTGGTGTGGGGATTTGCGGTAACGGTAGTTATCATGCTGCTCCTGGATTTAGGAGTATTCAACAAAAAGAGCCATGAAGTATCGTCAAAAGAAGCTACCATCTGGTCTGTCGTATGGATTTCATTATCTATGGTTTTTTCCGGGGTAGTGTACTGGGTTTTCAATACAGACGGAACTCCTCAGAGCCATGCGCTGGCTATTGAGAAATTTACACAGTATCAGGCAGCCTACTGGATCGAGAAAGCTCTTTCCGTAGATAACCTGTTCGTGTTTATCCTTGTTTTCGGGTTCTTTAAAGTTCCGAAATACCTCCATCATAAAGTTCTCTTCTGGGGAATCATTGGTGCGCTGATATTCAGGGCCATATTTATCTTTGCGGGGGTAGGGCTTATCAACCTTACTTATCTTCCAGAAATGAATATCTTCGGGGAAGCAGTAAAAATCAATGTGGTAATGACACTCTTTGGACTGTTCCTTGTCTATGCTGGGATCAAATCCTGGGGTGAAGGAGATGGTGAAGATGATGAAGATTACAACAATACAGCCGGAGCAAGATTAATTAAAAGCTTCTGGAAAGTTTCCGATAATTATGATGGTGATAAATTCTTCACCATTCAGAACGGAATCAAAATGGCAACCCCGCTTTTGGTAGTGGTGGGAGTTATTGAATTTACTGACGTTCTTTTCGCGGTAGACTCTATTCCGGCCATCTTTGCGATTTCAAATGACCCGTTCATCCTTTATACATCCAATATTTTTGCCATCTTAGGATTGAGATCCTTATATTTCCTGTTGGCGAATTTTATCCACATGTTCAGCAAACTTTCATACGGATTGGCAATTATCCTGTCATTCATCGGGATAAAAATGCTTATTGCACCGTGGATTCATATTCCGTCTCCGGTTTCATTGGGAATTGTAGGAGGGGTATTGGTGCTTTCCGTTCTTGCATCCATTGTTTTCCCTGAAAAGGAAGAAGATGAGAAAGAAAAGATGGAAGAATAAATAGTATCAAAATTACTTTTAAATACAGGCTCCTGAAAGATCAATTTCAGGAGCCTTTTATATCTTAATGGTTCAAAAAGCAGAATTTTCGTAGTTAAAAAAATATTTCTGAGATCGTTTTAATTTATTGATGCTTATGCAACAACTTATTAATCTTTCTTCTCGTCTGCACAGAAACCTTATATGCTTCATCACGCAGTTTCTGTATTTTTCCCACAGGTTGAAAAAAAGCTTTACTTTCAAATGGGTTGAATGAAAGCAGTTCATTGGTACAATCGCGGGAGTCAAGCAATGAACCTTTATTGATTACTACTTCCCCGATTTTAATATAAGGAGAATTTTTCCATTCCACATTCAACCGGTTAATCGGTTGGCCTTTCAGATCATAGCACAGCTGAATAAAAACATCTGCAGCATAATTATGATCCTGAAAATAATTTTTTAAAGCATCCTGCATCTTCAGCTTACGTCCAAATTTTTTATTGACAGACTTGGGAACCAGTTTGATCTTGATCATATGTTCTCCAAGCCGGTAAGCTCCCACAGAATGATAGTCAAAAGACAGAATAAAGTCGTTTCTTTTACCCAGAAGATTTAAAATATTTTTGACAAAAGATAAAGTGAAAAAAGAAGGAATTATTTTAGCAGCCTGAGCAGTCAGTGAAAAAATATTGCTCCATTTTTTGATATAAAACCGGTTCAGAGCAGTAAACAGCTTCAGAAACTGGGAAACCGAATTCGTAGGAAATAAAGGAAAATTAACAAGAGGAAAATTAGCGATCAGTTCACCATTTTCATCCTTGATTTTTACAGCAAATCCATAAGCAGGAATATCTTTTCCGGCAGTATTGATTTTCAGCCCGGCATTGGAAAGTCTTATGGTAAGATCAAATTTTTCGCTGTCAAAAAACAGAAGAAGTTCTTCAGGGATATTCTTATCAATGAAAAATGTACCGTCAGCTATAGTATAAGTTTTTGCATGGGCATTTCTGGTGGCATAATTGGTGTCACTTATAGAAGATGACTGTTCAACAAAATCAGCAATCGATTTTTTATTGATTTCAAAGAGTTTCTTTTCCTCCTCATTAAGCTCATCAAATTTCTTATTATATTTTAATAATTGTGGCATTTAGTTTTTAAATCCAATTATAAAGCCAAGTTTCTGAATTTGTGTTAACATAATATTAAAATTGTTTGAATTTTGAAGAGTTGTAGTGACAAAATGAAAATTATATTGAATTTTCCACCACAGATTTCGCTGATTTACACAGATGTTTATGTTGTACTTTATTGAAATTGTTAAAGTTATGTGCAATCATCTGTGTAAATCAGCGAAATCTGTGGTAAAAAAATATTGAAGCTTTGTATTTTAGTGATAAAGTATATCATAAAGTCCCTCTATTTTTCAGTCTCCGGCTCCCATCTTCCCGCTTGCTCCATCCTTTGCCAAAAACCCCTATCTTTGTAAAAAATATCAACAATGGGAGTAGCAGATATGTTATTTAAAAAGAAAAAAGAACTGGCAGAGAAAAACCTCAATGACGGTAAAGAGTACATGGAAGAATACGGCAAAAGAGAAAGCGTTGTACAGTTGCCAAGCGGCTTGCAATACGAAATCATTACCGAAGGAGATGGCGCAAAACCAGGTCCTAAATCTACAGTAAAATGCCATTACCACGGAACAACCATTTCAGGTAAAGTTTTCGACAGCTCTGTGAAAAGAGGTACACCGGCATCTTTCCCTTTGAACAAAGTAATTAAAGGATGGACAGAAGCACTTCAGTTAATGCCCGTAGGAAGTAAATGGAGACTGATTATTCCTCCGCATCTGGCATATGGAGATCAGCAGATCAGCAAAGAAATAGGACCGAACTCCACACTTGTATTTGAAGTGGAGCTGTTGGATATAAAGTAATCCGGCTTAAAAATAGCTTAAAAAAATTACCTGAATCCGGGTAATTTTTTTATTTGTATTATATTCGTACAGATTAATGAAGGAGGTTAAGTAAATAAAGATTTGTCCTCTGCTATTCATCCAAAAACTGCAAAAAGCAAAAAATATAACTGAATGAAAAGATTCTTTTACATTTTGGCGGTATTCAGCCTGCTGACATCCTGTGTTTCCAAAAAGAACCAGGTGATTAAACAAAATATCCTTACCCTGAAGGATAGTTATTGCAAGGCTCCTTTCAAATACAATTACAGCAATAAACTTCCGTCATATAATGCAGATTCCATTTTATTGGCCAATAAAGAGCTGCAGGGAATATTTTCCGATCAGAGCATTCTTATTCTAAATGCTTTGGATAATCTTGATGAAGTTCACCAGATCATTGATCTTAAAAAAGATTCCTCTATTGCTTCCCAGGTTAAAGTATTGCAGCTTAAATCCAGGATCAACAGCAAAATCACGATTGCCCTTACAGAACTGGATGCTGTAGCTGCAGAATTCGACTGTGAAGGTGAAAGAGTAGCCCAGATCGGGAATTATGTGGATAACCTTAATGAATCTAAAAATAACAAACTTATCCTGCTTTCCATTGTAACGGGAGCTACGGCTTCTATTGCAGGTGGAATTATAAAAGATGGCGGATGGAGCAATGCAGTTGATATCGGTGGAGGAGTTTTAGGAGCTGGTTTCGGTTTGGCAACACTTAACCCCAAAGGAAAAAAAGTAGAATTTATTCACCAGAGAAACTTATTGATAGACATCTGGAGAGAAAAGCTGGAATCCCCGAATTTCCCACCGTTCATCTGGTATATGTATACAGAGAAAAAGTTTTCCAATAAAGAAGAGCATTCCATTATCAGCAATATGAAAGAAAGATGGCTGCATTACCAGTTTGATGATGTTAAAGCTGATGCCGATCAGTCAGTTATTTTCAGCAACGGAGGTTTCTACAGGGCGGATGATCTTCATAACCGTGCCGCCATGCTCAACCAGATGCAGTCTGCCACACGGACAATCAATCAGAATATCAATTATTTATTGCTGGATCTGGATAAATTAATACTTTAAGAAAAATTTAACTGTAATAAAATTTGTTACAATTAAGAATTTGTTTACCTTTGCCCTGTAATTACAATGAACAATACAAGATTTGCTACGGCAATACATATTATGACCTTATTGGCAAAAAGTCCTCAGGAGTGGCTTACTTCTGAATGGATGGCGGGCAGCATCAACATCAATCCGGTGATGGTACGAAAAGAGATCAGCGTATTGAGGGAAGTTGGCCTGATAGTCAGCAGACAGGGAAAAGAAGGTGGAAGCCAGCTTGCTAAAAGTGCAGAACAAATCAGTATATCGGAAATCTACAGAGCAGTGAAGAATACTGAGGTTTTAGGCAAGAAAAATCAAAATCCTAATCCGGCATGCAGCGTAGGTAAAGAGATCAATAATCATTTAAATACATTATTTGAAGAAACAGATAAGTTGGTTACTCAATTTTTAGGTGATAAATCCCTGAAAGAATTTTCAGAGCAGTTCGAATAAAAATTTTTAACCATAAATGTAACAAATTTTATTACAATTTAATTTTAAAATAAAAAATAGTATGAAAAAAGTATCAGTAATCGGTGCGACCGGTTTTGTAGGCAAACAAGTAGTAAACGAATTGGCAGAACGAGGATATGAAGTAGAAGCTTTGGTGAGAGATGCCTCTAAAGTAGAAACAAAAGGAAACGTAACTGCAAAAAGCGTTGATGTAAACAATACAGACGAACTGGCAGAAGCTTTAAAGGGAAGTGATGCCGTAATCAGCGCTTTCAATGCAGGATGGACGAATCCCAATCTTTACAACGACTTCCTGAACGGTTCTGTTAATATTGAAAAAGCAGTAGAAAAGTCAGGAATAAAAAGACTTATCGTAGTAGGAGGAGCAGGAAGCCTTTACACTCCCGATAACGTACAGATTGTAGACACTCCGGATTTTCCTGAAGCTTATAAGCCGGGAGCAACAGCAGCAAGAGACTATTTAAACAGGATCAAAGAAAATAATACGTTGGACTGGACCTTTTTCAGTCCTGCCATTGAAATGAACCAGGCCAATGTAGGAGAAAGAACAGGAAAGTACAGAACATCTTTGGAAACACCGGTCTTTGATGAAAACGGAAGAAGCCGTCTTTCTGTGGAAGATGTAGCAGTAGTTTTGGTAGACGAGCTGGAAAAGAACAACCACATCCGTGAACGTTTTACAGCAGCATATTAATTTAAAAAATAAACAATGTTAAAAAAGAAATTATTATCATTGGTAGCGATGCTGGGGTTTGTAAGCATCCTTCTGGCAGGAAATCTGAAGATTAAAGTTTACAATCCCGGGGCCAAAGCTATCTTTCCTATTACCTCCACTATTATTTACGGGGATAAAGATGCTATGCTTATTGATGCCCAGTTTCAGAAGCAGTATGCAGAACAGCTGGTAAAAGAAATTAAGGCAACAGGAAAAAATCTGAAAACGGTTTTTATTTCCCACAGTGACCCGGATTTTTATTTCGGACTTGATGTAATCAAAAAAGCATTTCCAAACGTAAAAATCATTTCAACAGCACAGACTGCTTATCTTATATCTGCTTCAAAGGATGATAAAATGGCGGTATGGAAACCACAGCTGAAAGAAGATGCCCCTTCAGAGATTATTATTCCGGAAGCAGTTAATGCAATTCCGGATCTGGAAGGCAATAAAATTGAAATAAAACAGAATGCTGAAGATCCTGCCCACAGTTTTGTCTGGATTCCCTCTCTAAAAACTGTGGCAGGAGGTATTTCCGTTTCCGTAGATTCACATATCTGGATGGCAGATACACAGAATATCAAAGCAATCGATCAATGGATCGGGCAGATTGATGCCATGAAAGCATTAAAACCTGAACAGGTAGTACCTTCGCACTTTGCAAAACAGTCTTTGTCTCCTCAGTCCCTTGATTTCGTTAAAAATTACCTGGAAAACTATAAAAAAGCAGTCACAGAAAATAAGACATCTTCCGCTGTTACAGATTTTATGGTAAAAAAATATCCTGACCTTCACGGAAAAGAAGAACTGGAAATGGGAGCAAAAGTTTTCTTTGGAGAAATGAATTGGGATCTGAAATCACCATATCCCGCCATTGGAAAGAAAGTGGAAGCCGATTTCGGAACACTTAAATTCATGCTGGATTTTAAAGACAATAAAGAAATGACCTTTACAGGAGTTTCCGAAAATGTAAAAGGCAGTACAGATACCGTACAGTATACTGCTGTAGAAGTGGCAAAAAATGTCTTTATGGTATACTGGCATGAACCCAAATTAGGCTCTGATGTTACCCACATTCAGGATTACAACAAAAATATAATTTATACCAATATTGCAGAACCGAACGGAACATTCACCCACTTGAAAGGAACTCTGAAGATTCTGAAATAAAATAAATAATAAAAAACGGCTGTCAACTCGACAGCCGTTTTTTTATAAATTCATAAACAATTTCGGATTAACCGGTGTATTGTTTTTATGTACTTCGTAATGAAGGTGAGGCCCTGTAGAACGCCCGGAGTTTCCTGACTTGGCGATAACCTGTCCCACTTTTACCTTATCATTTACTTTTGAAACCAATTGCGATAAGTGGCCGTAAAGCGTGGCAAGCCCGTTCCCGTGAGAAACAATAACACAGTTTCCGTAACCTCCTTTCTGTCCGGAAAAGATTACAGTTCCTGCAGCGGCAGCTCTTACATCTGAACCATAAGCAACTGCAATATCCAGCCCTTTGTGAAACTGCATCTGATCAGCTTCAGCAGGTGGATTGTTCTTTTCCACAGGAGCTTTTGCTGAAGCATTGCCGGCTACAGCTTTCGTTGATGTTGTCGCAGCAGGCGTTGGTGCCGGAGCAGCAGGAGCCGCTTTAGGAGTTACCATTACCTTTACTTCTCTTTTATTGCCATAGCTGTCTGTCAGTTCAATGATTTTTTCAACGGGCTCAGCTTTTACTTCAGGCTTTGGAGCAGCAACAACTACTGCCGGCTTAGATTCTGAAGCCGTATTTGATTTTACAGAAGCAAATACCGTTTTAAAAGGAATCGGGTTTTTTCTGATGCCGAAATTGGAGGAAATATATCCGTCTGTTGGCATTCCCAGGGGAACTTCCATCAGTTTTTTCTGAAGATTCATTAAATACTGGCTGTAGCGGTTGGCCTGTTTAGCTAAGTATATGGAATTTGAGATACTGTCTTTACTGAGAACCATCAGCTTTTCATTGGAGATATCTTTAGACTTCAAGAATGAATTAAGCTGGGCTACAGTCTGATCCACCATAGTGAGATCTGTTTTCATTTTCAAATAATCTACACTGTCTTTTTCAGTGTTAATTTTTACCAGGTTCACTTCGTACATTTTGTCATCTTTTTCAGAAAATAACCTGGCGATAAGGATAGCCTGCGCAAAAACTACTAGTAAAAGTCCTCCCAGGAGAATGTTTACGTTCTTCTTGCTGTTTAGAAATTTCTTCATTTTTCTTCTCTTAGTATATTTACAAAACGGTTTTAAGCCTGCAAATTTAATTAAAAATACTCTTTGATGTATATTTTTAAAGAAAACTTAGTTTTTTCTGTATTTAACGTTTGATTAGCTGTTTAATTGTGTTGAAGTGTTAATTTTTTCAGAAAGTGGCTTTTATCATCGTTTTAAAAGTCTGCGTTCCGTCTTTGTTTTAATATATTTGCAGTTCACATTCCAATTATGGCTAAAAAGAAAATAATTTCAGAATCTTCCAATCCAAAAAAGAATAAGAACGATATTTCTGTAGGAGTAGTAGGAAGCGGAAGTTTTGCAACCGCTATCGTAAAAATGCTTGTTGAAAACTGTAAAGTAGTACACTGGTGCGTAAGAAGTGAATTTGTAAAAGGAGCTATAGAACTCCGCGGGCACAATCCAACCTATCTTACGGCGGTTAATTTTAATCTTAAAAGTCTGAAACTTACTACGGATATTAATGAGCTTGTCTCTGCCTGCGATGTGATCGTATTGGCAACCCCATCTATTTACCTTTCGGATACGATGGAGAAAATAAGCTGTGAATATGGTGACAAAATTTTTGTTTCAGCCATTAAAGGGATTATACCTAAAGTAAACGATGTGGTAGCTCATTATCTGAGAGATGAATTTAAGATTGGTTTCAGAAACCAGGCGGTTATTGCAGGGCCATGCCACGCTGAGGAAGTTGCTATGGAAAGACTTTCTTATCTTACGGTAGCAGCAGTAGAAGATGAAACTGCTGAAAAACTTGAAAAAATATTCAGTTCAGATTTTATCAAAGTACATTCCAGCAAGGATATTTTAGGAAATGAATACAGTGCCATTCTTAAAAATATTTTTGCAATAGGAGCAGGAATTGCGAGCGGGCTGGGGTATGGAGATAACTTTACCGCTGTTTTTGTTTCCAATGCGATCCGTGAAATGGAAATTTTCCTTGAAGCTGTATACGAAGCCCCTAGAGACGTCAATGAAAGTGCTTATCTGGGTGACCTTCTGGTAACAGCGTACTCCCTTTTTTCCAGAAACCGCAGTTTAGGAAATCTTATCGGAAAAGGATATACCGTAAAATCTGCAATCCAGTCCATGAATATGGTGGCAGAAGGATATTATGCTGCAGATTCCATTTATAAAACAGCAAAACAGAAGCATTTGAAGCTTCCTATTATAGATACGGTTTATGCCATCCTTTATGAAGGAAAAAATGCAGAAAAACAGTTTAAAAAGCTTACTGCAAAACTAAATTAGAAAAAGTAAGGCCTTTACTGACCTCTAGCTTAATCATAAAAATAAAAAACTTAAGTCATTCAGGGCTTAAGTTTTTTATTTCATACCTATTTAATAACTGTGAACTCTGGTTTGATTATTTCTTCAATAGATAAATATTGACAGTATTCATAGAATTTTTTTGCCTGTTTAAAAACCATTTTTACCATAAAAATTAACGTGTTAAAATCGTTAAACATTTTCCTGTTTATAAAACTTTTTCCCGAAATTTGAAATAAAATTTAGAATTATGCCACAATCGCTTACAAGCAGAACACCGAAACCGAAATATGACGTTGTACTGATAGGCGGCGGAATCATGAGCGCCACTTTAGCAACACTGCTTCACGAATTTGATCCCAGTCTTGAGATTGCCATATTTGAAAGGCTCGGAAGATTTGCAAAGGAAAGTACAGCAGCATGGAACAACGCAGGAACAGGGCATTCTGCTTTTTGTGAACTAAACTATACTCCTGAAAAACCGGATGGCACTATTGATATTACCAAAGCGGAAAGCATTGCAGAACAGTTTGAAATGTCAAAACAGTTCTGGTCTTATCTAGTAAATCAGGGATATATCAAAGATCCTAAGGAATTTATCAATTCCTGTCCACATATGAGCCTGGTATTTGGTGAAAAAGATGCTGAATATCTTAGAAAACGCCATGAGAAAATGTCAGATTCCGTATTGTTTTCCGGGATGGAATATTCTACCGATCACGAGCAGCTTAAAGAATGGATTCCTTTAGTCATGAGCAAAAGAAATCAGTCTGAAGTGATGGCAGCTACCAAAATGGATATGGGAACGGATGTTAACTTCGGAACTTTAACCAGAAAAATGGGAAGACACCTGCTGGAAGATTCCAATGTAGAAGTATTCCTGTATCATGAAGTAAAAGATATTGATCCCAGAGAAGACGGAAAATGGGAAATGAAGGTTAAAGATAGGATTCACAGCCATAAACAGGAAGTTGTTGCAGATTTTGTATTTATCGGAGCCGGAGGTTATGCACTTCCGTTGCTGGACAGTTCTGATATTAAGGAAAGTGAAGGTTACGGAGGCTTTCCTGTTTCGGGACAGTGGTTGGTAAGTCATAATCAGGAATTAGTGGAAAAGCATCATGCTAAAGTATATACCCAGGCAACTGTAGATGCTCCGCCTATGTCTGTTCCTCACCTTGATCTCAGAATTATTGATGGTAAAAAAGCACTTCTTTTTGGACCTTTTGCCGGATTTTCCACAAAATTCCTAAGAGAAGGAAGCTATCTTGATCTGCCTGAAAGTGTCAACACAAAAAACCTGAGATCATTATTCGGGGCATGGTGGCACAATATTCCGCTGACAAAATATCTTATTCAGCAGGTTGCTATGACAAAATCCCAAAGAATGCAGCACCTTCGTGAATTCATCAAAGATGCCAAAGAAGAAGACTGGGAACTGAAAGTAGCCGGCCAGAGAGTACAGATTATTAAAAAGGATGAAAAAGATGGTGGAAAACTGGAATTCGGAACTGAAGTGGTGGTCAACAAAAGCGGAACTATCGCCTCATTGTTGGGAGCTTCTCCCGGAGCTTCCACAGCAGTATACGCAATGTTGAACGTACTTGAAAAATGTTTCCCTGAGAAATTACAGGGCGAATGGAAGGATAAGTTGCTTGAAATAGTTCCTTCATACGGCCAAAAATTAGCCCAAAACCCTGAACTTACCGAGAAAATAAGAAATTATACCAAAGAAAAATTAGAACTGGAATATTAAAAAGTAAATAGTAAATAATCAGTTGTGAATTTAAATCCTATCACGGAAATTTACAATTCACTTGCGAAGCAAAATTCACAATTGACTATCCCTAACTATAAAAAAGTGGAAGAAGTAATCATAAAGCCCGTTATTGCCAAAGAACTTCTGGAATCTCTTCAAACCAAAGTGGATGAAGAGAAGCAGGTTATTGTACATTGCTGTTTTCCGGCATCCCCTTTTTTAGGCAATCTGATCAGGATATGGAATTCCACATATCTTATTGATAACCAGTCTGATCACAAAAGCAAGCTGATCCATGCAGAAAATATTTCAATTTATCCTAACTGGACACCGGTTCCGTTTATGCGGGATTTCTGGTTTACTTTAGTATTTTCTGGCCTGCCGAGAGACTGTAAAAGTTTTGACCTCAAAGAAGTTATTCCCGAAGAAGGCGGATTCTTTGTGGAATCTATTAAAAGAAATTCACTGGATATTTACCGTGTAAAAATTTCAGAATCTTATTATTAACAGAAAACGATGAAAGCGCGGGAAGAAAAACTGGAAAAAATCATCAGTTGGGCTGAAAATAATCCTGACATACGCGCTGTACTGCTCACCAGCTCACTCGTAAATCCCTATGCACCCGTTGACGACTTCAGCGATCTTGATATAGAGCTGATCTTCGAGGATATGAATAATTACGAGGAAGATAAAGAATGGATTTATCTTTTCGGTGATCCGGTTTCTATGATAGAAGAAGATGATACATATTTTGAAGGAAAGCATGCCATGAAAATGGTTTTGTATTCTGATCATGTGAAAGTTGATTTCAAGCTTTATCAGAAATCAGAGTTTGTCAGGGAAATTCAGGATTCTCTTCCTGATGATTGGGATGTAGGCTATAAAGTTTTGATTGATAAAGACCATCTGACTCAGGAGATGAAATCTCCCACATATCAGTCTGTAATGATTCATCAACCGGAAGAACAAAAGTTTTTACAGTTAATCAACGACTTTTGGTGGGATACAACCTATGTAGCAAAATGCCTGAAACGCGGAGATCTGTTTTACGCTAAATTTATGTCAGAAAACGTAATCCGTACAGATTACCTGGTTCCCCTGATTGAATGGTATATTGCCAGTGAACAGGGATGGAAAAACGTCACTACGAATAAACATGGTCGTCTTTTCAAAAAATATCTGCCTGTAGAGATTTGGAAAAGAGTAGAAACTACTTTTTCAGGAAGCGGTATAGAAGAGAACTGGCACGCTTTATATGCAATGGCAGACCTGGTACATGAGTTTGGGACAATTTTAGCAAAAAAACTCAATTTTGAATATCCTCAGAAAAAGGAAAATAATGTAAGAAAATATCTGGATGAGGTAAAATCTATGGCCTGATTTTAGATTAATTGCCTATGTCTCGTTACATTTTGAATACAGATGCCTGTTTTTGCAGCGTAGTGAGATTTAAAAACAAATATCATTTTAATCTCTATGAAAAATTCATAGTTTTACTCATATTTTATAACCACTCATGAAAAAATATATAATCTTACTTCTGTTTTTTCCACTTTTTATTTTTTCTCAAAAAATGGTTTCTACGGAGATCACGGAAATCAGAGAATTTCAGGAAGACCTCAATGCAGAATATCTTAATCCCAAAGAAACACCTTTACGTGGAGATAATTTTACCAATTTTAAAGGGCATCCGTTCTTTCCGGCAGATCTTAAATATATAGTCACTGCTAAATTCAGTAAAACAAAAAATCCACGGCCTTTCAATCTCCCTACTTCTTCCGGTAAAACCAAATCTTACAGAGAATATGGAAAAGCAACATTTGAGCTGAACGGAAAATCCTATACCCTGACTTTATATCAAAGCCTCGATCTGATCAAACAGAAAAAATATAAAGATTACTTATTTCTTCCCTTCCACGATGCAACCAATGAAAAAGAAACCTATGGCGGCGGAAAATACATGGATCTGAAAATTCCGAAAGGAAATACCATTGTTCTGGATTTCAACAAGTCCTACCAACCTTATTGTGCATATAACGCCTATGATTATAACTGCCCTGTAGTGCCTGAGGAAAACAGACTTCCCATAGAGATCAGGGCTGGGGTGATGTATGAGGATATCTATCATCACTAACATATGGTCAGCCTGAGGTTTTTTAAAGATCTTGATTTCGGGGAGCTTAATTATTCCCTGAATGAAAATCAGCTGCAATATACTTCAATGGTAGAAAAAGCTTTGAAGAGGATAGAAGAGAGAAATGACGGTAAAGAGTTTCCGGTTACCATCTTTAAAGATGAAAAACCTGCGGGATTTTTTGTACTTGATTTTGGAGAAGATAAGCTGGATCTTACAGAGAATGAAGAATCGGTTTTATTAAGATCTTTATCCATAAATCCGTGTTTACAGGGAAAAGGAATCGGAAATACTGCCATGCAGAAAGTAGATTCTTTTGTCAGAGAAAACTTTCCGGATTGCAGTGAAATTGTTCTGGCAGTCAACCAGAAGAACATTTCAGCTTATCATATCTATCTGAAAGCTGGTTATCTGTACGATGGCAAAACCAGAATAGGAAGGAGCGGACCTCAATACCTGATGCACAAAAAAATTTAAGAAAATTTTAATTTCAAATTTTCTGTTTGGCCTGGTTCTTTCCATTAACTTTGAGTAAAATACAGATTTAATATGGAAATATCACTTAAAAATCAGGTAGCCGTAGTCACCGGAGCTTCAAGCGGAATAGGTAAAGGAGTTGCCAAATCATTAGCAGCAGCGGGAGCAACAGTTGTTGTGAATTATCCCTTTGAAGGCGCACTGGAACAGGCTAATGCAGTTCTGAAAGAAATTACAGATGAAGGAGGAAAAGGAATTACTTACCAATGCGATGTTTCTAAAGAAGATCAGGTTGTGAAAATGTTTCAGGACGTAGTTTCCCAATTGGGAACCGTAGATATTCTGATTAATAATGCGGGAATTCAGAAAGATGCTAAATTCACGGAAATGACCATCGATCAGTGGAATGCAGTAATCGGGGTAAACCTTACAGGACAATTCCTTTGCGCAAGAGAAGCTATAAAAGAATTTCTCCGCCGCGGAATTGATACTTCACGTTCCGTAGCCTGTGGAAAAATTATTCATATCAGCTCTGTTCATGAGATTATTCCCTGGGCCGGCCATGCCAACTATGCTTCAAGCAAAGGAGCGATAAGAATGCTTATGCAGACTTTAGCCCAGGAATACGGAGCAGATAAAATCCGTGTAAACTCTATCTGTCCGGGAGCCATTCAGACCCCGATCAATACCAATGCCTGGAATACTCCGGAAGCATTGAATTCCCTTCTTACACTAATTCCTTACAACAGAATTGGCCAGCCCGAAGATATCGGAAACCTGGCAGTGTTTCTGGCGAGTGACTTTTCCGATTATATTACAGGAGCCAGCATTTTTGTAGATGGTGGAATGACAACTTTTGAAAGTTTTTCTACGGGAGGATAGGTTTTTAAGTTTTGGGTGGCTATTTAGTTACTTCACGTCTCAGATCTTCTCATTAATACATTTTACAAAAAATAATACATGTCCGAAAAACAAAGACTTTCAGAACTCTCATGGAAAAAATGGGGACCATACGTCAGCAACCGTGAATGGGGGCTCGTTCGCGAAGATTACAGTGCAGATGGAGATGCATGGAATTATACCACCCACGATACTGCAGAAGCCAAAACATACCGTTGGGGTGAAGAAGGTATCTGCGGCATCTGTGATGATCTTCAGAAGCTGGTTTTTTCCATAGGATTCTGGAATAAAAAAGATAAAATGGTAAAAGAACGTTTCTTTGGCCTTACCAACGGACAGGGAAACCATGGGGAAGACGTAAAGGAATATTTTTATTACCTTGATTCTACGCCTACCCATTCCTATATGAAGATGCTGTACAAGTATCCGCAGAATCCTTTTCCTTACGAAGAACTCCTGAAAGTCAATGCGGAAAGAAGTAAAAATGAACCTGAATATGAGCTGATAGACACCGGGATCTTTGACCGGAATGAATACTTTGACATCTTTATTGAATATGCCAAAGAAAGCGAGCATGATATTCTGATTAAACTTACCATTGTCAATAAATCCGAAAA
The DNA here is from genome assembly GCF_014207845.1 of Chryseobacterium shigense. Classification (NCBI taxonomy): domain Bacteria; kingdom Pseudomonadati; phylum Bacteroidota; class Flavobacteriia; order Flavobacteriales; family Weeksellaceae; genus Chryseobacterium; species Chryseobacterium shigense. The sequence continues at coordinate 177,344 of NZ_JACHLC010000005.1, forward strand.
AGAAGCCCCGATTATCATATTGCCAACCGTTTGGTTCAGAAATACATGGAATTGGGGTTACGATGATTACAAACCACAGCTGGACAGTCAGGATGCGCAGCATATTGCTGTTAAACACAATGATATTGACATCAAAAACTTATATGCAAAGCAATCTTCAAAGACCTTGTTTTGTGATAACGAAACCAATACCGAAAGGCTCTATCAATCTCCTAATGAATCAAGATATTGTAAAGATGGAATCAATGATTTTGTGATTAACGGAAATTCCCAGGCTGTAAATCCTAAAAGTACCGGAACAAAAGCTTCTTTTTTTATTGATGAAATACTGAAAGCGGGAGAATCAAAAATCTTTGAATTCAGAATGACGGATAAAGAATTAAAAGATCCGTTTACTGATTTTGAAGAGATTTTCGAAATCAGGAAAAAAGAAGCGGATGATTTTTATGCTGAAATTCAGAAAGGGATACAGTCGCAGGATGAAAAACTGGTACAGAGACAGGCGTTTGCCGGAATGCTCTGGAACAAAATGTTTTATCATTACAACGTTGAAAAATGGCTGAAAGGAGACCCCGGAGAAATGTCCCCTCCCAAATCCCGTGAAAAAATCAGGAATTACGACTGGAAACATCTCAATAACGAACATATCATTTCAATGCCCGATAAATGGGAATATCCGTGGTATGCCACTTGGGACCTGGCTTTTCATACCATCAGTTTTTCATTGATAGACCCGGATTTTGCAAAACATCAGCTTAAACTTTTCCTGTTTGAATGGTATATGCACCCTAACGGTCAGCTTCCCGCCTATGAATGGAATTTCAGCGATGTAAATCCTCCGGTTCATGCCTGGGCAGTTTTCAGGGTTTTTAAAATTGATGAATATATCAAGGGAAAACCGGATCTTGAGTTTCTGGAAAGTGCATTCCAGAAGCTTCTTATGAACTTTACATGGTGGGTGAATAAAAAAGACAGCAACGGCAATAATATTTTCGAAGGAGGCTTTTTAGGCCTTGATAATATTGGTGTTTTTGACCGGAATTTAACCCTTCCGAATGGTGAGCAGCTGGAACAGTCGGACGGAACCAGCTGGATGGCAATGTTTGCCCTGAATATGATGAGAATTGCCCTTGAACTGGCACTTTATAACAGTGTTTATGAAGAAATGGCAATGAAATTTTTTGAACATTTCCTTTCCATTGCCAATTCGCTGGATAATATGGGGGATGAGAATTTCAGCCTTTGGGACCAGGAAGATGAATTTTTCTACGATGCCCTTGCTTCCAGTGACGGAGACCATATGTATCTAAGGTTGAGAACGATTGTAGGCCTGATTCCTATGTTTGCCGTTGAGGTAATTGATGATGAAATGATTGAAAAGCTTCCGAATTTCAAAAAAAGAATGAAATGGGTTCTTGAAAATAAGCCTGAGCTGACCTCACTTGTGTCCAGATGGGAGGTAAAAGGGCAGGATTCCAAACACCTTCTTTCACTGCTTCGCGGACACCGTTTGAAAAGATTATTGACAAGAATGCTGAATCCTGAAGAGTTTTTAAGCGATTACGGAGTTCGGGCACTGTCTAAAGAATATGAGCAGAATCCTTATACTCTAAATTTAAACGGAACGGATTACAGCGTGAAATATACTCCTGCAGAAAGCGACAGTGGTCTTTTTGGAGGAAACAGCAATTGGAGGGGACCGATTTGGTTTCCAATTAATTTTCTCATTATCGAAAGCCTTCAGAGGTTTTTCTTTTACTACAGCCCGGATTTCCTGGTGGAATATCCTACAGGAAGCGGAAATTATTCGAATCTGGACCAGATTGCAGATTCCTTAAGTAAAAGGCTGGCCAGAATATTCCTGATGGATGAAAACGGAAAACGCCCTGTAAATGGTCAGTATGAAAGATTTCAGACAGATCCGGATTTTAAAGACTATATTTTGTTTTATGAATATTTTCACGGCGATAATGGAAGAGGAGTAGGAGCATCACACCAAACGGGATGGACCGGCCTGATTGCAAAAATACTACAGCCAAGATTTTCGAAAAAAGAAATCGCGGAATCTGAAACTGAGATGCCGGAAGATGCAGAAGGACAAAAAAGCAAATAGGCAAAAAGCGGAACTGCTGAATTAAGTTGTAATTTGTTCGGCTAGCTTAGTGATTTTTCTCTTTTAATCACATTTATTCAAAAATCTGTTGAATGACTTCCAGTGATGCCGGGATTTTAAAATCTGTAATATGATAATGATAGTATACTAAAATACTGTCAAGAAAATCTTTTCGCTGTGAAGAGTGGATTTTTGTTGCATAAAGGCTTTCTGAGCTGAGAATTGTTTTCCATAAGCCGGATATTTCACTGTTAAACAGCTGATGTGCAGGAGCCTCTGAGAATGTTCCGGTTTCAGGATCCAAATACGGCCCGTTATGAACCAAAGGGGCAACCCCCTGAATCTTTAATACTGAAATTAAAAAGAGGAGATGACATTGATAATTCCTGGCCATTAATTCTTCTGTAAATTCATCAATACTTAAGAAAAGGCCGGGATTTTTATTTTCGTGTCTTAAAACCTGGTTCAGGAAGTCTGAAATGAAAAAGATTATGGTATTGGTCTTAATATCCGTGTACATATCATGATTTTTCACCAGCTCAAACCTGGAAACCAAGGGTATTCCATTACCTTTTACAGGATTAACGGTAAAACTGAGCATACTTAATGGCTGAAGCAGGGCTTTCTTTTTATTTCTTTTGGAATAGATCCCTTTTACGAAATAGGTCTGAAAGCCATCCTCTTCTGTAAAACAATGCAGAACTGCATCATTTTCCCCATATTTTATGTATGATAATAAAAATCCGTTCTGTGAATTCATTAATTAACTACAGCTATTTTTGCAGTAGCTTTATCTGAGCCGTCTTCATTGGTCATCAGTACAAAGTAAATACCTGAAGCCACTCTTGTACCTTTCAGATTGTTAAGGTCCCATTCATAATAACCTCCTCTGGCCACAGCAGAATGTATTACATTTCCTGCTGCATCTGTAATTCTGATATTTGTCTTTTCTGCAAGTCCTTTGATAGTCACTTTTCCTTTAAAGTTAGAATACACTACAGGGTTAGGATACACTACCACATTTCCAAAATTAGCAGTTACATCCGCAACATCTCCCTGATAAGATACAATACCATTAAAGGTTACAAAATATACTTTTCCGGTTTTCTTGTCTACTTTTATATCGGTAACAGAATTGGTAGGAAGAGGCGAGTTTTCTTTTGTGAAATGCTTAATGGTCTGCTGTCCGTCTGAAGAAAGATAATATACACCGCCTCCGTCTACGGAAAGCCATTTATAATCTCCTGCATCTACTTCTATCTGCAGTATTTGTCCGTCCCTGAAAAGTTCTTCCCCAAGTCCACCCTGTTCAATAATGATAGGCTCCACTTCCGGGCTTGGATCTTTTATTGCTGTAGCAGCATTAGGTAATATTCTTAATCCGCTGTCAGTACCAATCCATGCATCACCTGATTTACTGAAAGCTACAGATAACGTTCCTTTTGAGTTTCCTGCAAATCCGTTGGTATCTTTTAATATGTAATCTGTATCGTCTGAAAGGTTGGTAGGGTTTTTATAATCGTATACAATAAAATTATTGGTTCTTGGAAGCGGAATCCATATCATGTTTTCATAAAATACAGGTTTCTGCATACCTTCACCTGATAATCCGAATTTCTTTACAACAAAATTATCTGCAGCTTTGTCATATATACCTATTGATGGTGAGCCATCATTGAATCCTACAGAAACAAAGAGATTGTTTTGATTATCAAATGCAAACCCTACCGGACGACGGTAATATATACTTGGGGCACCCATATCATAATATTTTACGAGGTCAAAATCTTTATTTCCCGTATTATATTTCATTTTATAAACACCTTGTGAGCCCACCGTATAATTAGTGAAAAATACTTCACTGTTGTCAGCGGGGTTCATTACGGCATCCAGAACATTGACGGGTGTAGTAAGTCCTATAAAATAGGAAGGATAGATCCATTCACCCCCATTAAAGTAATAAAATCCGGGCTTCTTAGGATTCTCCGCAGGCTGGTTATACCTGTTCAGTCTCGATCCGGATGATATCAGCAACTGGTTATTGTCGTACAGATTGATCTTATAGGAAGAATTGGAATAAGGACCTGAAGGTTTATAGGTCGTACCACTTTCTTCCTTGATTCCGGATAAGATTGTTCCGGCATATATTTTTCCGCTGGCTGTGATAGCTGTGTTACAGTCTTCCCCCATACTCACGGCATTTAGAGATAATCCGTTTAATCCGAATGTATATATTCTGTTATCTGTTACTATGATATTGTTGGAATTGATAACAATGTCCCGGATATTCGAAAAACTTGCCGGTAATGGGGTACCGGTACCGCCATTGTAAATGTATGCTGATGTGGCAGACGAAAAGATAAGTGATGATTCAGCATCAATATGTTTGAATGATCCTGGAATTTCTGTTGTCCATGTTGAAAATACCGGAAATGTAGTATTCATTTCATGGCTTTTAAGGCCGGTATTTGTTACAGAATATATTTTATTTCCGAATATAGTTGCTTCGTTACTGGCCTCATAAACACCGCCGGTCACAAAAAATGCGGAATCTCCGAATTCTTTTTTGTTGATATTAAATACAGAAACTCCATAACCCACAGATATTACAGCCTGATCTCCTGTAATGGAAATATGGTTGATCTTTTTGCTTCCGTTGTAGCCGGTTGCAATGGGTATATCAACAATATATTTAACCTCTTGCGGGGTAATGACATCCATAGAACCGTTTGCGTATCCTATAATCCCTGTTTTAGTCTGTGGATTATAATCGAAGGCCGATATATTTACGTCATGGAGACCGTTAGCTTTTGACAGCTTCGTAATCTCTCCGGTTGCAATGCTATAGTAGAATATCCCGTTTTCAGTCGCGGCAATGATCTTTCCGTTGTCTTCTTTCATGGCCAAGACATTGTTGTAGGAAAAAAGATCCGTCCATTTTTTAGATGAAATAACCTGTGCGTTCACGAATTGCAGGGAGGCTAAAATACCAAGAGAGATTAAAGAGAGTTTTTTCATATTATACGGTTATGCTGCTGTCTATGGCCTGGTTGTTCCAGGAAATATGCTTTATGTTTTTATTTGCGTCGAAGTAAAAATCTATTCTGCCAAGAAGAAGGCCGGCCCATCCTACCTGGTTTACCAGCACGTTTTTACCCTGTCTGTTGGTAAAAGTTTGTGGTTCAGGTAAAAAAGTATGGGTATGTCCGCCTAATATAATATCAATATTTTCTGTTTTGGCAGCCAGAATTTTGTCGCTTATTTTATCAGGTTCATCTTTGTAATCGTAGCCGATGTGGGAAAGGCAGATCACAAGATCACATTTTTGTTCGTTTTTCAGGAAGCTGGAATAATGTTGGGCTACATCTACAGGATCTGAATATACAGTTTCACCGTATTGTTTTTTTCCTACAAGACCATCCAGCTGGATACCCACGCCGAAAATACCTACTTTTATTCCGTTTTTGTTAAATATTTTATATTGAGAGGTTTTCCCGTCCAGAACTGTATTTTTAAAATCGTAGTTTGAACAGATAAACGGAAACTTTGCATTGGGAAGAGTTTTTAAGAAACCGTCAAGACCATTATCGAAATCGTGGTTTCCCATTGTAGAAGCATCGTACTTCATCATAGACATCAGCTTAAATTCCAGTTCGCCTCCGAAGAAATTAAAATAAGGGGTTCCCTGGAAAATATCGCCGGAATCCAGAAGAAGAACATTACTTTCCTGACTTCTGATCTGCTGTATCAGGCTCGCTCTTCTGGCAAATCCTCCCTGATTGGGATTTTTTGTATAGCTTGCATCAAAAGGCTCTATTCTGCTGTGCTGGTCGTTGGTATGAAGAATAGTCAGTTTATTTGCGGATTTAAAAGGATTGAATTTCAATTCTTCCGCCATCATCATATTGGGAGCTAAAGCTGCTGCTAAAGATCCGCCACCTATTACTTTTAAAAAACTTTTTCTGTCCATTACTTCTTACCGATAAAATTTAAACGAACATCTGTATTTGGGACTACTTCAGGGTTTTTCTTAAAATATTCAATGAAAAGATCCCTTAACCTGATTCCTGTAGAAATTGATTCTCCTTTGGAAAAAAATTTCATATTATCCCCGCCAAGCGCCAGGTAATCTGAAGTTGCAATATAATAATCTTTGGCAGGATCTACAGATTTTCCGTTAATCTGGGATTTGGCCAGTTGCCCGTTATTGGTTTCAATATATAAATGAGAAACAGGATTGTTGACCTGGGTTTTTGCATAATAATCAAAAAGTCCCTGAAGGTCTGATCCTTTCATTTTTACAATAATCACTTCATTTTCGAAAGGCATTACTTCAAAAACACTTTTCAGAAGAATATCTCCTTTGCCAATAGTGGTGCGTATTCCCCCGATATTGATCAGGGCTGCGTCTACATTTTTGTTGAGATTTTTTTTCGCCCATACATCTGCACCTTCGAAAGTATAGTCGGCTAAAAGATTACCCAGATTGCTGTTATCACCCTGTTTGGTAAGATCTGTATTGGTATGGGAGATTTTCTGGTTCATCTCCTTGTCCAGTTTTTGCTTATAAGGTTCAATAACTTTTACAAACTCCTCATCATTTTTCAGCTCATCATTAATAGAAATGTTTTTCTGAGACTGAACTTTTGCCAGCTGCAGCGTAGAAGCTGTTTTGCAGGCAGTAAGTGTAGCCAGAGCAATTCCTAGTAACAAGAATTTATTTTTCATATGTTGCAAATTATTTCTTTAAAGGTCATATGTAATCGCCAGGACTTGTAGTGTTTTTATACACGAGTTCAGTCATAGCGATGTCATAATATCTCTTAGTATATGCAAATATAATTATATGTAGAATAAAACATTATTATTTATTACAAATTCTTATGGTAAATTATTAAATTTGGAAAAAATAATTCTAACAGATGAGCATTTTAAAAGGAGTAGGTGTTGCATTGGTAACACCCTTTAATGAAGATTTATCCGTTGATTTCGACAGTTTAACAAAACTTGTTGAATACAATATCGAAAACGGAACCAATTATTTAGTTGTTTTGGGAACTACCGCGGAGGCAGCAACGCTTTCTGATGAGGAGAAGAAACAGGTGATTGAGCATATCATTAAGGTTAATAATAAACGTCTTCCTTTAGTTTTGGGAATTGGCGGTAATAATACTCTTGAGGTAAAGAAACAGATTGAAGAAACAGATCTTTCCGCGTTTGAAGCGGTACTTTCTGTATCTCCATATTATAACAAACCTAATCAGGAGGGGCTTTATCAGCATTATAAAGTACTGGCTTCCACCGGTAAAAATATTATCATTTATAATGTTCCGTCAAGAACAGGGCAGAATATTGAAGCAGATACCACCATCCGTCTGGCAAAAGAATTCCCGAATTTATTCCTGATTAAGGAGGCCGCACCAAACATTCTTCAGTATTTTGATATCCTGAGAAAGAAACCGGAAGGATTTTCACTGGTTTCAGGAGATGATGAGTATACACTTCCTGTGACTTTAGCGGGTGGAAATGGGGTGATCTCTGTAATCGGGCAGGGATATCCGAAAGAATTTTCCACAATGGTTCAGCTGGCTTTTGAAGGAAAAGTGAAGGAAGCCTATGAAATCCATAATAAATTGGTAGAGATCACAAGACTGATTTTTGCAGAAGGAAACCCTTGCGGAATTAAGGTAATTCTTACAGAAAAAGGAATTATTAAAAATTATTTAAGACTTCCTTTGGTACCTGCTTCAGAAGGACTTTATGCAAAAATTAAAGCTGAAATGGCAAAAATTTAATTAGCAAGTCAATTGTGAATATTATTTCGCAAGTGAATCGTCAATCTTAAAATGAAACTTTGACCATTCACCATTGACATCAATAATATCAAAGGTGAAAAGTTCCGGCTTTTCACTTTTTTTTAATCATAAAATGTAAAATAATGAAATTAACAGAAGCAACGGAAAAGGACATTCCACTGATACAGGATTTGGCCAGAAGATCATGGGAAAGTGCTTATGCGGGAATTATTTCCCGGGAACAGATAGAATATATGTTGGAGAACATGTATTCAGAAGAAGAAATTTCAAATCATCTTCAGAATCCCGATTATCATTATTACCTGATTTCTGATGAAGGAAATAATTCTTTTGAAGGCTTTATAGGATATGAAAATAATTATGAAACAGGAACCACAAAACTTCATCGTATCTATCTGGTTCCGGAAAGTAAAGGAAAAGGATTTGGAAAGGAAGCACTGAGCTTTTTAAAAGATAAAGTTTTTGAAAGTGGCAATAACAGAATTATTCTGAATGTGAATAAAGAAAATTCTGCCAAAAAATTCTATGAATCCCAGGGGTATAGAGTATATAATGAAGTGGTTCTGGATATAGGTGGAAATTTTGTTATGGATGATTATTTAATGGAATATGTATTTCACAAATGATTGACTTAAAATTCTGTAACATTTAATTTTAATTCTATAACAGGTGATGTTTCTTTTTACTTCATCTTTGTATCAGAACCAAATCACTTTCAATAATACATTCATATGCTTGGTTTTGAGCTTTTATAGCTTTTTATCAGTATATTTTTTTCATCCTTAGTGTTTAAATTCCTGTATTCAATATGCAGGAGTTTTTTGTTTTTATATATTATGTTTAAAAAAATAACATCTATTTCACTTTTGAATGAAATAAATTGTTATATTTACTTCGAAATTCAACACACTTATACCAGGATGAAAATGTATGTAAAATTTGATTTCAATGCTCTCTGCAAGAAAGTATTGGATGAAAAGCTAAAGGAGCACGGGCTGAAATACCGCCTGCTGAACTTTGGTGAGGTAGAGTTCTATGAACCCATTACCCAGGAACAGCATAATCTTTTTAAGCAAAATCTTAAAGATTACGGAATAGAGATTATTGAAAGTCAGAAAACGGCTTTAGTACAGAAAATAAAAGATGCAATTGTAGAACTTGTTTTTTCTGAAAATGCCGTTCCCGTTAAGGCATCTATCTATATCGCAGAGAAACTGAACCACAGTTATGGGTATCTTTCCAATCTTTTTTCAGAGGTTGCATTTACATCTATAGAAAATTTCATTATTCTTCAGAAAATAGAATATGCCAAAGAGCTGATCCTGAATAATAAACAGAGTCTGACTGAAATTGCCCATAAACTAAATTATTCCAGTGTGGCTCACCTGAGTACCCAGTTCAAAAATACCACAGGAATTACACCCTCCCAGTTTCAGAAGATTATTACAAAAAGAAGGAAAAGCCAAAGCATTATCTTAAACTCAAAAATGCTCTATGAATAAAGAATATCTGAATGTAATAGCAGCAGATGATGACGAGGATAATATTATATTCTTTAAAAATATTTTCAAAGATTTAAAGATAGGAGTGAAGTCCCAATGTTTCTCCAACGGGGAAGACCTTATGCACTATCTGAAGAGTTGCGGAGTAATTATTCCGGAAGTGGTTTTTATCAGATATGATATTCAGGGGAAAAACTCTATGGAATGCCTGGAAGAGATTAAGGCGGATCCCAAATTCAGCAACATTGTAATTGTGGTGTATGCTCACGAGATTTCTGAAACCGCAATAGAGGAAATTTTTGTAAACGGAGCCAATATTTTTATGAGAAAGCCTGAAACCTATGACGGCCTGAAAAAATCGCTTACAGAAATTATTACAATAAACTGGCAGTATCATTCTTCCGGACTGAATAAAGATAATTTCATTATGAAAGTATGATGAATAAAGATTTTATAAATTAAATTTTTATATAAAATTTTATATTTAATACATACTATTCACATAAAAGTGAAAATTGTATAATGAATGATTAAAATAATATAAGGAGGAATTCACGCAATATGAGCAATTTTGTAAACGTAAACATTGCAACACAAATTAGCTATACAAAAAAAGCAATAATGTGAAGAGCAGATTATTTCATTAGAATCAAGATATAAGTCACAATGTTAGTTTTAACAAAATGGATTATGTTATTTCCAGCTATAAAGCATAGAAGATCTTTAAACAAAACGGTACAATCATGAAAACTTAAGAAAGTTGGAGGGTATTATTCATTTCATTCCCACTTCCTTCAACCTGAACAGTTAGTTTTTATAATAAGTAAGTTGGAAAAATAATTCATTTTGTTTTTTTAATTTATTTTAATAGTCGGAGCTGAAAATTCAAATAATATATAAATATTTTCACACCCAATCACAAAATATTAGTTCTTGCTATTAAAATAAATTTTTTAGAATTTCGAAAAGTAATTTCTTCTAAATAACAGTTTTATAAGGGGGCCGCGGAAAGATTTTTCTTTTCGCGGTTTTTTTTATGAAATCTTACTCCATTTATTTTTTCCTTTATAATATTTCAGGTAATAATTTTTGATAATAAGATTTTCCGGTTTCATCAGATGCGGATCGGCTTCCAGGATTTTATCCACGGTATTTTTTGTCGTTTTAATGATGGCAGAATCATTCACAAGATCCAGCCTTTTAAAATCCACAACACCACTTTGCTGAGTTCCTAAAATATCTCCCGGCCCTCTGAGCTGCATATCCACCTCAGAAATCTTGAATCCGTCATTCGTTTCCGTCATTGTCTTGATACGGGTTCTGCTTTCCTTCGATAATTTATCGGAAGTCATAAGAATACAGTAGCTCTGCTCGGCACCTCTTCCTACACGGCCCCGCAGCTGATGGAGCTGGGAAAGCCCGAATCTTTCTGAACTTTCTATTACCATTACGGAAGCATTCGGAACATTTACGCCTACTTCAATCACGGTGGTAGCTACCATGATTTCCGCCTTTCCTGAGGCAAAATAATTCATGGCAATATCTTTTTCAGCAGGTTTCATTTTTCCGTGAAGCATGGTGACATTGTAATCGGAGAATGCATTCATAACATGATCTAGTCCCTCCATTAGATTTTTATAATCCAAAGTCTCGGACTCTTCAATCAGGGGATAAACAAAATAAACCTGTCTTCCTTTTCTGATCTCATCCCTGCAGAAATTATACACATAGGTTCTGTCTTTTTCACGTCTGTGAGCTGTAATGATAGGTTTTCTTCCCATCGGCATTTCATCAATAACAGAAACATCCAGGTCGGAATAAAAACTCATTGCCAATGTTCGTGGGATAGGAGTGGCGGTCATAACCAGAATATGTGGCGGAATTTTATTTTTAGCCCATAATTTTGCCCTTTGTGCTACACCAAACCGGTGCTGCTCATCAATAATAGCCAGTCCGAGGTTCTTAAATTTTACTTTATCTTCCAGAACGGCATGGGTTCCCACCAATATGGAAAGGGTTCCGTTTTCCAGTTCTTCGTGAATGATTTTTCTTTCAGCAGTTTTGCTAGAGCCTGTCAGAAGACGGACATTGATGCCTGTTTCTTTTAAAAGATCTTTAATTCCGTTATAATGCTGCTGGGCAAGGATTTCAGTTGGGGCCATCATACAGCTCTGAAAACCATTATCCATAGCGATCAGCATCGTAAGCAAAGCCACCATAGTTTTTCCTGACCCTACATCACCCTGAAGAAGCCTGTTCATCTGGATAGGTCTTTTCATATCCACACGGATCTCTTTCAAAACCCGTTTCTGAGCATTGGTAAGATCAAAAGGAATATGATGATTGTAAAAATCATTAAAATGGTCACCCACAATCGGAAACGGATTTCCTGGTGAATAGGTTTTGTGATGAAGCTTTTTTAGACCGAATCCAAGCTGGAAAAAGAAGGATTCCTCAAATTTCAGTCTGTTATCAGCTTTTTCAAAATGCTCCATGTCCTTTGGAAAATGAATATTCAAAAAAGTATGCTGTCTGGATAAAAACCTGAATGCTTTCATCATATAATCAGGGAAATTTTCCTCAATAAGATTGGGGATCTCCTTGCAGATATTTCTTAAAACATGCTGGAAAAATCTTTGATTAAGGCCTCTTTTAGTCAGCTTTTCGGAACTTGGATAGATGGGTTTCAGACGGGTTTCGTTCTCTTTGTTTTCCTCAGCTTCAATTTCCGGGTGCGGCATGGAAAACTGACGGTTAAAAACATTTACTTTTCCGAAAATATACACTTCACGGTTTACCGGAATCTGCTCTTTCAGCCATTTTGAATACTGAAACCATACCAGATCCATTGTTCCCGTATCATCATTGAATTTTGCAGAAAGCCTTTTTGTTTTTCCTGTCTGAATTTCCTGAACCTGTGTGATTCTTCCTTTAAGCTGTACCTCAATACTGCTTTCCTCGAGCTGTGAAACCTTATATACTTTATTTTTATCCAGGTAACGGATAGGGTAGAAGTTCAGAAGATCATCAACAGTGGATAAACCCAACACACTTTTGATGAGTTTGGCTCTGTCAGGACCAATGCCTTTTATATATTCTATGGAGGTTTCTAAAGTCATTTTAAAAATGAGCCCTAATTTCGGGAAAATAGGCTTAAGATTAAAATTTTTCTCTTAAATATTGACTGTAAAATCAAAAAAACGGCTTTCAAAAATTGAAAGCCGCCATATTATTTAATCTTTTATTTTAGATTTGAATTTTTTCTGATAATCTTCCCACTGTTCCCTGGAACGGATCTTTTTGAAAAAATCTTTTGAAATGAACTCTAAATAAGGTTCAAGTTCCTTTGCAGACAGTTCTCCTTGAAGAATAGTAATTGGGCCGCCGTTCTCATCCAGAAATACGGTACTTGGAACTGCTCCTACATTCATATATTGAGTGAATTCATGCAGGGAATTTCTTCCTTTTTTATGTTCGGTATTATCATTGGAAAATGTTCTTCCAAAAACATCAATAGGTTTTTTTTCTTCAGCATTGAATTTTACCGGATAATAATTTTCATTCAGGATCTGGGCAATGATTTCGTGACCATATGTTTTCTTATCCATAATTTTACATGGGCCGCACCAGTCTGCATAAAAATCGATCAGGATTTTCTTGGGATTTTCTTTTTGGGCTTTTAAAGCTTCTTCAATAGTCATCCATTTTACCTGGGCAAAACTGAAGTTTAGTAATAGTAAAAGTATTATGCTTATAATTTTTTTCATAATTTGATCTTTAAGTAAAAATAAGCATAATCCGGCTTACTTTATTTTACATCCTGCATTAATTTTTTCACAAACGGAGATATCAAAATTAATACCACACCGGCAATTACCGCATATAATCCCAATTGTTTATATCCATCAGTGTAAGTGATCAAAGCATCATAGTTGGTTGAACCTTCTTTTGCCGTAGCAAGTCCGGCTCCTATAATTCCTGCAACATACTGCCCATAAGCCGAAGCCAGGAACCACATTCCCATCATCATTCCCTGAAGGTTTTTGGTTGAAAGCTTTGTCATGATTGATAACCCGATAGGTGAAAGACAAAGCTCCCCGAGGGTAATGATTAATAATGCAAGGGTAAAAAAGTTCAGTGATGTTATTCCCTGAAGGTCTGCGAAAAGCCTGGTTGCAAATAAAACATAGTAACCAATTCCAAGGAAAATAAATCCTAACCCGAATTTAACGATGGTATTGGGCTCAATTTTTCTTTTATTCAGCCATATCCAAAGAAGCCCGATAAGTGGAGCAAGGAAAATAATGAAAAATGCTCCGCCTGAATTATTCACTCCGTTCGGGTCTAACCCGAAAAGATCTTTATTAAGGTTTTTAGCCGCGAAAATACTTAGTGAGCCGCCACTTTGCTCATAAATTCCCCAGAATAAAATAGAGAAAATAATGAAAACCAGAGCCGCCCAAAGTTTTTTACGTTCTGAAGGTGTTACTTTAGACATTTCATAGAACAGATAGATCAATGTCAAAGGCCCGATGGTCCACATAAAATAATCCGTATATTCTGTTTTGGCTACCATTGTCATAATAATAGGAACAAATACAAGAGATAATATATAAACACCGTATTCTTTCCATTTTGGCATTGGAGCAGATTTTACTTCGGCTAAAGGATGACCCGGCTGAAGACCAATGGTTCCCAATGTTCTTTGGGTAAAAATAAAGTTGATAAGGCTGATTACCATTACTATGGCAGCAAGCCCGAAAGCAATATTCCATCTCATTTCTTCCGGAATGGTATTGCCCAGGAATTCTCCTTTTCCGATAGCAATACATAGATATCCTCCCAGTAAAGCTCCCAGGTTGATTCCTGCATAAAAAAGAGAAAAACCGGCATCTGCACGTGAATCGTTGGGTTTGTAAAGCTGTCCGACCATAGATGAGATATTTGGTTTGAAGAACCCTGTTCCTACTACAGTAAATGCAATTCCTAAGAAAAAGAATTTATGCGGGTCGGCTGCCAGGATCAAACTTCCGGCGATCATCAGAAGTCCGCCCCAGAAGAGAGATTTTCTGAATCCGAGAATTTTGTCCGCGAAAAGTCCGCCCACAAAGGTAAAAGCATATACGAATGCTTGGGTGGCACCATACTGAAGGTTGGCTTCTTTTTCATGGAAATTAAGCTGTGAGATCATGAAGAAAACCAGCATTCCGCGCATTCCGTAGAAACAGAAACGTTCCCACATTTCAGAGAAAAACAGGCTCCAGATCTGCTTGGGATATTTTCCTTTGAAATTTTGTATTTCATCTAAAGTTAAGCTCATAATTGTATATGATTGATTTTAATTAAGGGTTGTTATTGTTATTTTGGTCCAGTTCAAAACGGATTCTGTCCTGGTCTATGATTTCTTTTAATTCTTCTTCTTTTGGAAGATAGAGAAGGTATTTACTGGCAAAAAGATTGTTTTTGTCGTTCAGGACAGAATATTTCACGATAGTTTCGTCTTTTTCCGAGCAAAGTAGAATTCCGATGGTGGGATTGTCTCCTTCACTTCGTTTCAGATCATCATACATCCTTACATACATATCGATCTGCCCGATGTCCTGATGGGAAAGTTCTCCGGTTTTAAGATCAATAATGACAAAGCATTTTAAGATATAATTGTAGAAAACCAAATCAATATAAAAATCGGAAGTGTCAGTAGAAATATGTTGCTGCCTGGCAACAAAGGCAAATCCTTTTCCAAACTCAAGCAAAAATTTCTGAATATGATCTATAATGGCTGTTTCAATTTCTTTTTCTGAAATTTTCTGATCTGATGTTAAGCCCAGGAATTCAAAAATATAGGGATCTTTTAAAATACTATGGATATTTTCTGCCGGAGATTTTTTATGTTCCAGAACTCTTTCGTAGGCTAGAGAATTGATTTGTCTTTTTAGGTCTCTGTAATTCCAATTATTTTGAATGGCTTCATTGATGTAATAATTTATTTTATCAGTATGATCAAGCCTTATAAGCAATCTGTAATGAGTCCAGCTCAATTCGTGACGCAATGCGTCACAAATTGGAAATACCTGATAAAAAGACCGCATATTTCTTAAATTACTCTCATCAAAACCTTTTCCAAATTCCAGAGAAAGTTTCTTGGAAAGATTTTTTAAGGTTTGCTTTCCGTACTCAGCCCGCTCTTTTCCTTGCTGTTCATCTTCTACAATAAGTTTTCCGATTTGCCAGTAAGTAAGCAGTAAAGTAGAATTCGCAATCCGAAACACTTTTTCGCGCGACTGCCTAATAATTTCCTTTACGGACTGAAATAAAGAATCTTCGGAAATTTCCATCATACGAAAATAAAAAAAACCTCTGACTTAGCAGAGGTTTTATACTATTTTATTGATGGGGTTATTTTACACCATGCATCATTTTCTTTAAGATAGGTGAAAGCAGTGCCAAAATAACGGATGCAATACCACAAAGAACTACGAAAACCATAAAGAATTCGAATAGGTTGTGGATCTCAAATCCTGCAAATGTAGGATTGTGCAATGGTAACTGGGCTTTTTCAAATGCTGCTGTCTGTTCAGCAGTTAATGTTACTTTTTTGTTTAAAACATCCTGAAGATTTACTCCAATTTCTTCCGCTTTTTTAAATTTATCACCTGTTGCAGGGATAAGTGCTCCCAATGATCCTGCCAGCGCATAGCCTGCCGCATTGGAAATAAAGAATACCCCATATAGTAATGAAGCGAATCTCTTTGGAGCAAGTTTACCAACCAATGATAAACCAATTGGAGATAAGCAAAGCTCACCACAAGTCTGGATGAAGTATAGAAGCATTAACCATTTGATGGCCAATAATCCTGAATTTCCAAGATCTTTTACATTGTGTGCAATGATGAAGTAAGAAAGTGCGATCAATGCCAATCCCATTGCCTGCTTGAAAGGTGATACCGGCTCTTTTCCTTTTGCTCTCAATTTGTCCCATGTTAAACTGAATGGAACTGCCAAAAGAACTACGAAAATACCATTGAAGATCTGAACCATTGAAGGTGGCATATTCCAACCGAAAATGTTTCTGTCTGTCTGGTTATCTGCGATGAATGTTAATGAAGAACCAGCCTGTTCGAATGCTGCCCAGAAGAAAATAATAAAGAAGGATACAATGTAAATTACCCAGATTCTTTGTCTTTCCACTTTATTTTCAGCAGAAGTCATGATGAGGAAGGCCAGGGAAATACCTGCAGCATAAATGAAAGGATAAATGATTCCTTTGATTAACTGCCCCATTTCCACAGAGTTAAATCCGAATTCTCCAACAAGCAAATACCTGAATGCGAAGAATAAAACCACGAAAATAAGTCCGGTAATACCTAGAGAAGCTCCGGTGAATTTTGCTGTCTGGGTTTCACCTTCTTCAAAATCTGCACTTGTATTGTTTTTGGGTAATCCACCGATAGGTCTTCCTTCCGGAGTTACCACATATTTATTTTTAAGGATAAAGAATGTTACCGTTCCAATGATCATAGCAATTGAAGCGGCTAAAAATCCCCATTTGAAAGCGAAAATATCTCTTACTCCTGTAGCAGCATCTTTCACGTCTCCAACGTATGGACAGATGAACTGGCCCAGGAATGCTCCAATGTTGATTCCCATATAGAAAATGGTGAAAGCAGAGTCTAATTTGGATTTTTCCTGCTTGGGATAAAGACTTCCCACCATTGATGAAATATTAGGTTTGAAAAATCCATTACCGAAAATGATAACGAATAAAGCTAACCACATAATCATTTTAGAGCTGCCTAAGTCTGCAGAGAAAGTAGAAGCACTGATAAAAAGCAAAAACTGGCCGATAGCCATTAAAGATCCACCGATTAAGATGGCATTTCTGTTTCCGATATATTTATCTGCAATGAAACCTCCCAAAAGAGGTGTTAAATAACATAAAGCCAAAAATCCACCATAGATGATTGCTGCGTCCGCTTCTTTTATCAATAAGGAATTTACCATGAAGAGCGTTAAAAGTGCTCTCATCCCATAAAAGTTGAAACGCTCCCACATTTCTGTTCCGAAAAGAACCCACAATCCTTTTGGATGCCTTGAATTCTTATTCTCTACAAGTTCATCCGGTTTCGGACTTAATGCTTCAATATTATCCATTCTATTGTTAATTTTTGTTAAGACTGACAAATATAGTTTTTTTTGGGTTTTTGGCAAGGTTTTAATTTTATATTTAAATAAAAAAGCTGCAGAACGAGTCCGCAGCTTGATATTCTTTATGATAAATAAGGATTAATGCCCTTTTTCTTTCATGATCCTGTTTAATCTTTTTAACATAGAAAGGCCTAAAAGTGTCGCAAATATTAACAAAGCAAAGTTAACAAGAAAGTAATTCATTTTATTGTCATAGCTGTACCATGTGCTTGCCAGGATTCCTGAAAGTTTGTTTCCTACCGAGTTGGCAAGGAAGAAACCTCCCATCATCAATGCTGTAATTCTTGCCGGTGAAAGTTTGGAAACAAAGGATAATCCCATTGGAGAAAGGCATAATTCCCCAACGGTAATTACTCCGTAACCGGCAACAAGCCATAGAGGAGAAACCTTCACTGCTCCGTTGTCTCCGGCCATAACGGCAAGAACCATCACTAAACATGATAATCCTGAGATAAATAATCCCAGAACAATTTTTGTAGGGGTTAAAGGCTCTTTCCCTTTTCTTCTTAATAAAGCCCAGAATCCTACAATGACAGGAGTGAGGGCAATTACCCAGAACGGATTGATGGACTGAAATAATTCCGTATTGTATAAATAGACTTTAGTTTCAGGATTTTTCTCTAAAGCTGCACGCTGTTCAGGAGAAATATTTTTAAAATATACATCTTTTCCGGTTTCTTTAATGGTATTTCCTTCTTTATCTTTCTGAGACTGGAATTGGTTATCATATACCGGAACTTCTTTATTTTCATAGCTCTTCCCGTCCACCATATAAATGCTTTCAAGAGGCTTTTCCAACGAAGCAGGAACGCTTCTGTCCGTATAATAATTGGCCCATCTTGTAAGAGCTGTACCGTTTTGTTTAAAAACCGCCCAGAAGAACATACTGATCATAAATACGGAAAGCAGGGCTCCGATTGAAGGTTTTTCTTCAGGTTTAGCCTTAAAGTAAAGGGATGCATAGAAGTAAATAACAGGTACACAGGCAAAAATAAAGGCGTCTGTACTGTCGCTTCCGAAAATATTTCCTGGAATAAACCATACTATAGCTCCTACCGCAATGGCAGGGACAAAAACTTTGATCAGAATTTCAGAAAGTTTGGTGTCTCCTTCTTCTACAGGTTTCATCTGTGCAGCATGGATGTAGTGTTTTCTTCCGATGGTGAAGATGATAAGCCCTACAAGCATTCCTACTCCTGCAGTAATGAAAGCTTCACCCCATCCGAATTTATTACGCATAAAAGCAGCAATAATATTACAGATAAATGCCCCGATATTGATTCCCATGTAGAAAATATTATACCCGGAGTCTTTATTGGCTTTGTAAGGATCCTCAGAATATAGGTTTCCTAAAAGTGTGGAAATAGTAGGCTTAAAGAAACCGTTTCCAATGATAATCAATGCCAATGAACCGTAAAAAAGAGGTAATTCTTTGAAGACTCCCATTCCTATATATCCGGCAGCCATGAGGACTCCTCCCAAATAAATGGATTTAATATATCCTAAAACCCTGTCAGCCAAAAAGCCTCCAAGAAAAGGGGTAAGATAGGTTAAGGCGATGTAAGTTCCGAAAATATCATCTGCAGTTTTGTCCGGAAGTCCAAGCCCTCCTTTCAGCCCGGTAGGCTCAATGACATAAAGAACAAAGATTCCGAGAATGAGATAGTACCCGAAACGCTCCCACATTTCTGTAAAAAAGAGGAAAGGCAGGCCTTTAGGATGTTTAGTCTTCATATAATCAATTTTCAAATTTCCCAAAAATAGGTTTTTAATTTTAATTGATAAAATAAATAATATATCATACAAACGATTAATAAAATAAATACAAAAACCTCCCAATTAAATTGAGAGGTTTTTAAATCTTATTACAAAGAATCTATAAATTATTCAAAATAAAATCCGTCATTTTCTGGTACAGTTGAGGTCTTGTCTGGCCTCCATAAATCCCGTGGTTTTTGTCCGGATAAGCCATGAACTCAAATTGTTTTTTGTTTTGGATCAAGGCTTCAGAGAACTCCATAGAATTCTGGAAATGTACATTGTCATCTGCAGTTCCGTGAATCAATAAAAATTTGCCTTTTAATAAATTGGCGTACTCCGTTGGAGAATTTTTATCATATCCGTCAGCATTTTCCTGAGGTGTTCTCATGAATCTTTCCGTGTATACGGAATCATAATATCTCCAGTTGGTTACCGGCGCTACAGCAATTCCGGCTTTGAAAACATCGGCTCCTTTTGTCATTGCCAAACTTGTCATATAGCCTCCGTAGCTCCATCCGAACATTCCGATTCTTGTTTTGTCGATATAAGACTGGTTTCCGAACCATTTTGCTGCAGTAATCTGATCTTCTATCTCATATTTACCCATGTTCATGTAAGTAACTTTCTTGAACTTGGCTCCTTTATAACCGGTTCCACGACCATCTACACAGGCAACGATATAACCTTTCTGTACCAGATGATTAAACCACAATGCATTTCCCTGATCCCAGGAATTGGCAACCTGTTGTGATCCCGGCCCGGAATACTGATACATAAATAGCGGATATTTTTTATTAGGATCAAAGTTTTTTGGCTTCATGATCCATGCATTCATCTGATCGCCTGCAGCGTTTGGAATGGTAAGGAATTCTTTATCTGCAAAATGGTCTGCTTTCAGTTTCTGCAGCTGTTCGTTGTTGTTCTGAAGCTCTTTTACTGTTTTACCGTTCCCGTCTTTTAAAACATAAGTGTAAGGTTTTGCTGCGGTAGAAGAGGTTTCAATGAAGTAGCTGTAATTCTTGCTGAAGTTCGCAGAGTTGTTTCCATCTGCATTGGAGATCAGCTGGGACTTTCCGTTTTCAATATTAACTTTGGAAACTACTTTGTTAATACTTCCTTTTTCAGTGGTCTGAACATAAATTTCCTTAGATTTTGGATTGAATCCGTAATAATCGGTTACTTCCCAGTTTCCTTTTGTAACCTGTTTTTTGAGTTTTCCCTCCTTGTCGTACCAATATAAATGGCGGTTCCCGTCTCTTTCGGAAGCCCAAAGGAAAGAATCATCTTCAAGGAATTCAAGGGTAGGGCTGTCCGTATCGATCCATTTGTCATCCGTTTCCGTGAAAAGCTTTTGAACGGCTCCTGTTTTGGTATTCACTTTTAAAATATCTGAAGCATTCTGAATTCTTTCGGAAGTAATTAAGACAATCTCGTCAGGTTGTGCTGTCTGGATCACATTCGGGATGTAATAATTTTTAAAAGAACTTAAATTGATCGGCGTTGTTTTTCCTGAATCAATACGGTACAGCTGTGCAGAAACTATAGCGTTTTTTTCTCCTGCCTTAGGATATTTGTAACGCATTTCTGCCGGGTAAAGAGTTTTTCCGTAAATAGGAATATAGATTTCCGGAACCTGGCTTTCATCGGATTTTACAAATACAATGGCATCCGAATTTTTTGTCCATTCGTACTGTCTTGCATGCCCGAACTCTTCTTCATACACCCAGTCTGCAAGCCCGTTGATAATAGAATTCTTCTTCCCGTCACTGGTGATCTGGGTAATTTTTCCCGAACTAAGGTCCTGATAAAATAAATTGTTTTCTGCAATGAATGCAACTTTGGTGGCATCCGGTGAAAATCTTGGTTCCTGAACTGTTTTACCGTCATTCAGGCTGATTGTTTTCCCCGATTTCAGATCTTTCACATCAAAATTTCCAAGAAAAGAATGTCTGTAAATTGGCTGGCTTTCCTTTAAGAGAAGAATTTTTGATTCATCATCTGAAAATTCATAACTTTCAAATTTACCGTCTACAATATTTCCTTCTTTTTGTGAAGTTTTGTAAGAATATTTGGCAATTCCCGTTGGTTCAATAACCAGATAGTTTTCTCCGTTCTTCATGGATGCAATACCTGCAATACCTTTTCCACGGTAATATCCTGAATATATTTTATCTAAAGTGATTTCCTGTGCAGATACATTATGGAATGCTACGGCCACAGTAAGAGTTAAGAGTATTTTTTTCATTTCTAATTTTAATGGATTTCAAAGATAATAATTTTATTAAATGCATAAAAAAGCTTTTTTTATATGAGTTTTGGCAAAAAAATTGAATGTATCAGAATACAATCAAATTAAATAATAATTATGGAAACGAATGCATACAATCAGAAACTGAACCGTTATGTTTTGAGCGATCAGGTTGTTTATACAGGTTTTTCGAGCTTTAAAGATGCTGAAGAATGCGCAGCCAAAAAAGGCGGAACTTTGGTAGAGGTTGGTTTTAAGGACGGGAATGATAATCCACAGATTACTGATGAAGCCGGATTGGTTGAGAAACAGCTTCACTATTATGTAGACGCCGGTGATGAATATAAATTTATCCATTCATCCGATCCCGGATTTAGAAAATATGCGGATGAGCTCCAGAAAATAAAGGCCAATAACGATAAAACCAGTCCGGACGAACGGTATTTTGCCAATTTTGAAATTGAAAACATAGAAGACCCGATTATTGTGATCAAAAATGATCATTTTGAATCGGTAACTTCCAGAGAACGCTCAAAATATTTGAAGCATGCCAAAGTTTATGAACTAGGGGTATCCCTGCCGAAATCTTAAAAATTTTTATCATGAGCAAGACAAAATATTCAGAAAAAGCTCAGGACAAAGTAGGAAAAGTGATGCACGAATTCAAGGAAGGAAAGCTGGAGTCTTCCACAGGAAAAAAGGTGACCGACAGAAAGCAGGCTATAGCCATAGGTATTTCTGAAGCGAGAGAAAAAGGCTTGAAACTACCTAAAAAGAAAAAAGAATAATTTTAAATAAAAAATTCCGTGAAAATCTTCACGGAATTTTTTATTTGTAAGCTGAATAGCCGGAAAGCAGAATTGCAAAAGTCTGCTGCCTGTTTGCTTTTTCGCTTATTTATACAATACTTTGTAATATTCATCTGCCATTCTATCACTGTTGAATTCTTCCCGTACATCATCCATGGCGGTATACTGGATTTTTCTCCATTTGTCCGGATTGTCATAATAAGTTGGAAGAATTTCGTTTTCAAGGATCTCGTAAAGCTTATTCAGATCATAAGTGTCCTGTTCATAGATGCTCATATTTAAATAATCTGCTTTCGGAACTACAAATGAATTTTCTCCCGGTTTGGCAAACTCAGGAATCCATCCGTCGTCAGTAGAGAGATTAACAGAACCGTTCATGGCAGCCGTCATTCCGGAAGTTCCGGAAGCTTCTCTGGGCACTCTCGGGTTATTAAGCCAAAGATCTGAGCCCTGTTTAAGAGATTTGCTTAAAGAAAGCTCATAACCGGTAAGGACAGCCATATTTTTGTGATTCTTGCTTTCTTCCACCAGTGTATTAAAGGTAGAAATAGCAGAATAATCCATCGGGTAAGGTTTTCCTGACCAGATGATTTGCACAGGATATTTTGGATTATTCAGTAATTTGTAGAATCTTTCTTTATCGTGAAGCAGTAGATCTGCACGTTTGTATCCGGCAAACCTTCTTGCCCAGACAATAGTGAAAATGTTAGGATTGAACAGGTTTCCAGTTTGGTCCGCAACAATTTTAAACAATCTTTTCTTCAGATGCTTTTTACGGTAATCGAAAACAGTTTCATCATTTTCGTCTTTGGCATTGTAAAGAGGTTTATCTGCCCAGTATTTAAATTCCTGTGCATTGGTAATGGAAGTTATTTCGCAGATTCCCGGGTATTTATTCCACATCGCTCTGGAAACCACACCGTGAAGTTTGGATACGCCATTTGCTATTCTTGCCATTTTCAAAGCACATAGAGAATGGTTGAAGCGGTCATCATCTGCCCCTTCAATGCTTTTTACATCCTCCATGCTGAAGCCTGAAAAATAGGACATATCATAGCACAGTTTCATATTGTGTTTTTCATTTCCTGCCTCTTCAGGAGTATGGGTGGTGAAAACCAGTTTTTCTTTTACCCTGTTCAGGTCTCCGTTATATTTTTTCAGAAGGTAGAATGCTGCAGGAAGTCCATGAGCTTCATTCAGATGATAAACCTCTCTTTCCGCATTGATCTCATCCAGTAATTTGGCACCTCCTTTTCCTAATAAAATGTATTGAGCCAGTTTTGTAGATTCGTTGGCATCATATAATTTGTGACAGATGGTTTTGGAAATATGATCGTTTTCCGGAACATCTGTAGAAAGAAAAAACATGGGTGCCGTATTGAAAATCTCAGGATCAAGATACCATACTTTTACCCATACCGGTGCACTGTGGATCTCGATCTGGAATTTTATTCCTGTATCTTCAAGGAAGCTGTACATTTTTTTTGTCCATACCGGCTGAAGAGTCTGGTCATGGTTTCTGGCCTGATCATAATAACCGAATTTCCATAGAATCCCGATCCCGATAAGGTCCTGTTTCAGATTATAGGCACTTCTCATATGAGATCCTGCCAGGAATCCCAGTCCTCCCGAATATATTTTTAAAACCTGTTCAATGGCAAATTCCATTGAGAAATAAGCGGTTTTTTTAGAATATAGCGGATTGACGCTGTAAGGTATTTTAAAGTTTTTAAAATCCATATAAATCACAGTTTAATAATTTGAGCGCCAAAGGTATTGATTATGAAAGTAAACTTTACATTAATTATTTGATAAATTAATTTAAAAGTATCCTGTGAATAGTTTTTTTACTTACCTTTATTATGTAAATTTTTGAAAATCAAAAACTTCTAACGGTGAAAACCAAAATAACGTGCGTTCTTTGGTCAAAATAAAAAATCACCTATGAAAAAGACATTTTCTGATGAAGATTTAATAAAGAATCTGAGCCTATACTATATGAACCGGCATTTGAAAAAAAAGCCGATGGAGAAGTATCACCGTAAAATAGACGAATCCCTGCTTCATGACCGCGAAAAATATAGAAAGAAATCTGAGATTCTGCTGCTTAATTCGTTTATGCATCACTTTCCCGATGTTAAATTTGAAGATCTTACCTGTGAAAGTCCGGACTTTATTGCAAAGCTCAACGACAAAAAGATTGGAATAGAATTGACGGAGGTGATCAACCATCTGGAAATGAAAAAGGTAGAAAGCACCTTGAATAAAATGTTCCGTCAGGCAGAAATATTATTGGAACAGGAAGACACCGCGAAGTATCGTGGTGTTTATTTTTTAGAATTTTACCCGAATATTAAATTCGACAATATAGAACAGCAGGAAGAAAACATCCTAAGTATTTACAGAAGCATCAAAAAAAATAAACCTGTAGGATGTGTAAAGGGAATGAGAAAATCTTTTCACCGCCGGAATGTTTTTATTACCCATGAATACAGCATGAATCTTTTTGATGAACTCTGCTCCGAAAAAATTCTTGAACTTATTGACAAAAAGAATGAAAAATTCCCTTATTATGATACTTCCGTGGATGAATGCTGGCTGGTAATTGTTTCTGATATGAATTCCATTGCGTCAAGATATACGTTTATTCAGGACAGAGAACATTTGCAGGAAGTGGAGAGTCCGTTTCATAAAATTTTCCATCTTGAGAATCTGTGTGGAAATATTACAAGCATAAAATAGTAGTGTCTTATCTTGTTATGTCGTAATTATTTTAAGGTTTTATTTGTAATTATTCAATATTTTTCAAAATTCCATTGTTTTTGATTAAATTATAGGTATATTTGGAGGTGTGTTGTTAATCAATACATGTGTTTGGTTTTCAAGTCATTCATTAAAAAAACAGTATATCTATGAAAAAACTTTTACTTCTTATTTTCTTCGGTATTTCTCAGATATTCTTTGCGCAGGCAGATTGTTCTACTGCTCTTTCGGTCTGTGGAAACTCCAATATTACCTACAGCCCTACAGGATATGGCAACATTAAGGAATTAGTGAATTCAGGAAGTTGTATTGATGCAACCGGGGAGCACAATTCAATCTGGTATAAAATTACAATTGCCACAGGAGGAACTCTTACTTTCGATTTGGTTCCGAATAACCCGGATGCGGATTATGACTGGGCGATTTTCGGGCCTAATGTAAACTGCGGAGCTTTGGGAGCACCCATACGCTGCAACGCTGCAACTGTTATTGGCCCCGGACCGGCTACAGGACTAAACATGACAAGCACGATTACCAATGCAATCGGAGGTTCACTTACCCCTTACTGTAAATATCTGGATGTTTTACCCGGACAGACTTATTATTTGTTCATCGATAACTGGGTGAGCAGCACCAGCAGTACAACGGCTCCGTTTTCTTTAACATGGGGTGGAACTGCAACACTGGCCTCTCCGTTTACAGATCCTGCTTTACAGCCTAATCCATTCATTCCTCCGGGAGTTCCGGCAGCTAACCCTGCGGACCCTAAGGAAGTGGTTATATGCACAAACCCTGCTGTATTTGATTTTTCTACACTTTCTGCGGGAATTCTGAACGGGAATCCTAATTTTAGTGTAAGCTATCATACCAGTCAGAATGATGCACTGACAGGAGGTAATGCGATTACTGTTCCTACAACAGTAAACACAACTTCTATTTATTATTACAGCATAAGCTATACAGATCCTACCAACCCGAACAGCCCGCTTAATAAGTGTAAGCAGATCGGGAAATTTAAATTCAGAGACGGAAAGATCACGGCAAAAAATGCAACCCTGACGCAGTGTAACAACAACAATGCAGGAACAGCATTATTTGACCTGACAACAGCAGATGTTATTTCAGATCCTACTGTGACCAAGAAATATTACAATACCCTTTCAGACCTGAATGCAGGGATTAATGAAATTACCAACCCTTTAACATTTACTTCTGCTGAAGGAACCATTTATGTAAAAGTGACTTCTTCCTTCGGTTGTACATCGGTTGCACAGATCATCCTGAAATTTAATCCGGTTGTTGTGGTGAACGATACCACATTAAGATCCTGTTCCATTGAAAGCAGTCCATCTACGGGATCTTTCAATCTTACGGTAGCTTCGGTAACCACGCAAACCGGTGCCGGTAAAAAATATTATCCATCAATGGCAGATGCGGTAAATCAGACCAATGAAATTGTAACGCCTTCGCCATATATTGCCCCTAACGGTGTAGTTTATGTAAGAGTTTCCAATGCACAAGGCTGTTATAATATAGCTAAAATCACTTTAGTGGTTATTCCTTCAGTATATTCCACTGTTCTTAAAGACAAAACTATTTGTGTGGAAGACAGAACAACATTGGATGCCGGCCCTGGATTTAACAGTTATGAATGGAGCACGGGCGCAACTACACAAACTATTACAAACGTGGGAGTAGGAACCTATTGGGTGAAACTTAAAACAGGAGATTGCACTGTAACACAGAACGTCAAGGTATATCCGTCTGAACAGCCTGTTGTTTCAAGTATCGAAATTTCAAATACTACCGTTACAGTATATGTGATAGGAGGAACACCGCCTTATAAATATTCTATGGATAATGTCAACTGGCAGGAATCCAATATATTCGATAATGTGAAAAGAGGTGATGCAACCATATTTGTGAAAGATTCTTACGACTGTGATCCGATAGATATCAGTATTGTGGTTCCTAATCTTGTAAACGTGATCACACCAAACGGAGACGGATACAATGATGTGATTGATTATTCCGCACTGGCGAATAAGAAAAACTTTGTGATGAATATCTTTGACCGTTATGGCAATATGATCTTCCAGATGGATAAATTCAGCGGTTATAAATGGAGTGGAACCAGCAAAGGCGGATTAAAAGTGCCTACCGGAAACTACTGGTATTCTGTAAGCTGGAACGAGAATGACAAACTGAGTACACCTATTAAATATTCAGGCTGGATCGTTGTTAAAAACAGAGATTAAGCTTTTTAATAATAAACTATATAGACAAAACCATTTCGGAAGAAGTGGTTTTGTTGTTGAAATAACTTTATATTAGGATCATAAAAAGAAAATATGAACGAGCTTTTTGTAACCCGTTTTAAATATTATAAATCCCTCGGGGATAAATCATTTGAACAGCTTTCTGATGAGCAGATATTCTGGCAGTATAATGATGAAAGTAATTCCATTGCTGTAATTGTGAAACATATTGCCGGAAATATGCTTTCAAGATGGACGAATTTTTTAACGGAAGACGGTGAAAAAAACTGGCGCAACCGTGATGATGAATTTGTCAATACATTTAAAACAAAACAGGAAGTCATAGACCTTTGGGAAAAAGGCTGGAAATGCTTTTTTGATGCTTTAAGCCAGGTTAATGATGAAAATTTATATTCAACCATTTATATCAGAGGAGAGGCTCACTCGGTTCTGGATGCGGTTTTACGTCAGCTTGCCCATTATCCGTATCATATCGGCCAGATTGTTTCCATTGCAAAAATGCTGAAAAATAATGACTGGCAAACACTCTCAATTGCCAAAAACAAATCAGAGGAATTTAATCATGAAATGAGAAATCAGTTTTTAAAAAATTAAGGCTATGGAAATGTATAATTTTATGATTAATGAAGGAAAAGGCCCTGTTTCGGAGAAGTTTATAGCCTTGAATATTCATGATTTTGATGCAGCAAGTACATTTATTGCCGGACTTTCCTATAAAAGAAACCAGGATAAAAATAATATTCTCTGTGTTTTTGAGGACAAAGGAGGGACGTGCAGTACAAAACATGCAGTGCTGAGAAAGCTGGCATTAGAAAACGGCCAGGATAGCGTGAAATTAATGCTTGGCATTTTTAAAATGGATTCAAAATACGCTCCATCTATAAAAAAGACATTAGATCAATACAGACTAGCCTATATTCCCGAAGCTCATAATTACTTAAAAATCGGGAACCACTATTATGATTTTACAAAACCCGGATCAGGTTACAACGACTTTAAAAGCAACCTTTTATCGGAAACAGAGATTGAACATGATCAGATAACGTTAGAAAAAATAACGTTCCACAGAGAGTTTCTTAGAAACTGGCTTGATAATGAAAGAATAGGGTATAACCTGGAAGAAATATGGTCGGTTAGGGAAAAATGTATTGAAGATCTGCAAAAACCAACAAAAGAAGAACCGGAAACCAACTTTTCTCCCGTATGCTTTCAGAACAGTCCTGAAGTAAGAGATGAATATAAATAATAGACTGAATCAATTTAGAATTATTATTAAAATTACTATCTTTGCACCCAGAAAATTCAGGAGTAAATAAATGTCTACTTTTCACGGAACTGCCGCATTTCATACACTCGGCTGCAAATTAAATTTTGCGGAAACATCTACTATTGCCCGTCAATTGACAGATGCCGGTTATGATAAAGTAAGTTTTGATGATAAAGCAGATGTCTATGTTATCAATACCTGTTCAGTAACGGAAAATGCAGACCGCGAGTGCAAACTGCATGTAAAGCGTGCCATGAAAGCCAATCCTGAAGGGCTGGTAGTTATCGTAGGATGCTATGCACAGCTGAAGCCTGAAGAAATTTCACAGATCGATGGGGTAGACCTTGTTTTGGGAGCTAAAGAGAAATTCAACATCTTAAGTTACCTGGATGATCTGGAAAAATCCGAAAGTGAAGGAGTTGTCCATTCATGCGAAATTGAAGAAACCGATTTCTTTATCGGAAGCTATTCAATAGGTGACAGAACAAGAGCTTTCCTGAAAGTACAGGACGGATGCGACTATAAATGTACTTACTGTACCATTCCGCTGGCCAGGGGGATTTCCCGTTCGGATACCATCGGGAACGTTCTTAAAAACGCCAGAGAAATTGCTGAAAGAGACATCAAAGAAATCGTACTTACCGGTGTAAATATTGGTGACTATGGTAAGGGCGAATTCGGGAATAAAAAACACGAGCATACCTTCTTAGATCTAATTTCAGAGCTTGATCAGGTAGACGGAATTGAAAGAATCCGTATTTCCTCCATAGAGCCGAATCTTTTAAAGGATGAAAGCATTGATCTTGTTTCTAAAAGCAAAAGCTTTGTACCCCATTTCCACATTCCGCTTCAGTCGGGATGCGATGACCTGTTGAAAAAAATGAAGCGCCGTTACCTTACGAAGCTTTACAAAGACAGAGTTAATAAGATCCGTGAAGTAATGCCCGATGCCGCTATTGGTGTAGATGTTATTGTGGGATTCCCAGGGGAAACAGAAGAAAAATTCATGGAGACCTATAACTTCCTGAACGAGCTTCCTATTACTTATCTGCACGTATTTACCTATTCTGAAAGAGAAAATACAGAAGCAGCCGGTATGGATGGTGTAGTGCCTATTCCGGAAAGAAAAAAACGAAACAAAATGCTGAGAATCCTTTCTGAAAAGAAGAAAATGGCATTTTACCAGACCCAGCTTGGAAAAACGCTTCCCGTTCTTTGGGAGCACGAAAATAAAGACGGCAAAATGTATGGCTTCACTGAGAATTATGTGAGAGTCCAGAAAGATTTTGATTCCGCATCCGTTAATCAGATTGAATTTCTAAATTTAGAAAAAATCCTGTCAGATGGCACGGTTTCTGTGCAGTCATCCTTCGAAAGTTTTTTGGCAAAAGCATAGTCTCTTTGCAAAAATTCAACTAAATTTATTTTAACTTTAAATACTACATTCATGAGAGATAAGTTTTTATCTTGGGGAATTGTATTGGTAATTGCTACATGGGTTGTGGCATTACTGATCAGAGCGCATTATTGGATACCCATCCTATTATCTGCCATTTATGCATTAGGCGTTTACAATGCTTATCAGTCGAAACACGCTATTCTGAGGAACTTCCCTGTATTGGGGTATTTCAGGTACTTTTTCGAAAGCATTTCACCTGAAATGCAGCAGTATTTCATTGAAAGGGAAACAGACGGAAAACCATTTCCCAGAAATCAACGCTCTGCAGTATACAGACGTGCTAAAAACCTGAGTGATACTGTTGCTTTTGGAACGCAGCTAGAAGTGAATCACAGAAAATATGAGGGAATCAAGCATTCTATCTATGCAAAATCGCCTAAAGAAGAACTGCCGAGAGTATGGGTTGGGGGTGAGCAGTGTACACAGCCTTATCATGCCTCTTTGTTCAATATTTCGGCAATGAGTTTTGGAGCGTTGAGCGACAGGGCGCAGATTTCTCTGAACAGAGGAGCCAAAAAAGGAAATTTTTATCATAACACAGGTGAGGGAGGTATTTCCCCTCATCACATGGAAGGAGGGGACCTTTGCTGGCAGATCGGAACAGGGTATTTCGGATGTCGTAATGAAGAAGGTAAATTTAACCCGGAACTGTTCAAACAGTATTCTACTCTTCCCAATGTAAAAATGATTGAAATTAAGCTTTCTCAAGGGGCAAAACCAGGACACGGAGGCGTACTTCCCGGAGTTAAGAATACACCTGAGATTGCAAAGATCCGTCACGTCACACCGGGAATGACTGTTATTTCGCCGCCATCACATACCTCATTTTCTGATGCAGCCGGCTTGCTGAGGTTTGTACAGCAGCTTAGAGAGCTTTCAGGAGGTAAACCGGTCGGGTTTAAACTGTGTATTGGTGATACGAAAGAATTCGAAGATATCTGCGTACAGATGAATGTACTGAAAATCTATCCTGATTTTATTACCATAGATGGAGCAGAAGGAGGAACAGGAGCCGCACCGCCGGAATTTTCAGATGGAGTAGGGATGCCTTTGGAACCGGCTTTGATCTTTGTGAACAGAACACTTAATAATTATAATTTAAGAAGCAAGCTAAGAGTAATTGCCAGCGGAAAGGTACTGACAAGTTTAGATATTCTCAGGGCTGTAGCTATGGGAGCGGATATGTGTAATAATGCAAGAGGATTTATGTTCTCGTTAGGATGCATCCAGGCTTTAAGATGTAACACTAATAATTGTCCTACAGGAGTGGCCACTCAGGATAAAATGCTAATTAAAGGCCTTGATGTTACTGATAAAAGCGAAAGAGTATACCATTTCCATAAAAACACGCTGCATACCTGCAATGAACTGATTGCAGCGGCAGGAAGAAGCTCTTACGAAGAAGTGGATGCCACTATGTTTATGAGAGGAGATGAATTTGATCATCTGGCAGATCTGTATTTCCCGGATATTTTAGGAAATGTAAAGCAGAAAGCAAGAACTTAAAATAGTAAAAACAAAAAACCGCATTCAAATGAAGGCGGTTTTTTTATATAATTGAATTAAATTATTGTCCTGCAGGTCTGTCAGCTCTTCCGTACACCTGAAAATTAAATACAAAAGAATAATTTCTCAGAGAGTATTGTGAATTGTAAGGATAATGCGCATCTCTTGCAAAAGCTGCTCTTGAAGGTACTAAGATAACCCCCTGAAGATTATAAGGATTTCCACTTGGAAGATTATCAAATGCTTTGAATTTCTGCATAGCCTCTTTAAAACCTTCAATTTCGTAATAGCTTGATTGTTTGGCAGCATCAGTTGTAGCTGCAGCCAGTACAGATTTTTTTACATAATAATACATTGGATCTACCAGAGGAAGACCGCTTCCATTGATTGTATTGCTTATGCCCAGTGCAGAAATAAAAGAAACATTTCCATCAGTATTGGCAGCTAAATAAGCATTAGTTCTTATCATGAGAGTAAGAATATCATTATCTTTAATAGTTTTGCCCTCAGCTGTGGAAGGTTGCGCCCCATCTCTCATAATATATATAACTCCGGATGGCAGCGTTTCATACGGCATATCTATCAGCTTCTTTTCATTATCATCACTGGCATCCGTAGTGCTGAAAGTTTTTATATTTCCCTGAGCATCCAGATAATTCTCGTTCATGAATTTCTTAATGGCCTGATCGTCATAGCTGTTCTGAACGGTAATATCTTCCGGTTCTTTATACGTTTCAACCTCGTCATCTTTCTTACATGCAGAAAAACACAAAGATCCTGCAAGGATATATAAAAATATTTTTTTCATTTCAAAAAACTTTAATTACTTTACAAATAATATAACGGCAAAAGTATAAAAAATTATGAGAATAGATAAATTTTTATGGTGCATTCGTTTTTATAAGACGAGAAGTATTGCAACAGAGGAAATTAAGAAGAACAGGGTTTCAATAGGAACATCCGCCGTAAAGTCGTCTAAGGAGGTAAAAGAAGGGGATATTATCAAGATCCGCAAAAATCAGATTGATTATAAAATAAAAGTCACCCAGATCCCGAAAAGCAGGATGGGAGCAAAGCTTGTTCCCCTTCATATTCAGGATGTGACGGATAAAGAACAGTATGAATTATTGAAGCTTCGCAAAATGTCACAGGACTATTACAGAAACAAAGGCGAAGGAAGACCTACCAAGAAAGACCGCAGGGATATGGATGAGTATGTTGGAAACGATATAGCAGCAGACTTTACGGACTGGGATGATTTCTTTGGAGAAACGGCAGACGATTCCGAAAGCGAAGATTAACGTAAAAAAGCTCTAGAGATAGAGCTTTTCTACTATTTCCTGTACAATGTCTTCCGGAGTTCTGGAATCTGTATTGACGTTAAACTGGGCTTTGCTGTAAAATACATTTCTTTCAAATAAATGTTTGGCAATAAATTCCTGCAGATCTTCATCAGGAACGTTAGCTATTAAAGGCCTTTTTTCTTTCTGTTTGGAAAGTCTTTCATACAAAGTATTTACCGAAGCTCTTAAAAAAACACTTGTTGAACTGTGGTTGATAATTTCCATATTATTATAATAAACCGGTGTTCCTCCGCCCAGGCTTAAAACCACATTTTCTTCCGAAGCAAGAATTTCTTCCAATGCCTCTCTTTCCAGCTTTCTAAACTGAATTTCTCCCTTTTTTTCGAAAATCTCAGGAATGGTTAATTTATTTCTCCTGGAAATCTCTTTATCAAGGTCAATGAGTTTGAAATTTATTTTGTCGCTTAAAATTTTGGAAATGTGAGATTTGCCAGATCCCATGTATCCGATCAGTGAAATAACCATGAATTTTTTTTAAACAAATTTGCAAAAAAGTTTTGAGATAATGAAAAAACGCCTATCTTTGCACCACTGAAAACGAGAGACATTATTCAAATGGAAATCGTTGATAAAGTGGCCGACTCGGTAGCTCAGCTGGTAGAGCAATACACTTTTAATGTATGGGTCCTGGGTTCGAATCCCAGCCGGGTCACAAGCGAAAAAATTACCGAATTTTGTAATTTTATTGCCTGCGTGGTGAAATTGGTAGACACGCCATCTTGAGGGGGTGGTTTCCTAAGGATGTGCTGGTTCGAGTCCAGTCGCAGGCACTGCAAAGAAAATTTTAATAATTAAGAATAAATCATTAAATTTATTTTTAATTGTGGCCGACTCGGTAGCTCAGCTGGTAGAGCAATACACTTTTAATGTATGGGTCCTGGGTTCGAATCCCAGCCGGGTCACAAGTTTACTGAAAAGTAAATTTTTTTCATATTAATATTTTGTGATTTGGTGTTTCAAAGGTCTCTTACGAGACCTTTGATTTTTTTTATAATCCTATTGCAGGAATTAAAAAATAATTATATCTTTGCACCGCTTAAAAAACGATATCAGAAATGTTCATCGTTTTTGCAGTGACCGACTCGGTAGCTCAGCTGGTAGAGCAATACACTTTTAATGTATGGGTCCTGGGTTCGAATCCCAGCCGGGTCACAAATTTACTGAAAAGTAAATTTTTTCATATTAATATTTTGTGATTTGGTGTTTCAAAGGTCTCGTAAGAGGCCTTTGATTTTTTTATTATATGCTTGTATAATTACAGAAAAGAAAAACTCTGGTTCCGAAAGGAACCAGAGTTTTGTTTTATAGGTAAATACCTGATGTATTTTGTTGAACAAATGTTTAATATTAATCCAGGTGCATATTATCAATTAACCTGACACCATCTACTACAACTACGATGAATGCTCTGTAATTTTTGTCTTTATAGAAAAAATCTGTTTCTTTCAGTGTGTCTTCATCAGCGATCAGGAAATATTCTAATTTCATGCCCTGTTGGTGATCAAAAATATCCGTCACCCTTTCTTTTATTTCAGGAATCGTAATGATCCGGAACCAGTCGTTTACCTTGATCAGGGTTTCATAAATAACTTTTGAAGCTTCTTTTCTGTCTTCGTGAAGTCTTTGGTTTCTTGAGCTTAATGCTAAACCGTTTTCTGCTCTATAAATGGAAACTCCTGTGATTTTTACCGGAAGATGTTTCTTTTCAGCCATTTTTTTAATAATGGCAAGCTGCTGGAAGTCTTTTTCCCCGAAATAGGCATTGTCAGGTTTAACCTGTCTAAAAAGCTCTTCCACCACAGTTCCCACTCCGTCAAAGTGTCCGGGTCTGGATTTTCCTTCCATTTCATTTTCCAGTCCATCGAAATCATAATGCTGGCTTTCTGTTTTTTCAGGATAAATATCAGTTACTTCAGGAATATAAACCGCATCCACCAATCCTGATTTTTCCAGAATAAGGATATCCCTGTTCACATCTCTAGGATATTTTTCAAGATCTTCCGGATTATTAAATTGGGTAGGATTTACAAAAATTGAAGAAACTACCAGATCATTCTCTTTTCTGGCTTCTTCATACAGAGAAAGGTGCCCCTTATGAAGAGCTCCCATAGTAGGCGCAAAACCTATCTTTTTCCCCATTTCTTTCTGTCTTTCAATGAAATCCTGAAGGGTTTTCTTGTTTTTTATAACTTCCATAGTTTATTTTAATACTAATTCAAAAATACTAAAAATATCATATAATTATATGAGTTTTTAATAATTTGAAAATAGGAATTATCGTAAAAAAATGTTAATTAAAATAATGTTGAATGTTTTTTTGTAATTTTGCACATTAAAGCATTTTTACAAAAATATAGATAGAATTTATGCCGAATCAAAAAATACTGTACATTACTACAGAGATGTATCCATATCAGGAAGATACGAATATGGCTGCATTGGTAAACAAAATGGCACTTAAGATGCACAATGAAGGCAATGATGTAAGAGTTTTTATGCCAAGATTTGGACAAATAAGTGAAAGAAAATTCCAGCTTCATGAGGTGATCCGCCTTTCGGGAATGAATATTATTATCAATGACCTGGACCAGCCTTTAATTATTAAAGTAGCGTCTCTTCCGGGGGAAAGACTTCAGGTTTACTTTATTGATAACGAAGAATACTTCAAAAGAAAACAATACTACGTAGACGATGAAGGAAATCCTTTTGCCGATAACGATGAAAGAGCCATTTTCTTTGCGAGAGGAGTTATAGAAACCATTAAAAAACTAAACTGGGTTCCGGATGTAATCCACCTGAACGGATGGATGTCTTCTTTTGTTCCGATTTACCTGAAAACATACTACGAATCCGATACTTATTTCAAAGATGCCAAAATTGTACTTTCTTTATACAATGAGAAAGATGCTAACCTGGACAAAAATATTGCTGAAAAATTAACCTTCGATAATATTTCCGGATTAAAAGCGTTAGATAATCCGACAATCAAAAACTTTGTTATTGAAAGTATGAACTATGTTGACATGGTTGTGAAAGGAGATGAGTTTCTTGATGCAGACCTTGATAAAGGTTTCAATGAAACAACGACTTCAAAATCAGAATACGTTGATGTAGATTCTATAAACCAACTTTATTAAACACATTTTTAATGACTCATACTGTTAAAAGGACTCTGGCCATTCTCTTT
Organism: Chryseobacterium shigense; assembly: GCF_014207845.1. NCBI lineage: Bacteria > Pseudomonadati > Bacteroidota > Flavobacteriia > Flavobacteriales > Weeksellaceae > Chryseobacterium > Chryseobacterium shigense. The sequence goes on from NZ_JACHLC010000005.1 coordinate 213,623, forward strand.
ATGGCGGTTTTCGGGAGTGCTCTTCTTTATAACTGCGAACCGGAAGCGGATTCGCTTGGCGAACAGCTTTTTGTAGATGGTGCTGCAGAAGGCAATGTTATCTATAAAGACCTTATTGCTTATAATATTGATAACCACGATACCATCAGAAGTGATGCAGGGAGACTTGTAGAACTTATTAATACATCCGGTATCTCTTCATCCCGTTTCGTTTTGGGAGCCTTCTCTGAGGGACAGCTGGGTATGCAGAAAGCATCCTATCTTACCCAGTTGAGAATGAGCACGGATAACTTTGATTTTGGAACCACTCCAAAAGTGGATTCTGTAGTTTTTGTGTTAAGACCTGATGCCGTTGCCGATTCAGTAACGACACTTCCCCTTAAGGATGAAAGCTTACTGGTTGGAACTGAAACAGTACCTGTTTCTACAGAGATCAAGACATATCCTACCAACTTTAAATATAAATATGGTAAAACAAAGTTAGGAGCAGGTGGAACACATAGCTTATTACACATTAATGTAGACGAAATTACTACCTTCCTTGATGGTAATGCCGATGCTTTCAAACGTTCAAACGTAGTTGTAAGTACGGGAGCAGCTTTGGGTTCAACAGTATTTAACGGAACCGTAACAGCAAAGACCATTACCAAGAAGTCTGATAACACTGCTTTATTTACATCTGATGCAGGAATCAGAATTCGTCTGGATAAAGACTTTTTCCAAACCAAGATTCTTGATAAAAACCTTAAGCCGGAACTTATGGATGCGGCTAACTTTACAAGATATTTTAAAGGGATAAGACTTTCCGTGACTGATACAGATGGTTATCTTCTGCAGATTTCTCCGGAATCTATGGAGATGATTATGTACTATACCAATGAAAAGAATGACAACGGTACTATTACAAGACCGCAGTCTACCTTTAAATTCCTGATGACAGGAGGTATTGGTAATGCCAGAATCGGCCAATATGAGTATGACAGAACAGGTTCTGCATGGCAAACTGCAAAATCAGCAATTAATGTGAATGACGGTAATGCCAAGCTGTATGCACAGGGAATGGGAGGTCCTTCTATTGCGGTGAAAATTCCTGACGCTACTGTTACGGAGCTTAAAACATTATATGAGAAAGACAAGTCTGCAATCATGAATGCAAAAATCAGAATCTACACAGATGCTGCATCATGGAGCAATAGCTATAAGAGAATCGAAAATAATTTTACCATTTTGCCTGTGGATAAAATAGATACCTCTACACAGGTAATTACTTTATCAGACTTTATTGCAGATATGACTGCAGGCTTTGGTATGATGAGATCTTATGATCTGGATAAAAACCCTTCTTATTATGATTTTACAGTTACAAAAACAGTAAAAGATATTATTGAGGGAGTTCCAGGCACTGGGGTAAAATCAGAAAATAAAGTATTGCTCATCAATATTGGAGAGTTTGTTCAAACTACAGCAGGTGCATGGGCCGGTTATAAATATACCAAACGGGCATTTGCAACAGAAAGAGGCGTTTATGTTGGTTCAGATAAAACCAATTCTAAAAGAATTCAATTACAAATTACTTACGGTATAAAAAAATAAAAACACGAGAAAAATATGTGCGGAATTGTAGGATATACAGGATTTCAGGATGCGTATGATATTGTAATCAACGGTCTTAGAAGATTAGAATATAGAGGATATGATAGTGCGGGGATTGTTTTGGAAGGTTCAAATAACAAACTTGAAGTAGAAAAAACAAAAGGTAAAGTAGATGATCTGGTTAATATTTCAGCGCAGCTGAAAGGTACAGCCAAAATAGGGATGGGACATACCAGATGGGCTACCCATGGAGTTCCAAGTGACAGAAACTCACACCCACATTTATCAAACAACGGTAAAATTGCTATTGTACATAACGGTATTATAGAAAACTATGATACTATCAAAACAATGCTTATTGAAAAAGGATTTACTTTTAAATCCGAAACAGATACGGAAGTTTTGGTAAACCTTGTTCAGTATTTCATGGATTTGAAATCTGAAACAGATTTCCCTACAGCAGTAAGATATGCTTTGAATGAAGTATACGGGGCTTATGCTATTACTGTGCTTCATGAAGACTATCCGGGAGTATTGGTAGTGGCAAGATTAGGTTCTCCATTAGCAATCGGAATTGGTGATAAAGAATACTTTATTGCTTCCGATGCATCTCCTTTTGTAGAATTTACCAAAGAAGCAATCTATCTGGAAGAAGGTCACATGGCTACTATTTCATTGGAAAAAGGAGTAGACATCAGAACTATTAATGATAACTCCAAAATTGAGCCTGAAGTTCAGGAACTTAAATTAAGCCTGGAGCAGATTGAAAAAGGAGGTTATGAGCACTTCATGCTTAAAGAAATCTTCGAACAGCCTAAATCTATTCACGATACGATGAGAGGGAGACTTCTTGTAGATGAGGGAGTTATAAAAATGGCTGGAATCTGGGATCACCTGGAAAGATTCAAAAATGCAAACAGAATCATCATTATTGCCTGCGGTACTTCATGGCATGCAGGTCTTATCGGGGAATACCTTATTGAAGAATATGCAAGAATTCCTGTAGAAGTGGAATATGCATCAGAATTCAGATACAGAAACCCTATTATTACCGATAAAGATGTTGTTATTGCCATTTCCCAGTCAGGAGAAACAGCAGATACAATGGCTGCCCTAAAGCTGGCAAAAGAAAAAGGAGCATTTATTTATGGTATATGTAACGTAGTGGATTCCTCCATTGCAAGAATTACAGATGCAGGTTCATATACTCACGCAGGTCCTGAGATCGGTGTTGCTTCTACAAAAGCATTTACTGCACAACTTACCATCCTTACCCTAATTGCATTTAAATTAGGAAAACACAACGGTAATCTAGGAAACGCTGAATTCATGAGTTTAATTGCAGAATTGGATGCTATCCCTAAAAAAATTGAAGAAGTTCTCAATACAACCCACGAACTGACTCAGAATATCGCAAAAGACTTTGTAAGCACAACAAACTTCCTTTATTTAGGAAGAGGATACAATTATCCTGCTGCATTGGAAGGTGCTTTAAAACTGAAAGAAATCTCTTACATACACGCAGAAGGATACCCTGCAGCAGAAATGAAGCACGGACCTATTGCCCTTATTGATGAGAACATGCCAATCGTTATTATTGCTCCTAAAAAAGGACATTATGATAAAATTGTGAGTAATGTTCAGGAAATCAAGGCCAGAAAAGGAAAAATTATCGCTGTCGTTAACAAAGGAGATCACCAGGTAAGCTCAATGGCAGATTATGTTATTGAAATTCCTGAGACTTCAGAATGTTTCTCTCCAATCGTTGCATCAGTGCCTTTACAGCTATTGGCTTACTATATTGCTGTATACCGTGGAGCTAATGTAGATCAGCCGAGAAACCTGGCGAAATCGGTAACCGTGGAATAAAAAACAGTTGTAAATAAAATAAATTTAGATTTCTTCCGTTATTTCAAAAAAAATCTTAAAAGTTTCTTAAAAAAATTATATATTTACGGCTTAATTATAAAAATTAACATGAAAAGGATATTTCTTTTATTATTGTCTGCGTCGGTAGCATCAGTATCTTGTTCAGGTGGTGGCAGTTCTTCTGTAGGGAAGCCTGGAACAAAAGGAGAGTTGATACCAAGAGAAAAAACGAAATCATTTGTTGCGGAAAGACCATATGGAATGGTCGGTATTCCTGCAGGTTCATTTGTAGCTGGTCTTGCCGATCAGGATCTTACAAATACTCCTGAAAAAGCTTCATTGAAAACTGTTACTGTTTCCTCTTTCTTCATGGATGAAGCGGAAACCACCAATGCAGAATACAGGGTATTTATCAATTATGTAAGAGATTCCATTGCGAGAACTCTGTTAGCCGAAGCTGCTGGGGAAGGCGGTGAAGAAGGTGGACGTAAAGGAGCAACCATTGGCGACTATGCATACCTTGCTAAAAAAGAAGAAAACCTAACACCTTATCAAGAATATTTAGAAGGCCAGGGAGGAAGAGAAGACGGAGGCTATGATCCGAATAAAAGACTGGACTGGAAAATTCCATTGCATTGGAGCACCGGGAAGTATCCTGATGTAGAATATGCAGAAGTTTTGGAATCCATGTATCTGCCGGCTTCTTCAAGAATCGGAAACGAAAGGATTTTAGACGTTAGTAAACTAAAATACAACTATCAGTGGGGAGATATGGATGCCGCACTTGCTGACAACGAAAGAGGAGCAAACTACCTTAAAAGTTCAAGCATTGCCATCTATCCGGACACTACAGTTTGGGTAAAAGATTTCCACTTTGCATATAACGAACCATTGTTCGAGCAGTATTTCTGGCACAAAGCCTATAAAGATTACCCTGTAGTAGGAGTAACCTGGGACCAGGCAAGAGCTTACTGTAACTTCAGATCCAAGCTGAAAACAGATTATAACGAAAGCTTAAAAAGAAAAAAACAAAGACCATTACAGTTCCGTCTTCCTACAGAAATTGAATGGGAATATGCTGCCAGAGGCGGAATGCAGAACGCTACTTACCCTTGGGGAGGTCCATATCTAATGGATGACAGAGGTTGCTACCTTGCCAACTTCAAACCTAAGAGAGGTAACTATATGGAAGACGATAAAAAAGGTACTTATACATATACAGCTCCAGTAAAGAAATTTAAGAAAAATGGATTTGGGTTATTTGATATGGCTGGAAACGTTTCTGAATGGACAGAATCTGCGTATAACAACTCTTCTTATGGATTCTCTTCTACATTAAATCCTTCTACTAAAAATAAAGTAGATACGAAGAAATCTGTAAGAGGTGGATCTTGGAAAGATATAGGATATGCCCTTATGACAGGTGCTAGAGATTGGGAAAGAAAAGATTCTGCAAGAAGCTATATCGGATTCAGAACTGTACAGGATATTCCTGAAGCAGCTGTTAAGCCAAGAAGAGTTAACAGATAATCAACCGGACAATTTTTCAATAACAATTTTATTTAACATTAAAAAAACTAACTTAATATGTTTAAGACTAAAGATGCTTGGATGAATTTCTTTTATTCATTCGGTGCTGCAATTGTAATTCTTGGAGCTTGGCTTAAAATTACTCACATTACATTAGGACCAATTAACGGTAATATGGCTCTTACTGTGGGGCTTATTACGGAAGCTATTATCTTTATCATTTTCGCATTCGACCCTCCAAAATCAGAAGAGTCTTATGCATGGGAAAATGTTTATCCTGAACTATTGGATAAGCACGCTAACCCAAACCCATTACACTCTAACGTGTCATCTAAAAATAATGCACAGCAATTTGCTGAATTAGAAAACTCTCTTTCAAATAAATTAGACAAAATGCTTCAGGATGCAAAATTAGATGTTCAGTTATTTGACAGACTTAGAACAGGTATCGATAAATTTTCCAGCTCTGTTGACCAGATCAACCAGACGGTAGACGTATCTGCTTCTACTCATAAATATAACGATCAGCTTAACAAAGCTGCACAGCATATGGAAAGCATGAACGCTTTATATGCAATGCAGTTGGAAAGCGGTAAAAAACAATCTGAATTTGCTAACAAATATGTAGCAGATATGCAGAAATCTGCAGAACAGTCTGAAAAATTCAATCAAGAGTTACAAGGTTTAACAACTAATCTTAACAGCTTAAACAGAGTTTATGGTGGTATGCTTACTGCTATGAAGTCTTAATTCCTAACCATTTCTAAATTTAACTACTTAATCAAAAACTAAAAAAGAGAATGGCACAAGGAAAACAGACCCCTCGTCAGAAGATGATCAACCTGATGTATTTGGTGTTCATCGCGATGATGGCCCTAAATATTGATGCAGAAATCATCAGATCATACTATGACTCTACCAGAGCTTTGAATGAAACAAGAACTTTAACAGAGAAAAAGAACGAAAAGATCTTTGAAAGAACGTTAGAGGCTAAAGCTCAGCAGGTTCCGGATACCTATGCACAGCCTTGGGAACAATATAAAGTTTTAAAAGGTAAGATTGATGTATTGGTAACATCTGCTCAGGGTATTAAAGATGCCCTGAAAAAGCAGTCCGAGTTTCATGATAAAGATCCTAAAACAGGAAAAGATATTGATGTAAGTGAAAACTTCGCTGCATTAAATAATAATGAAGCAACTACAGAATACTTCTTTAAAGAAGGAGATGAAAATTCACCTTCCAAAGGAGCACTGGAACTGAAAGCCAAAATTGATGACGTAAGAAACTACATCAATGCAACTTTTGGAAACAATCCTCAGCTAAAGGATTTAGTAGACAGAGCCAATAAATCTCTGATTGCTGAATATCCAAAAGGAAAATCTCCAAATGATAAGACCTGGTTTCAGAATAAATTCTATCATCAGCCGTTAATTGCGGCGATTTCAAATCTTGAGATCATTCAGAATGATGCTAGAAACGTACAGTCTGATGCATTGGCATTATTACTTCAGGAGAAAGTGGATGCAAACATCAAATTCTCAAGCTATGAGCCTATCGTTTCTGGTCCTGTTGATATTCAGGCAGGTCAGCAGGCAGAGGTAAAAGTAATGCTGGGAACTTACTCTAACAGTAATAAGATCAGTATTTCAGGAGTTAGCAGACAGGAAAACGGAAAAGGTATTGTTCCTATTTCAGGTTCAGGTATTGGAGAACATAAACTGGCAGGAACAATTACTTTAACAGATGCTTCAGGAAAACCTCAAAGTTTCCCATGGACGCATACTTATAACGTAATTGCAGGACCAAGAGAAGTAAAACTTGAAAAAGGACTATTACTTTCTGCTGATAAGATGAACGTAATGTATAGAGGACTTGAGAACCCTGTTTCAGGATCAATCTTAGGTGCTGATAATTCAAAACTTTCACTATCTGCCCCGGGAGCTTCTGTAAGAGGTACCGGCCCAGGAAAATGGATTGTAAAACCAACTACAGGAAATACAGTTAAACTGACGTTATCAGGAATAGACCCTTACGGAAAATCTGTATCTCAGGTATTTGAATATAGAATTAAGAATGTTCCGCCGCCACAAGGTCAGATGAGAGGACAGAACGTATTGTCGATGCCGGCAACTTCTATTCCTAACCAGTCTGTACAGGCAGCGATCCCAGACTTCGACTTCCCTGTTTCATTCAATGTGACACAGTTCATGGTTAGAGTTCCTGGTAGAGCAGCATTATTGATCCACGGAAATACATTAGGTGATGCCGCTGGATTGGTGAAGAACCTTAGAACCGGAGATGTAGTTTCTATCTTTGATATCAAAGCTACAGCACAAGGATTGGAAGGTCAGCAGATTAAAAACATTACTCCTATAATTATTAATGTTCAATAGGACTAAAATTGTAATTTATTATGAAAAAATATATTAGCACCCTTTTAGTATTAGTTTCGGGATTTGCTTTTTCCCAGACTATCCTGAATGCTTCTTCTCCGGAAGAATTCAGACAGATGAGAGAAGAAAACAAACAAAAAGTTGGTGATACTATTATTGATAACAAAGTAAAGCCTCTTGAATATGGTTTTGTAGAGGATAAAGATATCCTTAAGAGTATGTTTGTATGGGAGATCATTGATATGAATGATAAGATCAACCAGCCTTTCTACTATGACAATCCGGATGGACTTCTTTCTACACCTACAAGATCTTTATACCAATTATTATTGGACGGTGCATTAACAGGAAAGATCGAGCAGGTTTATGATGACGAAAACTTTACGGTGAAACTTTCACCGGAAGGTATCCAGAAGAGATTGGAAAAAGTAGTTATCAATGATGCTGCTATTGACATCCTTAACTCTGGAAGACAACTGACCGAGCAGGAGAAAAAAGAATATACCGATGTTTTCAAGACTACCACTGAAAAAGTAAAAGTTCTTAAAATTATGGGTATGTGGTTTGTTGATAAAAGAGACGGACAGATGAAATACAGACCTCTTGGTATTGCCGCTATGGGACCGGATCCTGCCGTACAGGGTGTTATTGGGCCAGATGGTAAGCCAATTGCAGGTAATGACGAACTTATCGATCTGTTCTGGATTTATTATCCTAATGCAAGAGATATTCTGGCAAACAATTATGTTTTCAACAGAAAAAACTCTTCTGCAGACCTTTCTTTCGATGATATCATCAATGCAAGAAGATTCTCTTCTGTTATTTACAAATCATCAACAGGTTTAGGAGACGGTACCATCAAGGACTATATCCCTAAAGATGCTGAAGATCAATTGGATGAAAGCGAAAGAATCAAAGCGCAGATCCTTAACATGGAGAACGATATGTGGAATTACTAAGATTTCACTTGATATTTATACAAAACCTGAGTACTTTTACTCAGGTTTTTTTTATTATGAAACAAATAGACTATATCATTGTTGGAGACGGATATGCAGGACTTTTTTTCGCCCATCAGCTAATTAAGAATAACAAATCATTCGCAATCTTTTCTGAAGGCAGAAAGAGTGCTTCCCAGGTTTCCGCGGGAATTATCAATCCTGTAGTGCTCAAAAAATTCACCACTTTCTGGAAAGCGCAGGAGCAAATTGATTTCCTGAAAGACACCCTGCTTGAAATAGAATCTTACACAGGAGAGAATTATTTAATCAATTCTCCCATCCACAGAATTTTTCATGATGAGAACGAACAGAACCTCTGGCTGAAAAAATCGGATAATGAAGAACTTTTAAGCTTTCTGGATAAAAATTTTGATCATTTAGATGTGGTAAAAAACGACTTTAACACAGGAAAGGTCAATCAGTCTGCCAGACTTCAGGTAAGTGGATTTTTCATGGGTCTATTTGATTTTTTAGAAAAAAAGGAACTTCTGATTAAAGAAAAATTTGATTACGGAAAACTGGAAACTTCTTCAGCTACGTATAAAGACCTTCAATTCAAACATATGGTCTTTTGTGAAGGAATGGGAGTGACAGAAAATCCCTTTTTCTCCGATATTGCCGTTAACCCCAATAAGGGGCATCACATTAAAGTAAAACTCTCCGAAGCAATTCCGGAAGATATTACCATTAAAAAGAAACATTTCTTATTCCCGACAGACAATGGGCTTTATTTTTATGGCGGAACCTACGACAGGGAACAGCTCCATCATCATATTGATGAATCCGCAGTAGCGCAGCTTGTGAACGGGCTGTCTGAAATTTACCCCTACGACTTTGAAGTAGAAGAAGTGAATTTTGGCTTCAGACCGACTGTAAAAGACAGAAGACCGATTATCGGAAGACACGAAACATTTAAAAACCTTTATGTATTCAATGGACTTGGGGCACGAGGTATCCTGAACGGCTGTTATTTTTCAAAAAGCCTGTATCAGTTTATTGAAGAAAATATCCCCTTGCACGAGGAAGTATCTGTTAACAGGTTTAAATAAGAAAAAAACTATATCATGAATGAAAACCTCTTAGGCATAATAGCAGGAATCCTCACATCCATCTCCATGATCCCTCAGCTGATCAAAGTGATTAAAGAGAAAAATGCAGATGAAATTTCCCTTGTGATGCTTTTGGTCCTTATTTCAGGACTTTCACTGTGGGTTTGGTATGGTTTCATAAAAGATGAGCTGCCCATTATTTTGTCGAATGCATTTGCTGTTTTGGTCAATATAAGCCTGCTCGTATGTTATATGCTGTATAAGAAATAAAAGACGCTTTACAGTTCTGTAAAACGTCTTTTATATCGTAAAATTTAAAATCCAATGATTATATATTATGGCTGAAGAACAAATTTAGCCAAAGGAGCCATTCTTGCCTTATTTAGCGTCAATGTACTTCCATTTACAGAATAATTATCTGCGGCAAGCACTGCTTTTGTAAATAATTGCTCCGTTTCAAGGTCCTCACAGGCCATCATCGTAGACATTCCCTGGTTGAATTTGATTTTCATCATATCGGGCCTGATCTCGAAAGTCCCTCCAAATCCGTTACATCCTGCATGTCCCTCATATCTCATCCCTTCTGTATTAAGCTTGAAATAAGGATTGTTTTTAGCATTCTTAAGCTTGATAGGTTGCCCGTTCAATTCCGTTAATTTCCATGTTTTACCTGTAATATCTGTCGACTTCTGTGTCTGTGTTGTCGAAGTAGTTTTACATGCCGTAAGAAATACGAGTAAAAAAAGTGCGGATAAATAATAATGCAAATTTTTCATAGTTATATGATTGTGTGTGTGGTTGGTGTAATTGAAATACTTGGATTAATAAGAAGCCATCTTTGCAGGGCCGGATCCTTTTGCCTCACTTTTTGTGTGGAACAGGACCATATCTACATTCTTTTTCAGCAAAGTAATGTTTCCTTTAATGTTTGAATACTGATATTCCTCATTGCTGGCCGTATATTCCGGAAGAGCGTCACTTTTTTTAAGATCATAGGTTTTGCCTTCCAGATGAACAGTTGCCGTACCTTTTGAATGATTAATAGTAACCTCGATTTTTTCCCCATAGCTATCTGTGAAAATATCTTTTGAAGTCTCATCTTTGTTTTCAGATACAGTATCGCTGATTGCTTCCGCTTCTTTGCCGGGATGCTTACACGCTGTTGAGGAAAGTACTGCAAGGCCGATAAGGACTGATGTAAATAATTTTTTCATAATGATAAGTGATTTCTAAGTGTGTCATGAAATGATAATATTAATACTGTATGAATTTACAAATATTTTTAATAAATATATGTTAATTTTACATAAATTAATCTGATTTTTCTATCCGTAAACATTGCAAAGCTCTTCAATACTGTTTTTATACACCCCGAAAGGAATAATATTTTCTAAAGATTTTGCAAGGTTGAACACCGTTGGAATACTGCTTTTAAGCAGTCGGTTCTAAGAATAAAATAGTACAGTTTTTCTCATGAATACATTTGTTGTTTTTATGGGTGCAAAAGTATTAAAAATTATATAATGCTGATATACAGTAAAAATGATTTAAATCATACCGCTGGGAATCCTTTTTTGGTTCTTATGTCAAAACGAAAAACAGATTTTTATTTTCCGTTGAATGCAGTAATTCGAATTCTTTTTTTAATCGAAAAAGCTATTTGAGCGGATTATCAAAATTTCATTTTTTTTTATTCAGGTAATTTAAAGAAGAGTTAAACTTTGTTAATCTGTTATGAATGTATACTTTTCTAGGCGTACATTTGCTCCATCAGATGAGAAATTTTATTATTTACTTTTTGACCGGTCTTTTTTTACTCTTTGTGGTAGAAAGCCGGCTCAATGTTAAAACCCTCAGCAATGACTATTCAGGTCATGTTTCTCATCATATGCCTAAAAAGGCCAACCGCCTCAACCAGACTTTCGAAAAACTGTCTGTACAGCAGATGGCCGATAAAATAGATAACTCCACTCTGGAACTTACTGAAGATGACTTTCAGCTTTCAGATACAATACAGTTCATTGCAGTATTCGCAGGAGTATTCAGTCTTGTTTATATTTTTGGGCTCCGCTCTTTTAAAAGCAGAAAACCGGATATCCGTGGTTTTATCTCGCTATATTCCAATGTTAAAACATTCATTCTGATCCGTTCTATCAGAATATAAAATTTCATTTTTACTCATTTATTTTCTGTCCTCAGTTTGGGCGGGAGATAAGCTGCGTTATATATGCAGGTAATCATTACAGCGCAGGATACCATCTATTACCATTTTCCCATTCAAAACATTAACGATTTATATTAAACTCTAGAATTATGATCAAAAGAGTTGTCGCAAGTATTGCGCTAAGCAGTCTTCTGTTATTTACAGGCTGTAACAAGAAGAAAGAAGAAAAAGAAGAAGCTGCAGTTTACCCCGTTACCTCTCCTGTAGTGATGGATACGGTAATTGATAAGGAATATGTAGCTCAGATCCGTTCTGTGAAGAACATTGAAGTTCGTGCCCAGGAAAAAGGCTTCCTTGAAAAAATCTATGTAGATGAAGGCCAGTACGTACATCAGGGCCAGACACTCTTCCGTATTATGCCCCAGCTGTACCAGGCAGAACTGTTAAAAGCCCAGGCAGAAGTTGCTCAGGCTACCATTGAGTTGAAAAACGCAAGTACCTTAGCCAGCAACAACATTGTTTCCAAAAACGAAAGAGCAATGGCCAAAGCCAAACTTGATGCTGCAAATGCTGAAGCCAAACTGGCCCAGATTCACTTATCATTCACCAATATCAAAGCTCCGTTTTCAGGAATTATAGACAGATTGCCCTTGAAATTGGGAAGTTTGGTTGATGAAGGCGATTTATTGACATCTTTATCAGATAACAATGATGTGTACACCTATTTCAACGTTTCCGAACCGGAATATCTGTCTTATCAGACGAACGCAGCATCCAGAGGAAGCAATCAGGTTTCTTTGGTGATGGCAAACGGAGATATTTTCCCACAGAAAGGAGAAGTTCAGACCATCGAAGGAGAATTCGACAGTGAAACAGGAAACATCGCCTTCAGAGCTAAATTCCCGAACCCGGACAAATTATTAAGAAACGGGGAAACAGGAAAAGTAAGGATGACTTTACCTTTGAAAAATGCTTTAATCATTCCTCAGAAAGCAACATACGAAATTCAGGATCAGAAATACGTTTTCGTAGTTGATAAAAACGGAGTGGCAAAATCCAGAAATATTAAAGTTGCCTATGAACTTCCTGATGTTTACGTAGTAGGTTCAGGATTGGCAGCAGGAGATAAGATTTTACTTGAAGGAGTTCAGAAAGTAAAAGACGATCAGAAAGTTCAGACCAAAGCCCAGGATCCTAAAAAAGTTCTTCAGTCATTGAAATTAAAAGCAGAGTAGGACTCTATAAATGAAGCAGTATGTTTAAGAAATTCATTCGCAGACCTGTTCTGTCTATCGTAATCTCTCTGATTATCGTATTTATGGGAGTTTTATCCCTTGTTAAATTACCGGTTACACAATTCCCGTCCATTTCACCGCCAAAAGTGAACATCACGGCAGAATACCCGGGAGCCAACAACGAATTATTGATCAAATCCGTGGTTATTCCACTGGAAAGAGGTCTTAATGGGGTTCCGGGAATGAAGTACATGACCTCCGATGCCGGAAACGACGGGGAAGCATCCATTCAGGTGGTTTTCGACTTGGGAACAGACCCGAACGTAGCGGCTGTAAACGTTCAGAACCGTGTATCCTCAGTGGTAAATAAACTTCCGCCATTGGTAGTTCGTGAAGGGGTAAAAATTACCCGTGAAGAGCCCAACATGCTGATGTATATTAACCTGTATAGTGACGACCCCAAAGCCGACCAGAAATTCCTTTTCAACTATGCAGATATCAATGTGATGTCTGAATTGAGAAGGGTAAGCGGAGTAGGTTTTGCAGATATCCTGGGTACAAGAGAATATGCCATGCGTATCTGGCTTAAACCTGACAGGCTAACGGCTTACAGCATTTCAGCAGATGAAGTGATGGAATCTCTGAATCAGCAGAGTTTGGAAGCATCTCCGGGTAAAACAGGGGAGAGTTCAGGTAAAAGATCCCAGTCATTCGAATATATTTTAAAATATCCGGGCCGTTTCAATAATGAAAAAGATTACGGAAATATTATTCTTAAAGCGAAGCCGGACGGAGAATTCATCAGGTTAAAAGATGTTGCAGATATTGAATTCGGTTCTTCCATGTACGATATCTATTCCACATTGAATGGTAAACCTTCCGCAGCAATCACGGTAAAACAATCATATGGTTCCAATGCAAGTGACGTTATCAAAAACGTAAAGTCCTTGATGGAAGAACTACAGAAAACCACTTTCCCTAAAGGAATGCACTACGACATCAGTTATGACGTATCAAGATTCTTGGATGCATCAATTGAAAAAGTAGTTCACACTCTGTTTGAAGCCTTCATTTTGGTAGCGATCGTGGTATTCCTGTTCCTGGGCGACTGGCGTTCAACATTGATTCCGGCGTTAGCAGTTCCGGTTTCATTGGTAGGGACCTTTGCCATTATGTCCGCCTTTGGAATTACATTAAACATGATCTCCCTTTTTGCCTTGGTAATGGCTATCGGGGTTGTGGTAGATGACGCGATTGTTGTTATTGAAGCCGTTCATGCTAAAATGGAAGAAAAAGGACTCTCACCATTGAAAGCAACGGAAGAAGCAATGCACGAGATCAGTGGAGCAATTATCGCAATCACTTTGGTAATGGCATCCGTGTTCATCCCGATTGCATTTATGTCCGGTCCGGTTGGGGTATTCTATCGTCAGTTCTCCATTACAATGGCTTCTGCGATCATCCTTTCCGGGATTGTTGCCCTTACATTAACTCCGGCTTTATGTGCCCTGATCTTAAAAAATAACCACGGAAAAGCTAAGAAAAGAACTCCTATTACTATTTTCCTTGATAAATTCAACGGTTTATTTACGAAAGGAGCAGGAAAGTATGAAAGAATGCTGAATAAAACAGTTAAGAAAAAAACAGTTACTCTTCCATTATTATTGGCTTTCTGTGCCTGTACATTCTTCCTTAGCAATTCACTTCCGTCAGGGTTTATTCCGTCAGAAGACCAGGGAATGATCTATGCAATTATCCAGACGCCTCCGGGATCTACATTGGAAAGAACCAATCAGATTGCTAAAGAGCTACTGAGAGAATCTGAAGATATTGATGGAGTGCAGTCCGTTTCTTCACTGGCAGGGTATGAAATCCTTACAGAAGGTACAGGTTCCAACTCCGGTACCTGCTTGATTAACCTTAAAAGCTGGGAAGACCGTAAAGAATCCGCTGCCGAGATCATAGAAAAGCTTGAAGAAAAAGCCAAGAATATTCCGGGTGCCAATATAGAATTCTTCCAGCCTCCATCCATTCCGGGTTATGGTGCTGCAGGCGGTTTCGAACTTCGTTTGCTGGATAAAGCAGGAAGCGGGGATTACCAGAAAATGGAAAAAGTAAGTAATGATTTTGTGCGGGAACTGAAAAAACGTCCTGAACTGGGTTCTGCATTTACATTCTATTCTGCAAGTTTCCCACAGTATATGCTGAGAGTAGATAACGACCTTGCCGAACAAAAAGGAGTGACAATTGAAAATGCAATGGACAATTTATCTACGTTAATCGGCTCGAATTACGAGACAAGCTTTATCCGTTTCGACAGACCTTATAAAGTAATTGTTCAGGCTGGGCCTCAATATCGTGCATTACCAACGGATTTATTGAAATTATACGTTAAAAACGATAAAGATCAGATGGTTCCGTATTCAGATTTCATGCATTTGGAAAAAGTATATGGCTTATCCGAAATTACAAGACATAATATGTACAACTCATCCGAGGTAAGTGGAACGCCTGCGCCGGGTTATAGTTCAGGACAGGCAATTGCAGCCATTAAAGAAGTGGCGGATAAAACACTTCCGAGAGGTTTCGGTATCGACTGGGCGGGAATCTCCAAAGATGAGGTGAGCCGTGGAAATGAGGCCGTATTTATCTTCCTGGTATGTCTAGGCTTCGTTTACCTGATCCTTTCTGCACAGTATGAAAGCTTCATTCTTCCATTACCGGTAATTTTATCGTTGCCGACAGGTATTTTCGGAGCTTTCTTATGCTTGAAATTATTAGGACTGGAAAACAATATTTACGCTCAGGTTGCAATGGTCATGCTGATCGGTCTTTTAGGTAAAAATGCCGTATTGATTGTGGAATTTGCCGTTCAGAAAAAGGCCGAAGAGGGAATTCCGGTGGCTCAGGCTGCCATTGAAGGAGCTGCCATCCGTTTCCGTCCGATCCTGATGACATCATTTGCATTCATTGCTGGTTTGATTCCGTTGGTAATGGCAACCGGACCAGGTGCAATCGGTAACCGGACGATTGGTACGGCCGCAGCAGGAGGAATGCTGATCGGAACCATTTTCGGGCTGATGATTATTCCGGGACTCTATTATATTTTCGGGACCATTGCGGAAAAATCCAGGCTGGCAAGATATGAAGAAGAAAATCCTTTAACAGAACAAACAGAACCGTATCAACACGATAACAAACATGAAGATTTATAATAAATATATAGCAGCCATTGCCTTATCACTTGTTTTAGCAAGTTGTAGGGCACCTATGGCCACCGTTATAAAAGATGAAGTAAAAGAAAACCTGCCTCAGAACTTCAACCAGGAAGAACAGCAGGATGCCGGTACGAACAGCGGAACAACTCCTTGGAGACAGTTTTTTACAGATCCGAATTTGGTGAGCCTCATTGAAACAGCTTTAAAAAATAACCAGGAATTACTGATTACGCTTCAGGAAATTGAAATTGCCAAAAGTGGAGTTTTAGCTAAAAAAGGAAGATTAACACCTACCGTTTCGGCAGGAGTTGGAGCCGGAGTGAGTAAAGCAGGACGTTATACAAGCGAAGGAGCAGGTGATGCCTCTACAGAAATAGAGCCAGGAAAGGAAATGCCTGATCCCCTGGGCAATTTTGGTGGTGGATTGATGGCAAACTGGGAAATTGATATCTGGAAAAAGCTCAGAACTGAAAAAGAAGCAGCTGTTGCTCATTATCTTTCTACAGTGGAAGGAAAAAACTTTGTATTATCCAATCTTATTGAAGAAGTTGCCGATAATTATTATGAATTATTAGCGCTTGATAATCAACTGGATATTATTCAACAGTATATTAAGCTTCAGCAAAGAGCACTGGAAATTTCCAAAATCCAGAAAGAAGCTGCTGCTGCAACAGAATTGGCAGTGAAAAAATTTGAAGCTGAACTGGCTAAGTCAAAAGCTGCAGAATATACCATCCGTCAGAATATCACCGAAAAAGAAAACCAGATCAATGCACTTCTGGGAAGATATCCGCAGCCAATTGTAAGAACGAAGGAAAGTTTTATGTCTACCGTGCCTCAAACGGTGTATACGGGAATTCCATCTCAGTTATTGGCAAACCGTCCGGATATCAAACAGGCAGAATTAGAGTTAAAAGCATCAAAACTTGACGTAGAAGCTGCAAGAAAAGAATTTTACCCATCACTGGAAATTTCTGCAACGTTAGGACTGGAAGCATTCAAACCTTCTTATCTGGTTAAATTGCCGGAATCTATTGCTTCTAGTTTAGCAGGTGAACTGGCTGGTCCGCTGATTAACAAAAGTGCGATCAAAGCCAACTTCCAGACTGCTGATGCTAAACAGATACAGTCTCTGTACGAATATGATAAAACGATTTTGAATGCTTACCTGGATGTGGCAAACCTAATGTCAAAGGTGAAAAATATAGATCAGTATTATCAGTTGAAATCTCAGGAGACCAAGGCTTTGGATCAATCTATAGATATTGCGAATCAGTTATTCAGAAATTCAAGGGCAGATTATCTTGAGGTTCTTCTTAATCAGAGAGATGCTCTTGATGCAAAAATGGAGCTGATTGAAGCTAAACAGAAACAGCTGAGCACCGTTGTAGATATTTACAAAAGCTTAGGCGGTGGCTGGAAATAAGACATCATAATTCTATTAATATAAACAGTTAATGTTTTGGGCTGACCCCTTCGGGGGTTGGCTCTTTTTATTTTTTATACGACAAGATCTGTCGCTTTGCCCGAATACCTTTGTTTTTATTAGGGAAAATAACACTTTAAGACACGGATAAGTGAAATTATCGATGTTAAATCTCAGTAACGAGATTTGCATGTATGTTAAAAAACGTTAAATTTGCCGGAAAATTATAAAAACAAATATTAATTAAATACACAAACGGATGAAGAAAATATATTCTGGTGCATGTATTCTATGCGCTGTTTTCGGGCTGTCTGCCCAGGAAGTATTGTGGCAGAAAGATATCAAATCCTCAACGCAGGATTTTCTGAGCCAGGTTACTACAACTATTGATGGTCAATACTTAATAACGGGAAGCAGTATTCAATCAGAGAGCAATTCAGCTGCAACCCCTAACCTGAAATCTGCAACCTTGAAACAAAACAACGGCTACGATTTCCATTTAATCAAACTCAACCAACAGGGCGATGGGGTTTGGGAAAAATACCTTTCCGGGCAAAACCATGATTACCTTTCAGGCTCGGTATCAACCCAGGACGGTGGTTTTTTAATTTCCGGAACCAGCTATTCCGGTAAAGGCCTGGATAAAAAAGAAGATTCCAAAGGCGGATCAGATATCTGGCTGATTAGACTTAATGAATTTGGTGATGAACTTTGGCAGAAAACTTTAGGATCAGCATCTGATGAAGAAGCAAGATCAGTAATTCAGACTACAGATTTAGGATTTTTTATTGCCGGGAATGTTCAGAACTCATCTAAAGGCTATGGTTCCAAAGATGTTTTGATTGTAAAACTTGACAAAGACGGAAAAGAATTATCTCATTTAATTTTAGGAGGAAAAGGATTGGATGAGGTTGAAAAAATGATTCCAACTAAAGATGGGGGTGCTTTGTTAGGGATCTATTCGAGGAGTTCCGAGGTTCGGGTTTCAGGTTCCGGAGATCAAAAGTCTTCAGCTGCCTCGAATCCCGTATCGCGTACCGGGAAATCGACCGAAAACTATGGTGAAGGAGATTACTGGATTGTCAAATTAGACAAAACCGGGAAAGTAGAATGGGAAAAAAACTATGGAGGTAAGGCAGATGATCATCTGAGAACATTGGCTTTGACTTCAAATGGATTTATCATAGGAGGAGAATCCAGGTCTGACAGGTCAGGAAACAAAACCATAGGAATTGAAGAAGGCACTGATTTATGGCTTATCTCACTTAACGAAAAAGGTGAAGAGCTTTGGCAGAAATCCTACAATTTTGGAAACAGGGATATCCTGATGGGAACTAGTGTTATTCAGAGTCAAGATCCAAGAACCAAGAATCAAGACCTTACTAAAGGAATCCTTTTGGGTGGTTATACCCAGGCGGAAGGCCGTATAGAAACGGATGATGAAACCTTCTGGATGCTGTATTTGAATCAAAATGGAGAAGAGCAGTGGAGAAAACACGTAAAAGGAGAATCCAGAAAAAGAGAAGAAAGACTTTCAGATATAAAACTGAACAGGGACGGCTCAATCATATTGGCTGGAACCAGTGCTGAAGAGCTCGGAAAAGAGAACTGGAAAATTATAAAGCTGGGAGATAAGCAGCTTGATCAGTTAATTGAAAAACAAGACATCAAGATTTATCCGAACCCTGTTTCAGATTATGCTTATGTAGAAATAGGCTTTGATTTTAAAGAAGCAGATATTGTGTTGTATGATATGGGAGGAAGACAATTCCAGAGTTTGAAAACTAAGAATAAAGTGACTAAGATTAATACCCAGAATTTAATTCAGGGGGCTTACCTGGTGGCCATAAAAACAGATACTAATAAAACAGCAAGTGCAAAATTGATTAAGAAGTAAACACAAAAAACAATGAGAAAAATATATAATACTAAAATTTCCTTAAGTGCCTTTTTTCTGGTTGCAGGTATTTTTATGCATGGGCAGGAAACGAGCAACTTAATGAATAATGGTGGTGGAAATACGGAATTGCCTAATATTAACCCTCCGTCTCCTGAATCCTTTTTCAGGACACAGTTCGGAAATTTAGAAGCCGGTGAATTCAGGGGAACACCCAATATTGATATTCCCCTTCATGCCGTTTCTATAGGGAGCCTAACACATCCTGTTTCCCTCAGATATGCAAAAGCAGGGGTAAAAGTGAATGATGTACCTAACTCTGTAGGAATGAACTGGATCTTGGAAGCAGGTGGAGTAATTACAAGAACTATTTATGATATTAAGGATGAATATGCTTCACAAAGATTATTGTTGAATCAGAATGACGTAAACTATTTATCTTCACCGGCAGGTGCTGAAACATTGGGTACTTATGCTCATGATATTGACGGGATGATCGATAATGAAACGGATATTTTTAATTTTTCAATGCCGGGATACAGCGGAAGCTTTTATCTTGATGCCAATTTCAATCCCGTTATCATTAGTCAGAATCATAATCTGAAGATAGAAACCATAGGTAATTTTAAAGATACCTACCAGTTTATTATTACAACTTTCGACGGTACAAAGTATTTCTTCGGTGGATCAGGCTATACCGAAAGTACTTTTGTAAGACAAAATACATTAATGGGAGGGGTAACCGGTTTTTATCTTTCGAAAATTGAAGATAACAGAAATAATAAAATTGAATTTGAATATTTCCAGCAGAATTCCAGACATGTAAATTTTGGAAAATCTGAAACAATGAGTGCCGGGGCCTATATCAATCAAACAGGAGCATCACTGAGTGCCTCCCCACCTTCATCAGCCATAAGTTCCATCAATGTGACGTATTCAAAATATATCAGTAAAATTAAAACATCCGATGAACAAATCTCATTTACTTATCTCACAGACGCCAATGAGGTATTCCAGAAACTTGGAGATATCACCATTTCTAAAAACGGGGCAAACATCAGGAAATATGTTTTTGCTTATATTAATAATAATACAACGGTAAAAAATGAAAAAAGATTTTTCTTAGAATCGGTAAAAGAATATGCTGTTAAAGGGACTCAGGAAACATTAACAGGAAATAATTATACACTGACCTATGATGCTCCTTTAGAAATGCCGGTACGTCTTGCCAATGCCATTGACTATTTGGGGTATTATAACGGAAAGTCTAATTCCTCCTCCCTGTTGCCCAATCTTAATTTATTCTATGGACTTCAAGAGAACAATGTGTTCAGTCAGCAACAAAACCAGAATTATCTTTATTATGCAGACAGGAGACCCAACTTTGAGTTTGCCAGAAAGGGTACCTTAACATCAGTTACCTATCCTACAAAAGGGAAAACGGTTTTTGAGTATGAACCTGTTTTTGCCAAAACATCTAAATATGAAGAAACACTCTATTCTATAGGGAATATTGGTATAATGGACTTTAGCCCGATTACTCCTATAAATTCTGTTACCGGAAATTTAAATTCATCAGCCGTTTACGCAGGCAGTTTGAGCATTCAGCTGAATTTACATTCTGAAGAGACCGCGGTACAGCCTAACAAGGCAATGGCACAGTTTGATATTTTAGATGCATCCAATAATCAGGTATTGTATACTAGAGACGTTTTTCTTCCCAAAACAGAACAGAATTTAAGTTTTTCAACCAATTTCAATATAGAACCCAATAAGAACTATATTTTCAATTTTAAGATTAAAAATAATTACTGTAACCAATGTAGCGGAACCGCTATGATTAAGTACCAGTCCGGCCTGGAAAAAGTAGATGACGGCGGTGTAAGGTTAAAAAAACAGTATGACGTTGCAGATAATACCAGTACCAATATCAAACGGTATTACTATGATACGTATTCGGACATTCATAATAATGAAAAACTGAATCCCCCATTTCAGCCTTATTTCTTCACCAAGCATTTTAACCAGATGGGTGACTTTGGAGGTACTCCAAGGCTCGATGTTGCCACAAAATTTGAATTAATCCTGCATTCAGAACCGCAGCCTCTGCCTTCATATATAGAAGATCCGGTTTACCCGAATGTGACTATCAGCCATGGCGGGGATAATTTTGAAAAAGGCGGCGAAGAGAAAACTTTTGATTCGGAAAACGGATTTGAATATCGGGGAACTTCTACTTTTTGGGAGCCTACTTATAATGGCGCTTATTTATCTGACCCATCACTGATGACGGGATTAACTTCTACTGCCGCTCAATCTATGTCGAGGAACTTTACTGTCAGCAATATAAACGGGCACTTAATTTCGCATAAAACATTGGTTAACAAAAACAATACAGTATATCTTAAAAGCGATAAAAGCAATATCTATTCTACTCCTTTAGAAAAAGTGATTTATAACCTTATAGGAGTACAACTGTATAATTATTTTTATGTTCCGCCCGGAGTTAACGAAAATACTTCCTTAGATAATATGTATATAGGACAACACGCTATTCCTACTTTTGCTTCTTTTCTTGACAGTACGGTTTCGAAAGAATACATGGAAGATGTTCCTGTAAATGTTACTGATGACAGCGGATATAAAAAAATGGTTACCACAACCCATTACAATTATGATAATGTAGAAAAACAGCTTTCAAAGACTACTGCTG
>NZ_JACHLC010000006.1 GCF_014207845.1 Chryseobacterium shigense
GATACCTATCCTCCATACAGTTTCAATCCTTCCTTCCCGTCAACCATCCAGGGAGAACCCACCTTGTCCGATGCTCCGTCCACAGATGGCAGGAGTACCAAGGGACTTCCCGTAATGAGTCTTGTAAAAAACATTGAAGACGATAACTGGACAAGGAATTATACCTATTATGATAAAAAAGGTAGAGTAATCGGAACCCATTCTATCAATCACCTGGGAGGATATACCAGAAGTGAAACTCAACTGGATTTTGCGGGGGTTCCTCAACAGATTCTTACCTTTCAGGTGAGAAAAGGAGGCGAATCAGGTGTTATGGTGAAAGAAAGATTTGTGTATGATAATCAAAACAGGCTAAAACAGCATTACCACCAGGTAGACGACAGGCCGGAGGAACTGCTGGCAGAAAACACCTACAACGAATTATCACAGCTGACCAATAAAAAAGTGGGAAATAACCTTCAAAGCATTGATTATGCTTACAATATCCGTGGCTGGATGACAGACATTAATAAAAACCAGATGCTCCTTCCTGATCTGGGAGGCAAGCTGTTTTCCTACAAAATCAAATACAACCAGAAGGACGGCATTGAAAATCCTGATTCAGCACAATTTCCGGGGAAAAACGTAAAGGCAAAATACAACGGGAATATCGCAGAAGTAGATTGGCGGGCTGTTGAATCTCTGGGAGCCAATCCACCTATAGAGCCAAAAAGATATGGTTATGCTTATGATGGATTAAACAGGTTAACGGCAGGATACTACCAGAACCCTAATAATACAGGAAGCAAAGAAAATACAGAATCAATAGACTATGATTTAAATGGAAATATTACCAGTCTTTACAGGACATCAGTGATGGAAAATGGTAGTACTACCGCAACCATGATTGATAACCTTGCCTATACCTATGTAGGAAATCAGGCTGTAAGGATTAAAGATAACAGCGAAAACAGTACAGGGTATGAAGGCACGGCAGGCTTCCCTATCGATTACGACCTGAATGGAAATATGAAAAACATGCTGGATAAACAGATTACAGGAATTAACTATAATTATCTGAATCTTCCTTCTGTTATGAACATTGGCTTTGATCAGATAACCACCCAGATTAAAACAAATTATCGTGCTGACGGAGTAAAGCTTAGAAAAGAAAGCACCAAAAGCTCTGTGGGAATTTCAGGGACAGATGTAACCACACAGGTTACAGATTACCTGGACGGTTTTCAGTATTTTAAATCTACTTCTACAGGTTCAGGAGGTAATGGTGACATAGATCTTTCAGACAGTATGCTTTCAAGAGCTATGGAACCGCAGGCTTTTTCAAAGGATCCAGGAGACCTGTCTATCATGACAATGGCAACGCCTGATTTGCAGTTCTTTCCTACCGCAGAAGGATTTTATGATTATATAAAAAATCAATATATTTACAGTTATGTGGATCATTTAGGAAATGTGAGATTAAGTTTTGGAAGAAACAGCGCAGGAGGTCTTGAGATTATGGATGCCAACGATTATTATCCTTTTGGGATGAGCCATTTAAAAACCGGAAATGCCTATTTTGGGATGGGTTCATATAAGGCATATAAGTACAATGGTAAGGAATTGCAAGAGACTGGTATGTATGATTACGGAGCAAGAATGTATATGGCGGATATTGGACGTTGGGGTGTGGTAGATCCATTGGCGGAAAAGATGACGAGACATAGTCCATATAATTATGCATGGAACAATCCAATTATGTTTGTCGATCCAGATGGAAGATTTGCAATTCCCCCAGATGATTATATTGATGCTTCAACAGGTAAATATCTGGGCAGCGATGGAGCTGCAACAACTAATGCAAGAGTCATATATAAACAAGATTGGAATAGTATCACTTCCGAAAAAGGAAGTTCTACATCGGCCGATGCTATGGCTGCTTTACAAAAGAGTAGCTCAATAATAACTGTTAATACTACTCAGATTAGTACTGACTTGAACAATGCAAATAAGGAAACGATTGCAGATCAAACAAAAGAAAGGCAAGTTTATTTAGGTATTGATGTGACACGAGGAGATATTCCAACTGCACAAGTAACTTCAGTAAGAGGACCAGACGGAATAGATGGGGAGACCGTATTCAGCATTGATAAATTTGAAGATAGAAGCGGTAATATTATAAAACAGACTGTTTCTGGGACTAATCTAATCTCACTAGGACAAGCGCATACACACAATCTTATTACAACTCCTGGAATGGAAAATGGTATAGGTACATCAGCAAAAGATGTGAAAACAGCCAAAGAATATAATACATCAATATATGCAGTAGATTCATGGACTGGTGCGAAACCGGGAGGAAATGCTATTCACAGAGTTACAGGAAATGGAACCCAAACAAATAATGTAGGTACAACCACAGGATTTAATATGGGGCACGACGCATTGAAAAATTTTATAGAAAAACAAAAAGCTCGATAATGAAAAACATTATATTACTTTTACTACTAAACTTTTGTTTATTTAGTTGCTACTCTCAAAAGACAAATTCAGAGATTGTATATTTTTTACCTTCTACTGTCAGAGTGAAAATATTAGAAAAATTAAAAACAATAAATGACTCCGATAAAACTTCTTTTGTACTAGGAAATGATGAATTTGGAAATTATATTATTTATATTAATTCAACAAAAGAAAGTAAATTCTGGGTAGAAAATACAAATAGAGTTTTGTTTTTGGATGGTAAATTTTATCCACTAATATTTGAAACTGATGAATATTTCTCTTATCCGGAAAGCAAAACTCTAATTATGGAGAAAATGGCAAAAGAAGAAGGAATAAGAAAAATAACAACAATTAGAGATAATGTATTTTCTGTAAAATTCACAATCAACGGGGAAATAATTAATTAACAATGTTGATAGATGAAAAAAACATTACTACTATTATTATTATTATTATTATTAAATTTTTGCTTGTTTAATTGTTACTCTCAAAAATCGAATTCAGATATAATATATTTTTTACCTAATTCTGTCAATGATGTACTTAACAAAGAAATTCAAAAAAGAAATAATAATAAAGAAATTTATTTAGTTTTAGATAAAGACAATTCAGATACTTATATAATATATCTAAATGAGATTCCCAGTTCTGCGGAAAATATTTGGGTTAAGTATAGTAATAGAGCTGTTTTTTTACAAGGAAGACTAATACCTCTTTATTTTTATTCCGATGAATATTTTTCATTTGCAGAACGAGGAAATAAAGTTTTGAAAAAACTAGGAACAGAAGAAACTATAAAAAAAAATATAAGTATTAGAGAAAATTCATTCAGAGTTAAATTTAAACTGGGAGGAGAAATCACAAAGTAACAAACAATAAAAGGGCAGGATGATGTTTCAAATTTATTGCTACAACTAAATTCAGAATATCAAAGAACATTTAAAAGTACATAGATAAGTGAACCCGAAGGTTCACTTATCTATTTTTTAGATTATATTGAAACATGAAAGCATGATGGATAAACAGATTACAGGAATCAGCTACAATTTCTTAAACCTTCCTGATGTTTTGAATATTGGTTTAGACCCGATAACCAGCCAGATAAAGACAAATTACCGTGCAGACGGCGTAAAACTGAGAAAAGAAAATATAAAAACTTCCGTAGGAATTGCAGGGGTCATGTTCCAAACATGTTAGTAATAAATTATAGCGTTGATTTTCAACGCTATATTCTAAAAAATTAAATAAAGTTTGAAAATTCGAAATGATATTTTGATAGTCGAAATAGAAAAAAATTGAAAATAAGCTACTTAAAATATTGAGAATCATACAAAGTGTTTCAAACGTGTTGGTAAGAAGATCAGTATATTTACCAGTATAAAGACCATTTAGGAAATGCCAGGGTGAGTTATGCAAGAAATAATAGTACAGGAAGTATTGAAATAACGGATAGCAACGATTATTATCCATTTGGGATGAATCATTTAAAGACAGGGAATGCTTATTTTGGAGCTGGAAAGTATCAGAATTATAAATATCAGGAACAGGAATTACAAGAAACAGGTTTTTATAGTTTTAAATGGAGAAATTACATGCTGGATGTAGGAAGATTTTTTAATATATATCCTCTATCAGAAAAATATAGTTATCAATCACATTATAATTTCTCTGAAAACAGAGTCATTGATGCAAGGGAATTGGAGGGACTTGAAGCTAAATTGATAAAGGATGCAGAGGTAAATTTGCAAGTGTCTAATAATCCATTTAAATTGAGTGTAGAATATACTCCAGCAAAATATGAACTAAAAGCAAATGTTATTCAGGGGGCTTTTTCAAACCTAGACGTACAACAAAAACTTTCAACAGTGGAAAACAATTTTAAATCGAAAGGGTTTGATCTAACAATTATCCAAGATAGTAATGCAACTTATAATATTGATATGACATTTCCAGGACAATCTGTAGTTGTGAATAATAGTGATGGTACGACTACAATGGGAATTGTTACAGGAGATGCACCACAAGGAAACCCTATCACAGCTACAGTAAATGCAAAGGATGGAAATCCAGATACAATTACTCATGAAATAGGGCATACATTTGGCTTGCCACATATTTGGGAATCAGATTCTGGAGTTAGTAATACACCTGCAAATATTAACAACAGGATGAACTCTTATGAAAACCCAACGACTTCAATGAAAGGACTTGGCAATGAATTTAATACAAATCAAATACAGACAATCAAAGCAAATTCATTCAGATTAAAAAATAAATAAAATGAAAAAAATATTTTTTTTAGTAAACATATTATTCATTTGTAATAGTTGTTTAGCGCAAAGTAATATTAATTTTTATTACCAAGATAAAACTCAAGCAACAGAAACAGATAGTATTGGCTATAAATTTTACATAGAAAATACTCCAAAAGAACTACAGAAAAAAGACAACGAAGTTTTATTATTTCTTAATAATTCTGCTTTTATAGGTGATGTAATTACGATTAATGATAAAAGTTATAATTTTGATCAATATTCCTGCGGCTATAGGCAAATAAGAGTCCTTAAAAAAAGGAGATAGTAATTATCTCTAAGAAAAAAGGGAAAATGAGGTTTAATTTAAAAAAAGGAATTGATAATATAATTATTAATGGAGATTTTGATAATAAGTGGAGTGTTACATTTTCAGAATACTTCCCAGTATTAGAATGTATATGAATTAATATTCATGCTTCAAACATCTTAGTGAAAAATACTGATTTTCTTAATATGTTGGTGATAAAATCCAAGAAATCATTGGTGTTGTGAAAAATATTTTATTTGATTCCCCTTTAGAATAAACTTATGTTTTAACCCAAAAGTTGAAAAACAATAACGTAAACTCCCATCTAAAAAATGCTAATCAGCTGTCAAATCTTTTTTAAAAATTAGAATTGGCCTCGATCTTCGTCAAAATATGTATGAAATTAAAAAAGCAATACTCTGATTTATAGAATATTGCTTTAATTTAAATGGTAGACCCACAGGGATTCGAACCCCAGATGACTGAACCAAAATCAGTAGTGTTACCGCTACACCATGGGTCTTTGTTTATTTTGGTGGCGCGAAATTATAAAAAATATTTCATTGAAAAAATATTTTGTGAGAGCAAAATGGCAGTAAAAGTTGGTTGTTTCCATAATTCAATGATTTTTAATAAAATAGGAAATAAGATTTTTTGATTCAAAAACAGTTTTATGAAAGGTGCTTTTCAACAGCTAAATAATAAAACCTTATCTTTGCAAAAAATTGGGCTCCAAAAGTTGGAGATACCCATTAATAATTTCATTTATTAAACATTTTTATGTCAAATATTGTCGCAATCGTTGGGCGTCCCAACGTAGGAAAATCCACACTTTTTAACCGATTACTAGAAAGGAGAGAAGCTATCGTAGATTCTACAGCCGGTGTTACCAGGGACCGTCATTATGGGAAATCCGATTGGAACGGTGTAGATTTTACAGTTATAGATACCGGCGGATATGATGTAGGAACGGATGATATTTTCGAAGAAGAGATCCGCAAGCAGGTTCAGCTGGCAGTAGATGAAGCTACCTCTATCATTTTTATGATGAATGTAGAAGAAGGTCTTACTGATACCGATTATGAGATCTATCGTCTTTTAAGAAGATCAAATAAGCCGATCTACATTGTAATCAATAAAGTGGATTCAGCAAAAGAAGAGCTTCCCGCTACAGAATTTTACCAGTTGGGAATCGATAAATATTATACACTTTCTTCCGCAACAGGTTCAGGCACAGGAGATCTTTTGGATGATATCGTTAAAGACTTCCCGACAACAGAATATAAAGATCCTTTTGAAGGATTGCCTAAGATCACTATTGCGGGCCGTCCAAACGTAGGGAAATCTACTTTGACCAATGCTTTACTTGATGTGGAAAGAAATATCGTAACAGATATTGCAGGGACAACAAGAGACAGTATTCAGACCCTTTACAATAAGTTTGGGCACGAGTTTGTATTGGTAGACACTGCCGGGATGAGAAGAAAATCCAAGGTTAATGAAGACCTGGAATTCTATTCCGTAATGAGGTCTATCCGTTCCATTGAATATTCGGATGTGGTAATCGTTATGGTAGACGCTACATTAGGATGGGAATCCCAGGATATGAATATCTTCGGACTGGCTCAGAAAAACAGGAAAGGAATTGTAATTCTGGTGAACAAATGGGATCTTGTTGAAGACAAACAGACCAATACCATGCGTGACTTCGAAAAATCAATCAAAGATAAAATCGGACAGTTCCATGATATTCCTATTTTGTTCATTTCAGCCTTAACGAAGCAGAGAATTCTAAAAGCAGTGGAAGTTGCCATGCAGGTATATGAAGACCGTAAAAAGAAGATCAAAACTTCAAAACTGAATGAAGTAATGCTTCCTATCTTTGAGCAGACACCGCCACCGGCCAACAAAGGAAAATATATTAAAATCAAATACTGTGTACAGCTTCCTACGCCGTCACCGCAGTTTGTGTTTTTCTGCAACCTGCCTCAGTATGTGAAAGAACCTTACAAAAGATTTACTGAAAACCAATTGAGAAAAGAATTCGGGTTTACCGGAGTTCCGATTGAAGTATATTTCAGACAGAAATAAAAAATGATCCCTTTCAGATGTTTTCTGAGAGGGATTTTATTCATATAAAATTTAATATTTTAAAAAGCTTTTTCAGAATAATGAATACAACTGTGTTATCAAAACAATTTTCTTTGGTAAACTCCTGGATCAATGAGCTTAGGAATATAGACATCCAGCACGATAGAATGAGATTCCGTAGGAATATGGAACGTATTGGTGAAATTGCAGCTTTTGAGATCAGCAAAGGACTCGAATATAAAGAAGTGGAAATTCAAACTCCTTTAGATAAAATTAAAGTTCAGGAAATAGCAGTTCAGCCGGTAATCACCACCATTTTAAGAGCAGGAGTACCTTTATTTGAAGGGATTCTGAATTATCTGGACAGGGCAGACTGTGGTTTCGTTGCCGCTTACAGAAAGCATGATGCGAATGATTATTTCTCTATCAAACAGGATTATCTTACCTGTCCGAATATCGAAGGAAGACCGCTGATTGTTGCTGATCCCATGTTGGCAACCGGAGCTTCACTGATCGAAGCTATCAAAGACCTTCTGACCAACGGAACACCTACGCAACTGCATATTGTGGCTGCAATAGCCTCCAGACAGGGAGTGGAAACCATTGAAAAAGCTTATCCTGATGCAAAAATTTGGGTAGGAGCCATTGATGAAGGATTGACCTCAAAAGGGTATATCACACCAGGTCTTGGTGATGCCGGAGATCTCAGCTATGGCGAAAAACTGCAACGATAAATATTAAGAAAGGTTCCAGAAATCTTTCATCAGATCAAATAATAAATTTGGCCGTACTTTTTCCATAGGATGCTTTGTGTCCGGAAGTATGGCCAGTTTTGCATTCGGAATACTCCGGTAGGCATTTACGCTTTCCTCTATACTCACCATATTATCCTTATCTCCGGTCATAATCTGTACAGGAATGGTAATGGCCCAAAGACTGCTTTCATTCAACGGAGGATTTTTTCCAAGCGAAATCATCATATCGGCAATGGCAGGCAGCAGTTGTTTCCATTTTGTACCATGTTGATTTTCCAGCTGTTCGGCATATTTCGGAACTTTCAATAGAATGGATTCAGGATCAAGCATTTTACTCTCTTTTAAAGCCTGACGCTCGGTCCATTCGAATTTTGTCCCTAAAGTCATAACGGAATTAATTCTTTCAGGAAACCTTAAAGCACAGCAAAGAGCTGCATAACCTCCCATACTGTGACCAAAAACATGAACATCCTGTAAATCTTCTTTCTCCAGGTAAGCCCTTACTTCATCAGAATATTTTTCAATACTGATGCCGTTTTCCGGAAGTTCCGTATTTCCATGTCCTGAAAATAAAAACGAATGAATGGTAAAATATTTTGACAGTTCCTTTTCATAAGGCTTAAAAATATCACTGTGTCCCAGTGCACCATGCAGTAAAAGCAGATTTTTCATGATTAATAGTTTACCGGAAAATTAAGAAAAAGAATTGGAAATTAAGTTTGAAACCAGATGGTTTTAGGGTACAGGCACTAATTGTATGAATAGATCAATAATTATCAACCAGCAACAATCAATAAATAGCTACCCTCAGACTCTCAAACTCAAATCCCATTAAGCATCCACCGACATCACCAGAACACTTACCCTATTATCTCCCGCATTTAAGATTTCCCAGGCAATTGATGAAACCGTGTTCCCCGTTGTAAAAACATCATCAATTAAAAGAATATGCTTTCCTGAAATAGATTTTGAAATGGAAAAAGGATTTACTGTTTCCAGGCGGTGTTTTTTGTCTTTTAACGCCTGTGCTTTTGAGTAGTGGTTTCTTTTAACCAGTTCATGATCAAATGGGATGTTATAAAATGCTGATAAAGTCTCTGTAAATAAATGTAATTGGTTGTACCCTCTCTCCTTCATCTTTTTTGGATGGAGCGGGACGGATACCAGCATATCTGGTTTTTCTTCTTTAAAATCAAGACGTTCTGTTGTCCAGCCGGCAAGGGTTTTCCCGGCATTTTCCCTGCTTTTATATTTCAGTTCGTGAATGAGTTTCCTGCTTAAGCCGTTTTCCTCAAACTTCATTAAAGCATAGGTATTTTCAACCGGAAACAGGAGTTTACACCTTTCTTTAATAATATTTTCAGTAAAATAATCAAAATGAGTAAAATGAATCTGCTCAAAACATAAGCTGCAAGCCAAAAGATCTGCATCTATAATCCGGTTGCAGTGAATGCAGCGGTTCGGGAAAAATAAATCTAATATCATTTGTGTGTGTTTAATGAAAAATTAAAAAGTAAATATAAGATTTGTATTCACTATTTATCAACTGTCAGTTGTTTCCTGATCTTTTCAATAGCGTTCTTCATGCTGAGGTTAAACTGTTCTTTTTCCAGTCGGACGGGCGGTGCCTGCCTCACTTCACAGTCTGCAATACTGCAGGATTCGCAGGTAACTCCCACGTTGATTGTTTTTAAACTCGGAGACTTTACAAAGCCAATTTTTTTTGTAGTTTGTGTATTCAATAAAATTCCAAGACAATAACTTCGGTTGCTGCCATCTGAAAAAGGATTCTTCTGTGACGTTGAAATAACAAGATAGCTTACTCCCTGATCTTTATAATGGGAGATCTGGGCATCCGTAAGAGTTTCATTTTCCTTTAAATGATGAAGGTTTTTTACTGCAATCCATCTTCGGCAATAATGCTCGTTCGTAGCATTGGCATGCGGGGCTTGCTGGTGGTTCAGGTGAAGTTCCTTTAAAATCTGGATTTTGTCTGAATTCTTTTTCTTGACCAGGCACAGGTAAAACAAATCCTTAATACCCAGTTCAGAAGAAAGCAGATTCGTAAGTCTGTAATAAAAAGTTTCAGGAGAATCTGTGAAATTTTCAATCAGTTCCTCAAAGCTTTTAGGGTCCCATGTATGCTGGAGCAGGAATTCTGTGGTTTTTTCAATAGTCTGATTCCTGGAGATCAGTAAAGCTCCGGCAAAATATGAAGCATAAAAATTGTTCAGAATTTCCTCGAAACTGCCGAAATCCAGCCATGAATAAGTGTTCGGGCGGATCTTCAGCTCCAGAACGTTAAATCCTATTTCCTTAGCCAGAATAAATGTCCTCTGGTCCTTTTCAAGTTTCTGGTTCAGCAGTAAAAGCTTCTGTTCGGGAATAAAAAGGGAACGCAGATTGTCCAGGGTGCCAAACTGTTCAAAATCTTCAGATCTTATGCTGTATTTGAATTTTTCAGTAAGAATATTTTCCAAAAAAGAAGCCCGCAGGTCTTTGCTGATGTCAAGTCCGTTTTCCTTAATAAATTCCACAGTTTTTTCTTCAATTTCAGGGAAGTAATTGTCATAAAGCTCCTGGAAAGACCTGAGTACGGCAAAATAAAAGCGTTCTTTTCCCAAATTATAATTCTGGGAAATTTCAATCAGTGCATTGATAAAAGCAGTTACTTTTTTGGGAGCATCACTGATAATGCTGATAAGATTGTTTTTATTGATACCAAACAGATCCAGCGGGACTTCCTTAAAAAAATCCGATTGAAGAATTTCATTGAAAGGCGCCAGGCTCTTATCCAGTTTCGTAGATACCAATTCGTCAAAAGTGCAGCCCAAAGATTCCGAGAGCTGAATAATCTTATCATGTTTCGGATATTTTTTTCCGTTTTCTATCTCATTTAAATAAGATTTGGACAAACCTGTCTTTACGGCAAGATCCTGCAGAGACCAGTTTTTCTTTTGTCTCAGCTGCTTTAGCTTCAGTCCGAATACCGTTTTGATAAAATCACTTTCTGAATTCATATTCAAATATAAAAAATGAAAGCGATTATTCGCATAATAAATTTTGAAAATATTTAGCGAACGTTCGCTATTTGTGAAAATTTTTATTTATGTTTGTAACATCAAATCACAAAATCAGCAGATTATGGAAACAAAAACTCAACTTAAAATAAAAGCACAAAAGCAGTTTGAAGAGGTTTTTACCCAGGAACTGACAGATTTTTTAGTTACTCTTCACCAGAATTTTAATCAAAAAAGATTAGCACTTTTAGAAGAAAGAAAAAATACACAGCAGTTTTTTGACCAGGGAAATCTTCCCGGATTTTTATCTGAAACTGAAGAAATGAGAAATAGTAGCTGGACTTGCGCTCCGCTCCCGGACGATCTGTTAGACAGAAGAGTGGAAATTACCGGACCGGTAGACCGGAAAATGATCATCAATGCATTGAATTCCGGGGCATCTACTTTTATGGCTGATTTTGAGGACAGCAGTTCGCCAACATGGGAAAACTGCATTCAGGGACAGATTAATCTTGCAGATGCAGTAAGACGTAATATAGATTTTACCGCTGAAAACGGAAAACCTTACCGGCTTAATGAAAAAACAGCTGTTCTTCAGGTTCGTCCAAGAGGGCTGCATTTGCCGGAAAAGCATATTGAAATCAATGGAGAAGAAGCATCAGGCTCTTTAACCGATTTTGGAATTTACTTTTTTAACAACGCAGAACAATTGCTGAAAAATGGGAGCGGTCCATATTTTTATCTGCCCAAATTAGAACATTACAAAGAAGCCCGATGGTGGAATGAAGTCTTTGTTTTTGCACAGAATTACCTGGAAATTCCTGAAGGTACCATTAAAGCTACCGTTTTAATTGAAACCATTACCGCTTCATTTCAGATTGACGAAATTTTATTTGAATTAAAAGAACACAGTGCCGGCCTGAATTGCGGAAGATGGGATTATATTTTCTCATTCATTAAAAAATTCAGAAACCTTCCTGAATTTATGGTTCCGGACAGGGATCAGGTAACAATGGCTTCCCCTTTTATGAGTGCTTATTCAAAAAGAGTGATCGAGAGCTGCCATAAAAGAAATGTTCATGCAATAGGGGGAATGGCTGCACAGATTCCCGTGAAAAACGATGATGAAGCGAATGAAGCCGCTTTTGAAAAAGTAAGAAAAGATAAGGAAAGAGAAGTGAAAAACGGCCACGATGGAACCTGGGTGGCCCATCCTGCTTTAGTTTCTGTAGCGAAAGAAATCTTTGATCAGTATATGCCTCAACAGAATCAGATCGCCAAGAAATTGGAATACCATATCAAAGAAACGGATCTGCTGGAAGTTCCGCAGGGTGAAATCACAGAGAAAGGGGTAAGGAAAAATATCAACGTTGGTATTCTCTACCTTGAAAGTTGGTTGATAGGAACTGGTGCTGCGGCCATTTATAACCTCATGGAAGATGCTGCTACCGCTGAAATTTCAAGAACGCAATTGTGGCAATGGCTGAAAAATGATGCGAAACTGGACAATGATGTTACTTTAACCCGCGAAATGATTCTCCAATGGGAAGCCGAAGAAATAGAAAACATTGAAAAATATGTAGGCGAACAGCGTTTCAAAAACGGAAAGTTCAATCTTGCCAAAGAGCTTTTCAATGAGCTGGTATTTTCAGAAAAATTTGAAGAATTCCTGACTCTGAAAGCATATCCCTTTATTGAGTAAGAGTGTCTGAGTGTTCGAGTGTAGGAGAATAAGAGTGCTTCAAAGTGAAAAAGCTTTTATATGATAAAGAAAATTTTTTGAAAAATAAACTGCAACTCAAAACTCTAAAACCCTAAAACTCTATTGCCTTTTAACCTAAAACAAATAAATCCAAATATTATGAAAACAAGACAAGAACAGATCCATGCTTTAGAACAGGATTGGCTGAATAATCCACGCTGGAATGGAGTAAAAAGAACATATACGGCTGAAGAAGTGTTAAAGCTTCGCGGTTCATACAACATTGATTATACCATTGCTACAGAAATGTCAAAAAAATTCTGGGACAAACTGAATAACCAGGATTATGTAGCCGGACTTGGTGCATTAACAGGAAATCAGGCTGTTCAGGAAGTTGATGCAGGATTGGAAGCAATCTATCTTTCAGGATGGCAGGTGGCTGCAGATGCAAACCTTTCAGGGGAAATGTATCCTGACCAGTCATTATACCCGGCTAATTCAGTGCCTTCTGTGGTCAAGAAGATCAATAATGCGTTGCTGAGAGCAGATCAGATCCAGTCGGTGAGCGGAAATGGAAATAAAGAATACCTGGTTCCTATTATTGCGGATGCAGAAGCCGGATTCGGAGGAAACCTGAACGCTTTTGAACTGATGAAGCAAATGATTGAAGCAGGTGCAGCAGCCGTACACTTTGAAGACCAGCTTTCTTCAGCAAAAAAATGCGGACATCTTGGAGGAAAAGTTTTGGTTCCTACTCAGGAAGCTATTAATAAACTGATTGCAGCGCGTCTGGCTTCGGATGTATTAGGTGTGCCAAGTATCATTATTGCAAGAACAGATGCGGATGCAGCAGATCTTTTAACTTCTGATATTGATGACAGGGATAAAAAATTTGTAACCGGAGAAAGAACTTCCGAAGGTTTTTATGTAGTGAACAATGGAGTAGAACAGGGAATTGACCGCGGTCTTTCCTATGCTCCCTATGCAGACCTGATCTGGATGGAAACCTCAAATCCCGATCTGGAACAGGCAAGAAGATTTGCAGAAGGAATTCATGCTCAGTTTCCGGGAAAAATGCTGGCGTATAACTGTTCGCCGTCATTTAACTGGGCAGCCAGACTAAGCGTGGAAGAAATGTCCAGCTTCCGGGAAGAGCTTGCCAAAATGGGTTATAAATTCCAGTTCATTACACTGGCTGGCTTCCATGCGCTGAATACTGCAATGTTTGAACTTGCTTTGGCTTATAAAGAAAGAGGAATGGCAGGGTATTCCGAGCTTCAGGAACGTGAGTTTGCTCTTCAGCAGAAAGGTTTCAGAGCTGTAAAGCACCAGTCTTTTGTTGGAACGGGATACTTTGATGAGATCCAGAATGTAGTAACGAATGGCTCTTCAGCAACGGTAGCCATGAAAGATTCCACAGAAACAGCACAGTTTCATTAATCATTTTCCATATTTGAAATTTTAGATGTGAACCTTCTCAGCTTTGGGAAGGTTTTTGGTTTGGAATGAAAAATAAAAATTTAAAGTCCATATATTTGATAAGTAATGAAGCCGAAAAAAATGAATTTAATGTATCAGAAACAGATTCAGGTTACAGAAGAGCATATAGACCGGAACAATCATGTCAATAATGTGCAATATGTACATTGGGTAGAGGAAATTGCAGGCGAACATTGGGAAAGTGTAAAACAGAAAACAGATTATCCTGAAGATATCTGGATGCTTGTCGATCATCATATCCAATACAAAAAACAGGTTTATCTCGGAGATATAATTACTGTTAAAACCTATCCGAAAGCTCCTGAAGGAATTAAACAGCCCAGAAAAGTTGAGTTTTATTGTAATGATAAACTTGTTGTAGATTCAAGTACGCTTTGGGTTCTGATTGATGCGAAAACCCAAAAAATGAAAAGGCTGGAAAGTAATTGGCTGGATAAGCTTAAGGGATAGCTATTCAGTAATCATATAGAAGAACAATTGCTGCAATTTGTTTTTCAGATTCAATGCGCAACTTATATTTATGTTTTGTCATATCTTTGCATCATGATACGTATTACAAAAATTTTCACATTCGAAACAGCCCACGTGCTGTACAATTACGATGGGAAATGTAAAAATATGCATGGACATTCCTATAAGCTGTTTGTAACGGTGAAAGGAAGACCGGTTAATGATCTGGAAAATTCCAAAAATGGGATGGTAGTGGATTTTGGAGATATTAAAAGTATCGTGAAATCCGAAATTGTGGATGTATGGGATCATGCAGTCCTTGTCAATGCTTTATCTCCGCATAAGCTGCTGGGTGAAGACCTGGAAAGTAAAGGACATAAAGTGATTTACTGCAGCTTTCAACCCACTTGTGAAAATATGCTATATGCTATTGCTGCAAAAATAAAATCAAAACTTCCGGCTGAGGTTTCTCTGGCCTATCTTAAACTTCACGAAACTGAAAACTCCTATGGAGAATGGTTTGCGGAGGACAATAAGTAACCATCATTTACTCATAAAAAATTCAGACCGGTGTTAAAAACGACCATTAATTTAGAACCTGGAAAAAAGGTGTATTTTGCCTCAGATCAGCATTTTGGTGCTCCTAGCCCTAAGCAAAGCAAAGCGAGGGAAGAGAAATTTATCCGCTGGATGGATGAGATCAAAGAAGATGCACAGGTTTTGTTTTTAATGGGTGATCTTTTTGATTTCTGGCACGAATGGAAACATGTTATTCCGAAAGGTTATGTGCGTGTTTTGGGAAAGATAGCAGAATTAAAAGACAGGGGAATTCATATTTATTTCTTTGTAGGAAACCATGATCTATGGATGAAAGACTACCTTGAAGAAGAAATAGGATGCACCGTTTTTTACAAGAAGCAGTATTTTGAAATGGGTGGAAAGCAGTTTCTGCTGGCTCATGGAGATGGTCTCGGTCCCGGTGACAAAGGCTATAAAAGAATGAAAAAACTGTTTACAAATCCGGTGGCACAATGGTTTTTCAAGTGGCTGCATCCCGATATCGCCATGAAGGTGGCATTATACCTTTCGCAGAAAAATAAGATGATCTCCGGGGAAGAAGACAAAGCATTTTTAGGAGAAGATAAAGAATTCCTCATCATCTATTCAAAAGAAAAGTTAAAGACTCAGAATATTGATTATTTTATCTATGGTCACCGCCACCTGCCTATGGTGCTGGATCTTGAACAGAAAGCAAAATATATCAATCTTGGCGATTGGATTTCCTATTTTACCTATGGAGTTTTTGAAAAAGATTTTGAGCTGAAAACCTTTGCAGACGGGACAAAAAAAAATTACCCCTAAAAGAGGTAACTTTCGAATGAACCGAAATCCATTCTTGTTTTTAATCCATATTCCGGATAGGTAATTGCAAGAAGTTTACCAAAGTGTAACTTTTTGATTAAAAAAATATTAAAAAAACATACTTTTTATATAATTAGCTCATTGTGAGTTGATAATAAGTTTAAAATAGTCTTTGCGAAATTGAAAAATATATTCAATATACAGACAGAACATGACTTCCTGGATGCATCATTGGCAGCTTTTCGTTACCAGTATGACCATATTGAGATATACAGAAAGTTTGTAGATTTCCTGAAAATAAACCCGGATGAGGTTAGCAGTCTGGAAAAAATTCCTTTTCTGCCGATAGAAATGTTTAAAAATCATCAGATTTTAGACAAAAATGCTACAGCTGACCTGTTTTTTCAGAGCTCCGGAACAACACAGATGAATCTTTCAAAGCATTATATTGCAGATCATGCTCTGTACGAAGAAAGTATCTGTAAAAGTTTTGAACAGTTCATAGGAAAACCGGAAGATTTTATTTTTCTCGGTTTGCTTCCAAGCTACCTGGAGAAACAGAATTCTTCCCTGATCTATATGGTAGATTACCTCATGAAAAAATCTGCAAAGCCTGAGAACGGCTATTTTCTTTACAACCATTCCGAACTGTTTCAGCTTTTAAACACTTTGAAAGATCAAAAAGTAATCCTTTTCGGGGTATCCTTTGCTTTGCTGGATTTCCTGGATTCTGTAACATCTATGGAGCTTTCAATTTCCGGATCTCAGAATCTTACGGTTATTGAAACCGGGGGAATGAAAGGTAGAAAAGAAGAAATGACCAAAGATGAGCTGTTGAAAATTCTTCAGGATGGTTTTAAAACAGAAAAGATCTATTCGGAATATTCAATGACGGAATTGCTTTCACAGGCATATTCCTTAGGAAATAATGAATATAAATGCCCGAACTGGATGAAAATACTCGTTAGAAATGCAGAAGACCCTTTCTCTTATGAAAAAGAAGGAAGAACCGGGGCAATAAATATTATAGATCTGGCCAATATCCATTCATGCTGCTTTATCGCAACACAGGATCTAGGGAAAACCCTTCCGGAAGATAAATTTCAGGTATTGGGAAGGATAGACCATTCCGATATCCGCGGATGCAGCTTATTGGTTTCCTGACATCAGAATCAATCAAATAACAACTTTTACTATGGACCGGACGAAAATTTTCTTTTTCTTTTTAATCTTAATAGGTTTATCTGATCTGTGTTCTGCACAGGAAAAAACGGAAAAAGACATCTGGTCCGGAACCTATCTGGTAAATGAAATCAATAACGGAGTTTCCGGAACGGTAGATACTCTGCTTATTGCCAGGATTGAAAATGCTGATCCGAAGAAAATTCCTGCTAAAGAAGAGTCAGATTTAATCCGGTGGTCCATGACATCCAAAAGAGATGGAGATAAGGATAAGATCAAGGTTAAACGGTTTTTATTTGATGTGGAAAATGACTATAACGGCTATGAAGAATTTGGCTGGACAAACCTGCACAAAGAAGGAAAAATGAACTGTATTGACGGCGGACATTTCTTCATCTGCCAGACACAGCCCGGCACTACTGTTACATTTGGAAAAGATGAAACCTACTTTACCAAAACAGGCGTTTTCGGAATATGGCTGCATTACGGTGTGGTAGAACTTAAAAAAGAATAATCCTGATTTAAATTAAATTCGAATGCTGAAAATAGAAGAGCTTGTTCACGCTTATATCCATTCCCACTGCGATTTTGAGAAAGAAATTGTATTGACGAATTATTTCCAGGCCGACTGGGAAGCAGATATGCTGTTCATAGATTCCGATGGTTTCAGCCATGAAATAGAAATTAAGCTTTCAAAAAGTGATTTTAAGAACGATTTCAAAAAATCATACCTTAATAAAGATACCGGTGAAAAATTCCTGAAACACGATAAGATCTCATGCGGCGACTATATCTGTAATGCTTTCAGTTTCCTTCTTCCGATGGGTATGATAGAACATTCCACGATTCCCGAGCATTGCGGAATCATCGAGTTTTACCATAATGAAGATACCTGGGAAACCGAATTTTACCTTATCCGCAGCCCCAGAAAGGTACATGAAGATTCTTACTGGAAACTGAATGACAAAGATCTTTTTATCCGGAAAATGGCCCTGAACCTATTGCAGCGTAAATTGGAAATCAAAGGAAAACATGAAGAACTTATTTTCAAAAATCCCTTTGATATCAAAAAAAGCAAATAAAAAAAGCTCCTGCATTGTGCAGGAGTCAGTTCTGAAATATAATGAAAACATTATTAGTTTTTTACCGTTTTTAGAGTTCCGCTTGCTCCGTTGCTGGACTGCCATTTAATGATGTAAGTTCCCTCCAGGTTATTTTGAAGATCAATTGGTAGTTTGTTTAATCCTGCTGATATATCCGTAGTATATGCTCTGACAACTTTTCCGTGAATATCAATTACACTTATTGAAATCTTTTCCTTATCCGCAGCTGTATAATAAAGCTCACTTATTCCCATATCCGGATTCGATACGATTGCTGTCTTAGGCTGTGACACTGCCTGCTTTGATACTGTGCCGCCGCCGGGAACACATAGATAACATTCAAATCTGGCAACGCCAATGACGTATTGATTCGGTCCTGTACAGGCAATATCTATTCCGTATCCAAACTGCCCGGGATAATAGATCATGGTAGGCTCTGAAGGAATTGAAGTATGCTCCCCAATTGCAGTTGGGAGTGGATAGTATCCACTATATAAACTAGATGGATTGCTAAAGCTTACTTTGCCGTATCTGGTTGGAGGAGGGGTTCCGGGAAGTGAAAAAGTGACAGGGAAATTGTAATTTCTTGCAGTGCTGATATCCGGAGGAAAAGGAGTCGCAAGCCGTTCATTGGAGCCTATTTTCATATCGAATTTAACATCAGTATGAGCATGACCGGGTACGTTTTCAGCAAAGATATCATTTCTGGTAACGGTGATGTTGTAGGTTGGTGCAGGAGCTGTATTTTTTTGTGCATCCAATTGATTTTGGCAAACCAATACAAAGAATAATAAAAAGAGAATTTTTTTCATTTTAGTTAAATTTTAAGTTATTATTTAATCTGTCTTAATAATCTGTACTGTAAAAATGAAACTTATAATTCTCGTAATCAACGGATAATTAGTAAGCGTAGATGATTATTCAATAAGTGTTTCCGTTTCTTTTATAAATGTAAATAGTTGCTTATAAATAGTTATGTCAGATATTACTACAAAAAAATCCTGTCGGCAGACAGGATTTTGTATTGAAATCAAAAAATTATATTAATCGGTAACTTCAGCTGTATCTCTCTGAAGAAGGAATTTGTAAATTAATCCTCCTGCGATACCTCCTAAAATAGGTGCTGCCCAGAACAGCCAAAGCTGAGACATGGCAAGCCCGCCGGTGAAAACAGCCTGAGAAAGAGATCTTGCAGGGTTTACCGAAGTATTGGTAATAGGAATAGAGATAAGGTGGATTAAAGTAAGAGCCAAACCGATAGCAATACCGGCAAATTTTCCGTTAGCCCACTTGTCTGTAGCTCCCATGATAACGATCAGGAAGAAAGCGGTTAATAAAAATTCCGCAAGGAATGCTGCTCCCATACTGAACGCTTTACCGTTGTAAACCGCCTCGTCATAGAAGTTTGTGGCGAAAGCTCCCGGTTTTGAAAAATCTACAGCTCCCGAGCCGTTAAGGATCACATACAGTGCTCCAGCTGCTACAAGCGCTCCAAGACACTGTGCTACAATGTAAGGGACAAGGTCTTTGGCTGAGAATCTGCCTCCTGCTAAAAGCCCGAAAGAAACAGCCGGATTGAAGTGCCCGCCTGAAATATGCCCTACAGCATAAGCCATTGTAAGAACCGTAAGACCGAAGGCCAGAGAAACTCCTAAAAGCCCGATACCTATGTCAGGAACTCCGGCAGCAAAAACTGCACTTCCACAACCGCCGAAAACAAGCCAAAATGTGCCGAAAAATTCAGCAAAAAGTTTTTTTATCATAATGTTTATCATTTAAATGTATCTCAAATGTAAAATTTAAATTTTAAAATAAAAAGATAAAACTTAAAATTTTTTTAAGATTTGATAATATAAAATTATGTATTCGCCAATTTGGTTTAATGTTTGTTGGGAATTTTTTTGTGAAGATATGCTTCGTAAGTTGAATGATATATCATAAATGTTTATCTTTCGTTTAGTAATTTAAAAGCGTGGTTAATGAGAAAGTTTTTTTGTGCAGCCTTTGTGCCCTTTATTTATAACTTTTATTATGCGCAGGCTGCAAAAAAAGTGCTTCCCTGCTATGATCTGACATCTGTACTGAAAGTAGAGCCTACTGCTCTCTATAAGCCGCACCTGGATGCATCCAAGAGCTTTAACGTAAAATTACTGAAAGATTCCAAAACAGTACAGAAATATATAGGCAGCGGAAAATTCCATAAAATCAAAAAAAACGGAAAAGGATACAAGGTTCAGAAGCTGGATTACAGCAGGCCTTATTTGGTTTCAAAAGCGAAATCCACCCTTGAAAAGATGGGAGCCAGATTC
Source organism: Chryseobacterium shigense (assembly GCF_014207845.1). Classification (NCBI taxonomy): domain Bacteria; kingdom Pseudomonadati; phylum Bacteroidota; class Flavobacteriia; order Flavobacteriales; family Weeksellaceae; genus Chryseobacterium; species Chryseobacterium shigense. The sequence goes on from NZ_JACHLC010000006.1 coordinate 20,521, forward strand.
AGCAAAGAAACAAAAGGGCATACTTTTACTGTTTCATCCATCACAAGAACGCTTGAAGACCAGTGCAGGCTGAGAAGAGTCAATTCAAACGCCTCATTAGGGATTAGTTCTCATAATTATGGAAATTCATTTGATATTTCCTACATCAGATTCAATGATGTATTGAAATACAATCCTAAAATGGAGATCGCGCTGGAGAAAGTTTTAAAATATTATGCAGCGGCCGGCAGGATTTATTACATTAAAGAAAGACAACAAAGCTGTTATCACATCACCGTGAGGAATTATTAACGCCATCAACATATTTCAAAGCACTTTGTAACCTGGAAAATTTTATTTATTGATATTAAATTTATTTCACAAATAATAAATTTATGATGCGATTATTTGTGCGGAAGGTTTAGTTTGTATAATTTTATGCAACTAAATAAACCATGAACTTATGAACGAGAACGATTACAGACTGGCAGTCGCCGAATGGGGCAGCTATGTATCAGATTATAACAGAATCGCAAATCTGATTCCTACCAATTACATTTTTGACCTCTCCGGAGAACAGATCACAAAGATCAAAGACAAAAACAAATATGTGGATGTCTGTGCAGAAGCAGGTGTATTTAACGGTGAAATGGTCCTTATCTTTCTTCCTCTGGATGCGCAGGGACACGTAGATAAAAGCGTTACCGAATATGAGTACACTGTTTTGTCTCCTCTTAAATATGATCTTAGACTGCAGGAAACAAAAGAATTTACTGTTGTTAAAAATGCTATCCTTTCCAGCGATCTTACCAAAATAGATGACAATACAAATATGGTTCTTCCGGTATCCGATCAGCCGATTCTGGATCAGGATATTGCCGTAGAAGCTATTCAGCGCTGGAGAAACGAAGGAATGGAATGGTTCTTTCGTGAATGCAATGAGTTCGGAGGGGAAAGAATTTTCAGAAGATTCTATATTCCTATGGAAGATCTTTGCCATCCTGAACCCGAGGTTACAGGTATAAAATGCTCATTCGGGCTCAGGTACAATGATATTTACCAGAGAATGCTGGTCACACTGATCTTTATTTCTTTCCATGAATTGTTGCAGGAAGGAAGCAGTGCAAAAACCATTTCAAATACCTATGACTGGGCAAAACCGTGTCCTCCTGTATGCCGTATCCCTGAACTCGGATCATAACTATGTAGTATAGAAAGGAATGACAGATTTTTTTAAAGCAATTTTATTCCTGAACTATGGCCTGCTTCTGACCATCATACTTTTGGGAGCAGCAAAATACCGTATACTGAATAACAAAGAAAAGCAATATTTTCACTGTATTGCTTTTCTTTTTTTTATTGAATTGCTGAACCTTGTTCTGCCTTACGTTTTCAATCTTAATGATACCTCATTTCTTTATCCTTTGTACATAGCCGGGGAATTTTTCCTTGTCACGGCATTATTCATCAGAAAACTGGAACTTCCAAAATATTTCTTCGGAATAACTTTACTGCTGGCGTGTGGATTTATGGTGTCGAAATATGTATTTAACTATCCGTTCAACAGTGATATTGTAAAAGTAATATCAAATATCATTATTATCTGCCTTTCAGGATTTGCGTTGCTGCGGGAAATCAGGGATACTTCTGTAAAGAACCGTTTTCTTCTCGTGGATTCCTGTATTTTTTTCTACTATTCCGTTTCCGTATTTATTTTTATTATCCAGCATCAGCTGGCCAACCTTTCGGAAAACGATTATTATATTATTCTCAGTGCGAATAATATCCTGTCAAGCATTTTATACTGTTCATTTTTATATACCTTCATCAGATTAAAGAAGTAACCTTAAATATCAGCCTGCTCATCCTTATAATTGTTACCATAACAGTTATAGTGGCTTTTATTCTCTTAGCTTACCGATCTTTTATCAGCAGGATTATTAAAGAAAAGAATGTCCAGCACGAAGCAGAAGTCCTTCATCAGAAAAAGCTGGTGCTTGAAAACATCAAAGCCCAGGAAGAAGAAAGAAAAAGAATAGCGGTAATGATTCATGATGACATCGGGAACAGGCTCAATATCCTTTCTTTATGGCTGAATAATCTTGATACAAAAGGTGATGAGGTCATCAAGAAAAATATTTACAGCCAAATGTCGTCCCTTATTGATGCATCACGAAGTATTTCCCATTCCTTATATCCTGTAAATCTGGAATCCGTGGGATTTGTTCTTTATGTGGAAGAACTGATTGCCAACCTTTCCCATAAGATCAATATTTCCATGCAGGTAATGCCCGGATTTGAAAAAAAGGATATCTTTATAGAAGTACAGCTGTACCGTATCATCCAGGAATTTACCACCAATGTCATCAAGCATTCTACAGCCACAGACATATGGATCTACATCAAAGATTATCCTCAGCATATGGCAGTTGTTATTTCCGATAACGGGCAGGGTTTTGATTATAATCTCGTGAAAAAAGGCATGGGCATCAAAAATATTGAGTCCAGGATCAAATCCATGAACGCCACCCATAAATGGAAAAGTCTATTGAATAAAGGAAGCCGTTTAATCATTTTAATTCCAAGAAACCATGAATTCCCAAATCAAAATAGCCTTAATTGATGATGAACAGCTCATCCTTGAAGGGGTAAAAATGCTGCTCTCGAATGAAAAGAATATTTCTGTATGCCTTACTTCTAATAACGGCCCGGATTTTATTGAAAAACTGGGAAACCTCCCCGGTGATGAATTTCCGCAAATAGCCCTTGTTGATGTACAGATGCAGCCCATGAACGGTTTTGAGCTGGTGGAAATTCTCAAAGAAAAATATCCCGATCTCAGAATTATTATTCTTTCCTCCCATTACAAAACTTCCATTTTGGGATATATGGTTAAATTAGGCGTTTCGGCGTTTCTTCCTAAGAATTCAGACAGGAAAACCTTCATCGATGCCATTACAATGGTCTACAAAAATGGAGTTTTCTTTACTGCAGAAGATCACCAGATGCTGTTTACCTACATGAACAGTTCGGCAAAAAAGAAATCTCTTTTTGAAATGGATGATGAACTTTCCGAAAGAGAAAAAGATGTCGTAAAACTGATCTGCCAGGAATATACCAATAATGAAATCGGGGAAAAGCTCTTCATCAGTCCCAGAACAGTCGAAAGTCATAGGCAGCGGATTCTGGAAAAGATCGGAGCCAAAAATACGGTCGGTATTGTTATTTATGCCGTAGTGAACAACATATATTCACTGGATAAAATGTAATTCCGTAGAAATACTGAATTTTTTATTTGGTATTTTTCACGCTAGCATTGCTGTTGCTTCTTCCGTTAATTTGAAAAATAATTTTTACAGGTTCCCATCACTGTAAAAATTTTCAATAATTAAACAAAACACAACAATGGAAAATAATACCATACTGCCTGTCGGAATTTTTTTTGACGGAACCGGAAACAACGGGATCAATGCAGCTTCGCCCGAGATGCCTCCAGCAGATAATGAAAGTTACAAAGGAGCGCCTACCAATATTTACAAACTATTCAATTTATTCAGCGGAACTCATAAATTATATATAGAAGGAATAGGAACAGTCACCGGAGATGAAGACAGCAATTTTGCGATGGCTACCTGCGTTAATCCTCCGGATGCGCAAGGATATTCTTCAGATGATAAACTGCAGAAAGCCAGTGATTTTGTAGGAAATATAGTTAAAAACAAAAACATCGATTATCATTTTTATATCTATGGATTCAGCAGAGGAAGTATGCTGGCAAGAGAATTCTGTAACCAGCTTGTTGCGAATTACCCTACAGTCAATGTAACTATAAAATTTTTGGGAGTATTTGATACTGTTGAATCCAAGCCTTTTAATATATACGACATGAGTTTACCTCAGGAAGTGGAGAACGCCCTTCATATATGCGCTGTCAATGAATGCAGGTTCTTTTTTCCGCTCACCGGTTTTTTTGAGAATTCAGCAAATATGCAGGATACCCAAACAGAAACAGCAGGCTCCGTATGGAAAGAAATCTTTGTTCCGGGTGCCCATGCCGATGTAGGAGGTGGATATCTGCAGGCTCCGCAGTCAGTCTATATTTCTACAGATTTTATTAATGTCAACGATTTGCAGAATTATGTTTCAGATGTAAGAAATGCAAAAACCGATGCCGAAGGAAAAAAAATCTGGGATTCACTGCTTTCAGATTTTCAGGTTGAAAAAGGAGTTATTCTTTCCCAGGCTTATGTTTCCAGAGAATTGGTCTTTAATACACTTCCGTTTGTGTACGGAAGAATAATGCTGGACGAAACCAATAATGGGATGTCAGGAATTTTCAGTACAGATCTTATCCATTCAGGTCTTCAGATTGAGGAAGATGCTTTTCTGACTGGTTTTTATACAGATCTTGCAGCATATGTTAAAAGTTTTTCACCAGCTATGAAACCTCAGTATGATTATGCAGATTTTGCAGACTATACCCATATTTCTGCCAATTTCGGACTGTATCATGAAGATGTATTACAAAGATCGGCAGATGAGATAGAAGCAGAACTTATCAACATTGGCCTGAATGTACCCAGCAGCATATCAGCAGAGCGCGGGATTCAACCCCAGCTTCTTACCGATCTGCATCTTCCGGAAGACAGTTTTGTAGTGGACTTTCTCTACGGAACCAATGTCCCCAATAATGATATCTGGAGCCGTACCATCGAAATGAAATCTTTTGCCATAGAACAGGATTAGATCCATAATATTAGTACTTTTCAGTTTTAAATTTAGGTTGCAAAGGGATGTCCGGAAGGGCATCTCTTTTTTGTAAAAGGTAAAAATATAAGAGAGATGATAGTAAATTCACCGATATCATTATCCGCTTTTCTCACTTACTTTGTCTTTTCGCCTTCTAACCTCTTCCCTCCACAACTTTTTTATTTCTCTGCTATTCATTTCTTTTTCCGTACTTTTGCACCCGGAAATTCAATTATTCATCATTAATTTTTATTTAATAAAATGCTTTCGGTTCAAGGTTTAGGATTACACCACTCAGGAAACTACCTGTTTCAAAATACAAATTTCACCATTAAAAAGGATGATAAAGTAGGGCTCGTCGGAAAAAACGGAGCAGGAAAATCTACTTTATTGAAGATGCTTTCCGGAGAAATTAATTTCTATGAAGGAAACGTCGTTCCGGAAGGAAATGTTACCATCGGTTTCCTGAAGCAGGATCTCGATTTTGTAAAAGGAAGAACCGTTTGGAATGAAACAATGCAGGCTTTTGAGCAAATCAATGCCTGGAAATCCGAGCTGGAGGATGTAAACCATCAGTTGGCGACAAGAACCGATTACGAAAGTGATTCCTACACGGATCTTATCAATAAAATGACCGAGCTGAATGATCTTTTAATGAACCACGATGCCTACAACCTCGAAGGCGACATGGAGAAAATATTATTCGGTTTAGGTTTTAAAGCGGATGATTTCCATAAAATTACCGATGAATTTTCCGGAGGGTGGAGAATGAGAATTGAGCTGGCCAAACTATTGCTTCAAAAGAACGATATCATGCTTCTCGATGAGCCTACCAACCACCTTGATATGGAATCCATCATCTGGCTGGAAAACTTCCTGAAAGATTATCCCGGAGCCATTGTTCTGGTGAGTCACGATAAACAGTTCATGACTGCGGTATGCAACAGGACTTTTGATATCAACAATAAAAAAGTTGACGACTATAAAGCCAATTATTCAAAATATCTGGTAATGCGTGAAGAGCGCCGCGAAAAACTGGTTCAGGCTAAGAAAAACCAGGATGCGGAGATCAAGCAGATGGAGGATAACATCAATAAGTTCCGTGCCAGTGCTACAAAAGCATCATTTGCGCAGTCGCTTATTAAAAAGCTAGATAAAATTGAGCGTATTGAGGTTGATAATGAAGACGTTTCAAAATTCAATATCCGTTTCGTACAGTCCATGGTTCCCGGAAAAGTTATTTTTGAGGCCGATCATTTAGGAAAAGCATACGGAAACAAACAGATTTTTGATGATGTAGACTTTATTGTTCAGAGAGGAGACAGGATTGCCCTTTTAGGACAGAACGGGCAGGGAAAAACCACCTTAGCCAAAATCCTTGCCGGAGATATCAAAGATTATATAGGAACATGGAATTTGGGGCACAATGTAAACATAGGATACTTTGCCCAAAACCAGGAAGAAGTGCTGACTCCTAATAAAACGGTTCTGGAAGAAGCTGAAGACGCTGCAACAGAAGAAACAAGACCGAGAGTAAGAGACCTTCTGGGATCTTTCCTTTTCCAGGGAGAGGCGGTAACCAAGAAAACAAAAGTACTTTCCGGGGGAGAAAGAAACCGTCTGGCACTTTGTAAATTGTTACTTCGTCCTTTCAACACGCTGATTATGGATGAGCCTACCAACCACCTTGATATTCAGTCCAAAGAGATTATCAAACTGGCTCTGCAGAATTTTGAAGGAACTTTGATCGTAATTTCGCACGACAGGGAATTCCTGGACGGACTTTGTGATAAAATCTACGAATTCCGTGACGGAAGAATGAAAGAATTCCTTGGAAGCGTTGGTGAATACCTTGAGTACAGACAAAAAGAAACCCTTAGGGAAATATCTGCTGAAAAAGCAAAACTTCACGGTGAAGAGGAAAAAGTTGAGAAAAAACCGGTTCCGAAAGAAGTGAAGGTTGAAGAGAAATCCTCAACCATTGTAAGTAAAGAACAAAAAAATGTTCAGAATAAATTAAAGAAAGTAGAAGAAAAAATTTCTGAGCTTGAAACTGAAATTGAAAAGATGGAAGCTTCATTCACAAAAGAAAATCCTTCTGAAGAAACTTTGGAAAAGTACAACAAGGCTAAAGAAGAATTGGACGTTGCTTTACAGGAATGGGAACATCTGGGTTCTCAGCTGGCTTAATTTTTTTGAATTAAAATATAACAATCCTTCGACTTCGCTCAGGATGACATCCAATACAAAATAGTACGGTTATATATTATAGAAATGTCATCCTGAGCGAAGTCGAAGGATTTTTACATACAATCATACCCATCAAAGTATCTTTTTGTAACAAAAAAATATTTATCCCTACTTATAAAACAGTTTTATAAAGGTTTTAAGAAAACTTAATTTAAAACTTAAATTATTTTTATAATTTTACAAGATGATTTTTAAGGAAAGCAGAAATCTGAAGAACTTTATCTCCAAACTTTTGTTTGGGATATACTTCATTGCCTTGTTTTCCCAAAGTTTTCACCATCATGATGCTGTCGATAATTTTAAGAGCTTCAATCTTAAGAAGACAGAAAACACTATGTCCAAAACTTCAGCTAAAGAAAAGCCCGGCGACTGTCTGGCATGTCATTTCTTAGCTACAGGTCATACATTGGTTCCTGAAGAATTCAGTTTTACTTTTGAAAATTTTACGCATCAGGTAAAACAGACCATTGCTGTTCAGGAAAAAATATGGTCTCAGACCAAATTTACTTTTCAGCTCCGGGGGCCTCCCGCAGTTGCATAAATCATAGATTTTTTTATTGGCTTTAATTGGTTTAAAGTTCAATATCCGGGTTTTTATTAATTATTGAGTATCGGATGAACTGCCGGGGTTTTAGTTTCGTGATGCGGGATTCGGTTCTGAGTTTCAGGGTTTGATTACTGGTTGGAAATTGTTAATATGTGTTATTAAGTTTTCTTCAAGCTCTATCCTTAATCTTATATCCGAAGTCTGACATCTGACATCTGAAATCTCATTAATTAATACACTTTACTTTGTACAGCCACATTGTACAATTTAAGTAACCCATCAACAAAATTTTTACGAAAAAATATACCTGGAAAAGGTATGCAATCAATCTATAGACAATGAAATTGATATATAGCCTGATGTTGGTTCTGTGTGGACTGACATTGATAAATGCACAAAAAACTTACACAGTAGAAGGAACTGTTCAGGATTTTCACGATAAAACCATGCTGGAAAATGCAGTGATAAACGTTGGCGGATTCACGGCGAAAACGGACAGTAAAGGTAAGTTTACGTTTAATAAAATTCCAGCAGGAAAATACATACTCATTGCCAAACATCCTGATTGTAGTGATTATACTGAAAATATAGGAGTCAATCAGGATTTACATTTGGTAATTACGCTGGAGCACCATACCAAGGATATTGAGACGGTGACGATCCATGGAAATCATAAATCTAACGGGTCTTTAATCATCAAAACACTCGATAAATCTGAAATAGAGAGAAATTCTACAGATAATCTGGGGAATTTACTGTCAAAAATTTCCGGGGTTACTACTTTAAAGACCGGAAATAATATTTCAAAACCTGTTATTCATGGACTGTACGGAAGCAGAATTTCTATTTTAAACAATGGAGTTAAGCTTGCAGAACAGGAATGGGGTGTAGAGCATGCACCCAATGTTGACATTAATAATTTCCAGCATATTGATGTGATAAAAGGAGCTTCTGCATTGAAATACGGAAGTGATGCCATTGGTGGAGTTGTAGTACTGGAGCCTGAGATTTTCCCTAAAAAAGATACCATAAAAGGCTCAGTAGGGCTTACCGGAATTTCCAATGGCAGAGGACTGGGATTGGATGTAGATGTTGCCAAGACCTGGGAAAACGGTTGGGCTGTAAAAACCCGTGGCAGCATCAAAAAATTAGGAGATCAGAGCGCTCCGGATTATAATCTGAAGAATACGGGAATGGATTTTTCTTCCTTTAATTTTACAGTTCAGAATAATACATACGAAAGAGGAATTTCTTTTGATTACTATCTCACGAACCAGAATATCGGAATTCTGAGAGATTCCCATGTTTCCACTTCAGGTGATTATGACAGGGCTATGACTGCCAATCCACCCGTTTACTCCGGCAAATTCAGTTATGATATTGATAATCCGAGACAGGTTGTAGAGCATCATATCGCAAAAGTATCTGCATTTAAAAGGTTTGCCAATATCGGGAAACTTTCCGCTACGTATAGCTACCAGTACAATCACAGGCAGGAATATGATATCAGAAGAGGAGAATTGAACGATACACCTTCTTTGGATCTGGAACTGATGACACACCAGTTTAACCTGAACGATTTATTGGAAAGGGAAAAATGGTCTCTGGAAACTGGAATTGATGCGGGTTTTCAAAACAATTATTCAGATCCGGCAACAAAAGCGAGACGTTTGATTCCTAACTATGATAAATATTCTGCGGGAGTTTATTCTGTTTTTAAATATAAAATTTCTCATGATTTTAATTTTGAAGCAGGAGCAAGATATGACTTCACCCGTTATGATGTTACCAAATGGTATGACAAAAGTGACTGGGATAAATTATATGCTGACACTTTTCCACAATTTTATGTAAGGCAGGATGAAAACAGAGTGTTGACGCGTCCTAAGCTTAATTATAATAATGTTTCTTTCAATGCGGGTCTGGAATACCGTCCGGGTTCCAATTTTGATCTGAAATTTAATTATGCAAAAGTAGGAAGATCCCCGAATATTGCAGAACTGTTTTCAGACGGGCTGCATCATTCCGCAGGTGTGATTGAAACCGGAAATATGGCACTGAAAAATGAACAGGGACATCAGTTTAATGTAACGGTAGATTCAAAAATTAATGTTCTGAAAGGACTGAATATTTCTGTAAATCCATATTTTTTCATCACTAAAAACTTTATCAATCAGGTTCCGGTAGGAATTAAAGGAACTATCAGAGGGGTGTTTCCTGAGTGGGCCTATCAACAGATTGATGCCAAAATGTACGGAGTAGACCTGGATATTAACTGGAAACTTACGGATGACCTTACCTATGTAGGAAAAGGAAGCTATGTACATGGCCAGGACGATACCAATAATGAGCCTCTGATCCTGATGATGCCCCCGAATTTTTCCAATGCATTGCAGTTTAAAAAAGAAAAATGGAATAATTTCTATTTTACCCTTGAAAATCAGACATTTTTAAAGCAAACCAGATTCCCGATCAGGAATGTTCCGCTGGAACTTTATGTAGATGGCGAGCTGGTGGATAAAATGATTGATTTAAGTACACCGCCAGGCGGTTATTCCCTTTGGAATATCCAGACGGGAATCAATATCAGTAAAAATCTTTCCGCAGGACTTATCGTAAATAATATTTTTAATACCTCATACAGGGATTATCTGAACCGGTTGAGATTCTTTGCAGATGAGGCGGGAAGAAACTTTATTGTAAACTTTAGATACAGATTCTAAAGATTCAGAACAATTAAATTAAAATTTTACAATCTTAAAATTCTTAACATGAACAAACTATTCAATACTAAAAATATCATCAGCTTATTAGCTGTTTTATTCATCACAATTACCGTTATTTCCTGCCAGAGAGACGGTTCTGCAGAAGAAGATGACCTTCCTCAGGAAGAGCTTACCAACATTGTTTTACTGGTTACGGAAGACGGGACATCCAATACTAAAACCTATGACTACAGCATCGGGGCAGGAGGGATCCCCACAATTCCTTTAACAGACGGAAAATCTTATACCGTAGAAGCAAAATTCAGAAACGGAAATGAGGATGCTACAGGAGAAATTATTGATGCTAAAAACGAGCACTTCCTTATTTTTGACTTTCCAAAATCAAATATCAACATTACCAGACTGGATGGTAACGACCTGAGAAATGACGGAAAAAGAGTAGGGCTGAGAACAAAATGGGATGTTGTAAAAGCTGTTGACGGAGCCGCTCCGTTCCTGAAACTAACCCTGATCCATTCGCCTGAAAGTGTAAATGATGCAAAATCAGGAACAGCCTGGGGAAGTGTAACAGGTGGAGAAACAGATGCAGAAGCTACCTATAACCTGAGTAATTAGAAATACTTCATATAATGAAAAAACCGCTGATATCTTCAGCGGTTTTTATTTTGTTAAAGTATAAAAGCATTCAGTAAAAAAGTAATCAGATAAAACATTACTACAAAAATTAGTGTAGTACATAGGGTAATATATAAGATTTGCTTGATTAGATTATTGGAATTAATTCCTTTTGGAACTCGTGCAAATGCTTTTATACCATCGATTAATGCTGTACGGTTTAGCCATAAAATAAAGAAAACGATTAATTGTAATGTAACAGCGCCGAAAATTGCCGGAACTTCATAAAAATAATCCTGCAAAATTACATTAGTCAGAAGAGAAGTTAAAAACAGGCACCCTGTAATCCTTGTTTTGGGGATAAGCAGTAAAACCGCTCCCAATACTTCAAAGATTCCCAGGGTTATAACAAATGGTTTGGAGTAAGAATAAAACTCCCACATTATTTTCATTCCTTTAAATTTTTCATCCACAGAATGATTGAACTGTGAATATTTGCCTGTACCGAACAAAATCATCATTCCTGCAACATACAGACAGCAGGACCATTCCAGAATGGTAAAAAAATCATTTTTTTTAAGCATTATAATATTTTTAAAGATTGGTTTTAAATCTCAATCAATTGATATGCAAAAGCTTAATTTGATGAATTGAGTTTATATTTTACGCCAAAAAGTCTTGAAATTATTGTTTTTTTATCTGTTTAAAATATTAAATCAAAATCTGTCGCAATAATCTGTCTACTTCTATACAAAATAGAAAACAGATTTATGATTGTTTTATTAGAAAATAACTGGGTAAAATTGAAGATTTAGAAGCTAAATTCTGAGTGTATATACAATTATATCATCTTTATAAATATTTGAATACTAAGAATTGATGAGAAATGGGTAATTCTCATAAAAATTTCATATTTTTGCAACCTAAAATTTTAATCAATAATGAAGGTTACCGCACAAAACCATGATGATGTAAGTGCATTACTTACAGTGACATTGGAAAAATCTGACTACAAAGAAAAAGTAGAAAAGCAGTTGATTAATTATGCTAAAAATGCGCAAGTTCCTGGTTTCAGAAAAGGGAAAGTGCCTTTAAGTATGGTTAAAAAACAATATGAAGCAGGTATTGCATTCGAAGAAATCAACAAACAGGTTTCTGACGCACTGAACGGCTATGTTAACGAAAACAAGTTAAGATTGGTTGGACAGCCTGTTCCTCAGCCAGTAAACCAACTGGATTACAATGCTGACAAAATTGAAGTTGCTTTTGAAGTAGGGTATGAGCCTGAATTCACTATAGATTTAGCTAAATATGAAGCTCCTCACTATAAAGTAGAAGCTTCCGACAAAGAAATTACAAAGAGCATTGAGAACATGCAGAGACGTTTTGCAGAGCAGGTTCCTCAGGATAAGATCACTAAAGATTCTTACATAGCTCTTGAAGTTTCCCAGGTTGTAGAAGAAGATGCTGAAGGAGAGCACCACCACCATCCAAAGAACGTTACCATTACTGCTGAAAACAAAGATGCTTTCAAATTGGTAAAATCTTTGAAAATGGACGGTTCTGTAAAAGTATCTAAGGAAACTCTTGCAGGTGATGAAGGACTGGCTAAAGAATTAGGATTCAGCAAAGAAGAAGTTGAGCACTTACACCACGCTGAAGTGGAAGTTAAAGTAAAAGACTTCTATTCATTGAACCTGGCTGAGCTTAATCAGGATCTATTCGATAAAGTATACGGAGAAGGAACAATCAAGTCTGAAGATGAGCTTAAAGAAAAAGTAAAGTCTGAATTGGATGAGTACTTCCAGCAGAATGCAGACGTTCACTATGTGAATAAAGTATTGGAGCAGGTTACTGAAAAAGAAGAAGTAAAACTTCCTGAAGATTTCCTTGTAAAATGGTTATTATTCTCTAACCAGAACATCCAGTCTGAAGAGCAGGCTAAAGAAATTCTTAATGCAGAGAAAAGCCAGTTAAGATACCAGATCATTGAAGGTAAATTAATGACTGACAACGAAATCCAGTTAGACTATGCTGATGTATTGGCACAGGCTGAGCAGTTGGTAAGAAATCAGCTGGCTATCTACGGAATCCACCACTTAGGTGATGAAGAAATCCAGAAATATGCTGTTGAAATGTTGAAAGATCAGGAGCAGGTAAGACAAATTTCTTCTGAAGTGGCTATGGCTAAACTAAAGGATGTAATCCTTGAAAAAGCATCTAAAAAAGAAACTAAAATCTCTCACGACGAGTTTTTAGAAGAACTTAAAAAATAATTTATTCCGATATAAATATTTTAAAACCTCCGGCTTTTCGGAGGTTTTTTTATTTCTGTCAACAATACTTTCATCCGATATTCTTAAAAAATCTTAATATATCAAACTCAAAATCCTCAGATATTCCCTGTAAATACAGACCGTCTATTGTAATGTGGTCATTATTCCTATATTTACATCCTAAACTTATTAGAGATATGAAAAAGATCATCATTCCGTTTTTCTGTGCCGTACTGTTCTCAGCTCCGGCAGCAGCCCAGCAAACCAGTGCAGCTCCCGCAAAGACGGAAGTCGTGAAATCTAAACTGACCCCAAAAGATGTTGTTGACAACTACTTTAAAGCTTTGGGAGGTAAAGCGAAACTGGAAGCAGTAAAATCTTCAGTTACAGATAATACATTTAACATTCAGGGTATGGATGTTACTATGAGCACCCTGAAAATGGGAAATAAATTTAAATCTGTACAATCTGCAATGGGACAGAAAGTTACCCAGGTATTTGACGGTGAAAAAGGTTACATAGAAAGAGCAGGCCAGAAAACCGATTTCCCTGCTGAAAATATTGCTGACCTGAAAAAAGGAACCACTATTGAAGCATTGGCTTTTGATCCTTCAAACTTTAAAGATGTTACAACAGAAAAACTGAACGGTAAAGACTATAACGTGTTATCTTCCGAAAAAGGTAAATTTTACTTTGATGCTGCTACCGGACTTTTATACCGATCTTCTGTAGGTGAAGGAAGTGTTACTATACAAGACTATATGACTGTAGAAAGTATAAAATTTCCTTCTGTAGTGGATATTGATGGAAAAGGCCAGAAAGTAACTATAAAAACAACCAAAATTGTCCTAAATAATGGTGTTTCTGAAGCAGATTTTAAATAAAAAAAGATCATAGTAAACTAAAAAAAGCCGGAAGAATCTCCGGCTTTTTTTATGTGTGAGTAATTTTAACTCAAATTTAACTTCTTAAGAGTCCGCTGGGGCTTTAATTAAGAACCGTATGCTGCTTTCCATTCATCAGCGGCTTCACATAGAACGTTGTAGAAGTCTTCACCATACTTTCTGGTCAGCGGAGTTTTCAGGAACTTGTAAACAGGGACCTGCAGTTCTTTTCCAAGGGTACAGGCATCACTGCAGACATTCCATTCATGGTAATTAAGGGCCGTAAAAGTGGAGTACTCTGTAATACGGATCGGGTAGAGGTGGCAGGAAATTGGTTTCTGCCAGTCTACAGCACCGTCTTCATAGGCTTTTTCAATACCGCATTTGGTAATTCCTTTTTCATCAAAAGTTACATAGGCACATTCGCGGTCTTCTACCATAGGTGTAACGTACATTCCGTCCATAGGGTCCGTAGTCCATGTTCCCTGTTCTTCAAGGGCTTTGATGCCTTCCTGGGTAAGATAGGGCTTTATTTTATCAAAAATACGGTCTAAAATCTCAAGTTCATCCTTGTCTAGCGGAGCTCCTACATCTCCTTCCACGCAACACGCACCTTTACATTTCGTAAGGTTGCAAACAAATTCTTCGGAAAATATATCCTCTGAAATCAATTTATCGTCTATCTGAATCATAATCTTTAAAATAAATTAAAATACGTTCCTGCTTTAAAAGCAATCAAACTTATAATAATAAGCCATAAGCTTACCTCCCGCATCCAGTATTTTGGCAGAAATCTCATCATCCTGCTCAGGATAATACTTGCCGGGAATGCCAGAAGCAGTAAATACTCATAGCTTTTATTCATATACAGAATAATGGTTACCAGCTGCGCCAGTGAAAATACCAGCAGAAAGGTATATTTATATCGGCTTATCGGGCTTTTCTTGTTATAGTTTTTAAAATGGTCGTATACTGCATAAATAAGCATCAGCAGAACCGGGATCAAAGGCAGCATTTCGGTATAATCCGTCATTGGCTTCATTTTTCCAAACGGGAAATAATCAATATTCCATGTTGTAAAATGGAAAAAGAACATGATGGAGAAATAGCTGAAAGCAATCAGTATAATTCCCAAAAGAAACCTGAAAAGATTCAGGCTTATTTTCTGAGAAGTTGCAATCACGTGAACCACTACGAAAAGGGCCATGGGCCAGGTAGTAGGAAGAAAAATAAAATTCAGCGCAACAATGGCTCCTACCAGAACATAGGATTTTTTTCTTATGTCCTCATCCGCACTTGTTAAAAGCAGTAAAAGAAAGGAATTGGTAAGCAGGGAAACGGCAATTCCTATATCCAGATTTCCCGGATAAAGTCCAAAAATAAAAAATGTGTATAAAAATAACGGAAGATGCGTCTGATAATTAAGTGCAATACTGTGAAAACAAAAATATCCCAAAGCAATCCCCAGAAAAGTTATTCCGGCAATGGCAGCTTCGTAAGTGTTGAAATTCAGTATGTTAAATATTATGACTACTAAAAGAAGAAAACCAATATAAACAGGAATTGAAAAAATATTGCTTTCTTTTGAAAGTAATTTAAACATTTTTTATAAATTTGTACAAAGTTAATTTAAAAAAGGAAAATAATGACGTCTTTCTGGTTATTCTTAAGTAAAGTTTTCAAATGGACATTCGGTTTTTTTGATACATTTGGAAATGTTCTCAACTGGATTTTATTTATCGTTTGCTGTGCATTGTTTACTTACTGGTGCTATGTGCTGGTTGTAACACTTGGTGGTGATAAAGATAAAGACTATTATTCCCCTACTGAGGGCAAGAACCCTTATTACGATCCAAAGATCTACAAAAAAGAAGGTTAATTAATTGGTTATATAGTAAAAAACCGATCGGACTTTAGTCTGATCGGTTTTTTTATTAACGATTAAAATTTACTTTTTCTAGTCGTGGATAGGAAGCACCAGTACCGGTACATGAGAATCTTTCGTAAGCCCCTTTGTTAAGCTTCCTACAAAAACATCATATATTCCGCTCCTTCCGTGTGATCCCATTACGATATAATCGGCATTTTTAGCCTTTGCATATTCCAGGATGGTATCTTTTGCAATGCCTTGTTTTAAAAGATGCTCACAGTCTATATCATGAGCAATAATTCTCTGCTCAATCTTGTTAAGCTGTACCAGTTCTTCTCTGATCTCGTTGGCTTCTACTTCAGGAAAATATTGATATCCCATATCACCGATAGCAAAACCGATATCCGAAGGTGCTACGTGAATCAGAAAAATTCTGCCGTTCAGCTGTTTTGCAAATTTTACGGCTCCTTCTACGAGCTGTTCTGTTTTGTCCCCAAAATCTACGGGTAGTACAATATTTATCATGACCTTTAATTTTGTTATTTAAAGATATGAAAAATTGCCTAATTTTTATGTTAAATACTTATAATATTCGGATATCAAGAATTTTATCATCTTTCAGGTAAGCTTCCAGGATATCATTCTCATTCACCTTTCCCACTCCTTTTGGAGTTCCTGTGAAAATAAGGTCTCCTACCCTTAATGTGAAATATTGGGAAGCAAAAGCAATAATATCATCAAAACTGAAGATCATGTCCTTTGTATTGCCGTCCTGAACTTTTTCTCTGTTCTGAAGTAAGGAGAACTGTAACTCTTCAAGATCATAATTTTCTTTACTGAAAAAGTTTCCTACCACCGCAGAACCGTCAAAACCTTTGGCAAGTTCCCATGGAAGACCTTTGGATTTAAGCTCGCTCTGAAGATCCCTTGCCGTAAAATCTATTCCAAGGCTGATCTCTTCATAATGCTTGTGGGCCATCTCTTTCTGAATATATTTCCCACCTTTTGAAATCTTTACAACAACTTCCAGTTCATAATGGACATCATTTGAAAATTCAGGAATATAGAAATCATTTCCCTTTAAAACTGCTGTATCCGGCTTCATAAAAATCACCGGTTTTTCAGGGATTTCGTTTCCTAATTCTTTTGCATGCTCGCTGTAGTTTCTTCCTATGCAGATGATTTTCATAAATCTTTACTATTTTTAAACCTGATACGGTGATATCAGATGTTTATTTTTTAACGTTTAAACTCATTGCCACAATAATAACAGTGGTACAAATTCGCAGGAACTTTTACAGGTAACCCTATAAGCAATACACTGATCCCGAAGATTCCGCCAAGCTTTTCGTCCTGGTAAATATGGTTGGAGCCACATTTCGGACATACAAAATCAAATTCCGGATTGGCAATGGTATGTTCTACTTCCAGCGAATAAGCCTCATTGTCATTATAATCCTTCAGGATCTGTTTTGCCTTTTCCAGATCATCCTCAAAAACCTGAAGCTGAATACCGCCTACGGCCTGTGAAAGCAGCCAGTCCGACTGGATAAGCTGTTCGTTGGCAATAAAACCATTGACTCCGTTTTCGGCAAGGATCTGCTTGTCCCTGTTGGCTTCAAGGGCAGTTTCATAAAATTTAAAGCGGACCAGATTTGACATTTTTTAAAATTTACCTGAAAGTTGGATCTTTGTAAATACCTTCTTGGTATATAACGGGAAATCTGCATTCTGAAGCCATCCGTAATACCCTAAATCTTTCTGGAAAACAGCTTTTACAACCTGTCCTTTATACTTTCCGAAGTTGAAAACGGCTTCCGATTTTTCATTATATCCTATAAATCCTGCAAGATCAGCATTTTTATTATGAAATGTGAACTCGCTCAAAGGCGCAATTTCATTTGGAATATCATCATATTTTCCAACCTGTGCATCCAGAACCTCAAAAGTAGCCATCACATCGGCCTCTGCAGAATGAGCATTTTCTAAGGTTTTTCCACAGTAAAACTGATAGGCGGCGCCTAAATTTCTCGGTTCCTTTTTGTGAAAAATGGTCTGTGCATCTACCAGTCTGAATTTACTCAGATCAAAATCTATTTCCACTCTCAATAATTCTTCTGCCAGAAGCGGAACATCGAATCTGTTTGAGTTAAAACCTCCAAGATCACTTCCTGAAAGCATTTCCATAATTTTAGGCGCAATTTCCCTGAATGTTGGAGCATCTTTTATATCTTCATCATAAATTCCGTGAATTTCACTGGATTCAACAGGAATTGGCATTTCCGGATTTACACGCCATGTTTTGCTTTCTCTGGATGCATCCGGATTTACTTTTAAAATACAGATTTCTACAATCCTGTCTTTCCCGATGTTGGTTCCTGTAGTTTCAAGGTCAAAAATGCAGAGTGGTTTATGGAGTTTTAAATTCATGTTCTTAATTTGAAAATTTGATAATGTGTTAATTTGAAAATGTGCTGATTTCTATCCCTTACTTCTAAAGTCTGATATCTGATGTCTGATGTCTGACATCTGAAATCTACCCCAACTGCTTCTGGAAAACCAGCGATACTAATATATAATAAATAACAAGCATAGGAATTCCTACGATCTGAAATATAATCAGGATGGCAATTCCACCGCCCAGTAAAATGATTTTAGGATAATTGTCCTGTAACTTTTTCGATTTGAATTTCATGGCCATCATCTTGATCGGGCTGATCAGAAGCCATGAAGTTATAATGGTCAGCAGTACCAGGAACAATGAATTGTTAAAAAGGAATTCAAAATTTCCCGTTTCTTTAAAAGCATAATACAACCCGAACAGCAGTACCGTATTAGTCGGAGTATTCAGTCCCTTAAAATAATAACGCTGTTCCTCATCAAGATTAAAGATAGCCAGTCTGAGACATGAAAAAACAGTCACCAGAAGGCCAATATAACTGATATCGAAAGGAAGATGCAGTCCCGGAATTTCATTCCCGAACGGCTCCAGTGCTTTGTACATCGTAAGACCAGGAATCAATCCGAAGCTTACCATATCCGCAAGGGAGTCCAGTTGAAGCCCCAGATTGGAATTCGATTTTACAGCCCGTGCCACAAACCCGTCAAAAAAATCGAAGATCGAAGAGAGAATAAGACAGATGGCGGTAGTCTGGTAATCCCCCAGAATAAGATGGATTGCCCCTACACAGCCTGCAAATAAATTCGCAAGGGTGAGCAGATTGGCAAGATTATTTTTTATGAAATTCATCCAGCAAAAGTACAGTTTTTCCAAATTTTATACTGAAATATTATGAAGGAAAAAATACATTAATATGATTTTGATGTAAATTTGCCGAATGAAATTTTTTAAAGAATTTAGAAAACAAGAAGTTCTGGCTCTTTTGTACCGGATTTTCTTAGCTTATGTTTTTTATCAGATCGCCCGGTTTTTGTTCTGGTATTTCAATAAAGAACTCATCAGGGTAGATTCCGTTTCAGATTATTTCAGCCTGGCATTTCATGGGATTGCTTTTGATACAACGGCAATTCTATACGTTAATGCCTTATTTATTCTGTTAAGCCTTGTCCCGATTGTCATCAATACAAAGAAAGGATATCAGTCCGTTTTATTCTGGCTGTACTTTATTACCAACGGGATTGCCTACGCTATGAATTTCGGGGATTTTGTCTACTATAAATTTGCCCAGGCAAGATTAACATCTACCGCAATGCAGGTCGCCAAACATGAATCTAATCTTTTTAAAGTGTTCACTGTTTCTGTAGTGCAGCATCCTTTTGTGCTGATATGGTTTGTTGTTTTAATGGCGCTTTGGGTTTTCCTGTACAAAAAAGTGAAAATTACAGAGCAGAAGCCTGTAAAACTTATCCCATACTTTATCTGGTCAGTACTTGTCCTTTGTGGTACGGCTGTTTTGGTTGTCGGAGGAATCCGTGGTGATTTCAAACACAGTACAAGACCTATTAATTTAGTGGATGCCAACCGTTTTGTAGTCAATCCCCTGCAGGGAAATATTGTTTTGAACAGTACATTTTCATTTTTCAGGACATTAGGAACCAATAATTTTAAAGAAGTTCACTTTGTAGATGAAAAATTTATTACAGACAATGTTCAGCCTTATAAAATATATGACCGAAAAGTAGAAAACCGTCCCAATATTGTCATTTTTATTGTTGAATCTTTTGGGAGGGAATATTCAGGGGCCTTCAATAAAGATAAAAATATAAACGGTTACGTTTCCTATACACCGTTCATTGACAGCCTTGCCGGCCAGAGTTTGATTTTTCCCAATACCTTTGCCAACGGAAGACAGTCCATTCATGGCATGAGCAGCGTTTTGGCAGGTATTCCAAGTCTTACCGATGCGTTTACAAGCTCTCCGTATTCCAATCAGAAAATCCAGTCCATTGTGTCGGTTTGTAATGATCTGGGCTATGACACTTCTTTTTATCACGGAGCACCAAACGGATCAATGGGATTCCTCGGATTTGGTAATATTCTAGGTTTTAAACATTACTTCGGCAAGAATGAATACAATCATGATGAAGATTTCGATGGTATGTGGGCGATATGGGACGAACCTTTTCTCCAGTATTTTGCAAAAAATGTTGGAAAAAAACAGCCTTTTATGACTACGGTTTTCACAGCTTCATCACATCACCCGTTTAAAATTCCTGAAAAATATAAAGGGAAATTTAAAAAAGGAACTATAGAAATGCACGAGCCGATCCAGTACACGGATTATGCCATCAAAAAATATTTTGAAACCGCTAAAAAGGAGCCATGGTTCAATAATACCATTTTTGTTTTCACAGGAGACCATACCAACCAGATTGCTTACGGTGAATATGAAAAGGCTATGAACCGTTTTGCCGTTCCTTTGATATTGTATTCCCCAAATCCGGAATACAATCTTAAAGGTGTGAATCCGGAATTGGCCCAGCAAATTGATATTTATCCTACACTGGCAGACCTTATCGGGTACAATAAACAGATCAGAAGCTGGGGAAAAAGCCTCGTGAGTGATAAACAGTATCCTTCAATTATTGTGAATTCAGACGGAAGTACAGAGCAGTTTATCATAGGAAATCATATGTACCGTTTCGATGGTAAGGAAATTACAGGGATATATGAAAAGAATGATCTTGGATTTGCCAATAACCTGATGGGAAAACTGAAAACACCTGAAACAGAAAAAGAAATGCAGACAGCAAAGGCCTGGTATCAGGATTATATGGACAGGGTAATCAACAGGAAACTTCATTAGTGTTTAGCAAATGTTTAAACTGTTGATTTTGGTATAAGTGTTGTTATATAATGCGAAGGATAATAAAAGTTTTTGTTTGTTTAAAATTAATTTATATTTTTAGCAGTAAATAGACAACAAAAATCTTTTATTGGAATTAAAACTATAAGAAATATGAAAAAAGTATTGTTAACATTCGCGCTTTCTCTGTTTGGTGTATTGTCATTTGCACAGATTGAAGGAAAGTGGAAGACCATAGATGACGAGACAAAACAGGCTAAGTCTATTGTTGAGATCTATAAAAAATCAGACGGGAAGTACTACGGAAAAGTTTCCCAGCTTCTTATAAAACCTGCAGACCCTAACTGTACAGGATGTAAGGATGACAGAAAAGGGAAACCGGTTTTAGGGCTGGAAATCATCAGAGGTCTTAAAAAAGACGGTGACGAATTTACCGGAGGAACCATTACCGATCCTAAAACAGGTAAAACTTACAAATGTACCATTACCAGAAGTGGAGATAAGCTTAATGTAAGAGGGTATATGGGAGTTTCGATATTGGGAAGAACTCAAACTTGGGATAAAGTAAACTAATCAGGTTTAAATAGAATTTTAAAACGGCATTTCAGAGATGAGATGCCGTTTGTTTCAGTAATGAAAGGCATTTTAAATTTACGAAAGGTTATTTTAGGATACGCCGGAATTTCTTTCCTGTTAATTATTGTAGATAATTTGATTCATTTCAGACACAATGTGAGGGATTTTATGGCTGGTTTTCGTGATGGTAGCGAGTTTAATGCTTATCACAAAACAAACCCGGATACCCTTACTCCGGAATTGGGAAATTATATTGTTTTTGCGGTTGTTGTTATCATTACGGTGTATTTTATTTATCTCATTTACAAAAAAACGTATGGCAGAATCCTGTCTCATCTCAGAAAAAACTACAGAGAACTCAGCCGGACATAAGAAAATCCTTTTTTGTTATGTGTATAATAAAAAAACACTATTTTTGTACTCTAAATTTTTCAAATAAATATGGCAGAATATACTTTTCGTGAGGTAATTGCACAGGCAATGAGCGAGGAAATGCGTAAAGACGAATCTATCTTTTTAATGGGGGAGGAAGTGGCAGAATACAATGGTGCATACAAAGCTTCAAAAGGAATGCTGGATGAATTTGGCCCTAAAAGAGTAATTGACACACCTATTGCAGAACTTGGTTTTACAGGAATTGCTGTAGGAGCTGCAATGAATGGTAACAGGCCAATTGTAGAGTATATGACATTCAATTTCTCGTTGGTAGGTATTGACCAGATTATCAACAATGCTGCAAAGATCCGTCAGATGAGTGGCGGTCAGTGGAACTGTCCAATCGTTTTTCGTGGTCCTACTGCTTCTGCAGGTCAGTTAGGTGCAACACACTCTCAGGCTTTTGAAAACTGGTTCGCCAATATTCCGGGCCTTAAAGTTGTAGTTCCTTCAAACCCATATGACGCAAAAGGATTATTGAAAACTGCTATCCAGGATAACGATCCGGTAATTTTCATGGAATCCGAGCAGATGTATGGTGACAAAATGGAAATCCCTGAAGAAGAATATTACCTGCCAATAGGTAAAGCAGATATCAAAAGAGAAGGTACAGACGTTACTTTGGTTTCTTTCGGTAAAATCATGAAGCTGGCTATTCAGGCTGCTGAAGATATGGCTAAAGAAGGAATCTCTGTAGAAGTGATTGACCTTAGAACCGTTCGCCCTCTTGACTTTGATACCGTTTTAGCTTCCGTTAAAAAAACAAACAGACTGGTAATCCTGGAAGAAGCCTGGCCATTTGCTTCAGTATCTTCCGAAATTACATATATGGTACAGCAGAAAGCATTCGATTATCTGGATGCACCTATCAAGAGAATCACTACTCCTGATGCACCTGCACCATATTCAGCTGCATTATTTGCAGAATGGTTCCCTAAACTTGAAAAAGTAAAAGAGGAAATCAAAAAAGCGATGTACGTAAAATAATTATGATAGAGAAAAACTTCCGAAAGGAAGTTTTTTCATTTATTATATTCATGAAGAATAGTTCTTGACGTCATAAAATTAGTATAAATTTGCGCGTTTAAAATAAATAAGCTGATATGGCAGACGTTACAGAAGATGGTTATCATTTTGATATAAAAAAACTTTCTTTTATTGGAGTTTTAGTTTCTCTAGGAATTGTGTTCGGGGACATCGGAACATCACCGCTTTACGTAATGAAAGCGATTGTAAATGCAAAAGGCGAGGGCAGTACTATGCCTTTCAACGAATACATTGAAGGAGCCCTTTCATGTATTATCTGGACACTTACCCTGCAGACCACAATAAAATATGTGATCATTGCCTTAAGGGCAGATAACAAAGGAGAAGGAGGTATTCTCGCCCTATTCTCGCTGGTTAAGAACCTAAAAAAAGGATGGCTGTACCTTATTGCTATTATAGGGGCCGCAGCATTGATTGCAGATGGGGTAATTACACCATCGCTTACAGTAATGTCAGCTATCGAAGGTCTTGAGATATATAATCCCCATACCCCTGTTGTTCCCATTACCATCGGTATTCTGATTGTAATTTTTGTGGTACAGCAATTTGGGACCAGCTTCATCGGGAAGTTTTTCGGCCCTGTGATGGTAGTCTGGTTTTTAGTTTTAGGGGGACTCGGAGTAATGCATTTAACTGAAAACTTTGAAATTCTGAGATCTTTCAACCCTTATTATGCCTACAAGCTTATTGTGAATTCTCCTAGCGCAATTGTTATCCTTGGTGCAGTTTTCCTTTGTACAACAGGAGCAGAAGCTCTTTACTCAGACTTAGGACACTGTGGTGCCAAAAACATAAGAGTAAGCTGGGGATTCGTTAAAATCATGCTTATTCTGAACTATCTCGGACAAGGAGCTTGGCTTTTAACCAATCACGGAAAACCTGGTTTTTCCGTAGTTAACCCATTCTTTGGAATTATGGAGGAATGGATGATTGTACCGGGAGTAATTCTGGCCACTGCAGCAGCAATTATTGCAAGCCAGGCATTGATTACAGGTTCATTTACCATTTTCTCAGAAGCAATGTCCCTTAATTTATGGCCTAATCAGAAAATTGATTATCCTTCCGGGGTTAAAGGGCAGATGTATATCCCGAGAATTAACTGGGGACTTCTTATTCTTTGTATCATTGTTGTCCTTCACTTCAGAGAATCAGGAAAAATGGAAGCCGCTTACGGACTTTCCATTACAGTAACCATGCTCATGACAACGGTTCTTCTGGTTTTCTGGTTATTAAAACACAGAGTAAGCAAAGTATTAATTGTACTTTTTGCCTTAGTATATATGGCTATTGAACTGGGATTCTTCAGTGCGAATATCATCAAGTTCATGGAAGGAGGCTGGATCACGGTAGTGTTGGCCGGCTCCATCGGAATCTCTATGTATGCATGGTATAATGGAAGATTAATAAAAACAAGATTTATCCAGTTCGTTAAAATTGAAAAATACGTATCCATTCTTAAAGATATGAAGCTGGATGAAAGCATCCCTAAATATGCTACCAACCTTGCTTACCTGAGTCGTGCCAAAAGAAATGATGAGGTGGAATCAAAAATCATTTATTCCATCATCAAAAAGCAGCCGAAAAGAGCAGATCATTACTTTATATTAAGTATTGTCAATCAGGAAGATCCATATACTTTCAGGTATACCGTAGATGAAATTCTGCCGGGAACAGTATATAAAATCAATTTCCTTTTAGGATTTAAGGTAGACCGTAGGATCAACGACTATTTCAACATGGTACTCAAAGACCTTATGGCAGACGGAACCATTCCTTCAAGAAGCAGCCATCCGTCTCTTAGAGCCCACAACATTCCGCCGGACCTGAAATATGTAATTATAGATAATACGTATATTAATGATATACTTTTAACTGTTAAACAGAAGATTATACTCAATATCTACAACTTTGTGAAGTATATCGGAAGTGATGATTTCAAAGCCTGGGGAGTATCTTCGCACAACGTAGAAGTAGAATCTGCGCCTATTACCGAACTTACGGTTTATGACAGCAAGATTGAGCAGTCCGGCTACTTCCGTCATAATTCCTAAAAAAGTGCAGTACCAAACCATAAGGCTTATTTAAATAAAAATCAATAAATTTGTAGATAATTTTTTTGATGGATACAGTACAAAAAGAAAAAAATATTGCTTTGATCAAGGATGTTTTAAGAAATTACCTTTTGGAAAAGGGATTCAGAAACACGCCTGAAAGATATACGATATTAGAAGAGATTTACAGTATGGATCATCACTTCAATGTGGATGATCTGTACCTCCTTATGATGCAGAAGAAATATCATGTTTCAAAAGCAACCATTTATAACACTATTGAAATTTTCCTTGATGCAGGCCTGATCCGTAAGCATCAGTTTGGAGAAAAAACATTGACTTCTTCATCTTACGAAAAGTCTTATTTTGACAAACAGCATGACCACCTGGTAATCTACAAAAAAGGCTCAGACAAAGAAATTGAGGAAATTATAGAATTCTGCGACCCGAGAATTCAGGGAATTAAAGAAGCAATTGAAGAAGCATTTGGCGTAAATATTGATTCGCATTCACTGTATTTCTATGGTACTAAGAATGATTAATCAATGAGAATAATCCTTTTTCTGTTAATTTTTATTTCTGCGTTAAGCTCTGCACAGGACAATAAAACCACGCAGATGGATCCTTATATCCAAAATAAAGGAAAACCCATACCCGCAGTAAGACCTGAAGATAAAGTAAAGATCATTCACTCCGATGAATTCAGGAAAGATACCAAGTACGAGGGAAACCAGTACATGGTAGGCCATGTTCAGATAGAACATCAGGGATCTGTTCTCTATGCTGATGAGGTTATTCTTTATAACGACCAGAGTCTTGTAAAAGCCATTGGTAATGCTAAACTTCAGAATGCAGACGGTTCCGTAATTACGGCCAATGAAATGGAGTATAATGGAGTAACCCAGAAAGGAGTTGCCAGGAAAAATGTAGTTCTTACCGACCCGAAACAGACAATTAAAACCGATATTCTTTACTATGACAGGCTTGCCAATCAGGCATATTTTGATACCGGAGGAACAATTTCCGATGGGCAGAATGTAATGTATACAAAGTCGGCAACCTATTTCCTGAACACAAAAATGATAGATTTTGTAGGAAATGTAAAGATCGATAATCCGGATTATATTATTGAAGGCCCCAACATAAAACAGAACCAGAATACCAAGGTAGCTGAATTTTTTGGGCCTACAACCATTACCAACCGGGCTAATCCTAAAAACCGTATTTATACAGAGAGAGGAACCTACAGGATGGACACCAAGGAAGCTTTCCTTACTAAAAATTCCAAGATCTTTTATAATGACAAAATCCTTACCGGGGACGATATGTATTTTAATAACATAACTGGATTTGGTAAAGCAACCGGGAATGTAACGCTTGATGACCCTTTGGAAAAAAGATATATCAAAGGAGGGTACGGAGAAGTATTCCAGAAAAAAGATTCTGCGATGATGACCAAAGGCCCGTATGCCGTAAAGATCATGGAAAAAGATTCTATCTATTTTGCCGCAGAAAAAATTCTTTCCTATCAGAAACCCGATGCAGCAGATATAACCCTAAAGAAAAGCTTTTTAAGAGCTTATAAAAAAGCCCGTATTTTTAAATCAAATGCACAGGGGAGAGCAGATTCCATTGCCTTCAATGAAACAGACGGAATCATGCACATGTATACCAATCCTATTCTTTGGAGCGGTGAAAAACAGGTGACCGGAGATAAAGTTGAAGCATATTTTAATACCAAGACCGAAAATATAGATTCACTCAAAGTGATTGGCAATGCTTTGGCAATCAGTAAAGTAGATTCATTAAGCCTCAAAGATGAATTCAACCAGGTAAAAGGTAAATTCATGACTGTCTACTATGAGAATAATGATATCAAAGAAGCCAGAGTAGTGGGAAATGCCCAGTCAATTGTTTATGTGGACGATGTGGACCAGGAGACCAAGCAACCGCAGAGAATAGGAATTACACTTTCTACATGCGGAATCATAGGAGCCTTATTTGAAGAAAAAGGGTTACAGATTGTTTCATGCAGTATAGGAGCAAATTCTGATACCTATCCTATGAGTAAAATAGAACCTGAAAAAAGAAAATTTTCTGATTTCAACTGGAATACCAAAGACAGGATCAGAAAATGGCAGGATATCCTTGTAGACAGCCCTAATTATGAAGAAATAAAATATACTTCTGATAATGAGCTGTTTAATCAGGCGCAGGAAACCATAGATAAAGAAAGAGCTAAAGAAGAAGCAAAAAAACCTAAAAGGGTTAGAAAATAAACCCAATTTTTTTAAAATAGAAATATAAATCGCCATTTTTTGACTATGAAATGGTGATTTATTTGTTTTTAAGGCCGCGAAAATGACCAAAATAATGTAATTATTTTACATTATTTTCAATTTTACAACAATTGTTTACCATCTGAATCCCGCATCAAATCTAAGTTTTATACTTTATTTTTTTATTTAACATTATTTTTTTTGTGAATGATATCATTTGAGTTGTAATATTTTATAAATTTATTACACCAAGAATGATAAAAAAAATTAGAAATGAAAAGCAAGTATTTTCTCTTGGCCCTTATTTTTTGCTTCGTAAGGGTTATCGCACAGGTTGGGATTTCGAAAACCGCAGGTTTTCAGCCTGACACAAGAACGCTTCTGCATGTAAAACAGGACAACAACGCGGCCCGGATGCCCAGGGCTAACACAGCTGCAGTATTGCCAACATCTGCTACCGGTACAACAGGCAACGGTACCCAGGGCTCCATTATTTTCAATAAGGAAACCGGGAGTATAGTACAGAATGACGGCACAGTCTGGAAAATATCGGATCCTATTGTCACGACCTTGAAGAATAACAAAATGGCACGTTTCATAAGAAGTGCAGCCATAACAGCAGATTGTGGAACATGCGGATTCGGTTGTGGGGGGGTAAACAGGCTTTGCCCACAGGCAGGAGGCGCAATAGATGTCCCTTTTACAAGTTCCAGTCCCAGTTATAATGATATTTCTTCAGATGTTTCCCTTGCATCGGCTACAAGTAATGTCATTAACATTAAAACAAGAGGACTGTATAAAATTTCCTTTAAAAGTGGTGCTATAGACGTTAAGACACCATCTTTATGCGTAGGGGTAACAATTAATCTGTATTCAAAGGTTGATCTGGAAACAAGTACTGCCGCAGCTCCTGCCACATGGAGACCTATTACAAACAATACCACAAGTTCTACCAGTGGAGCATTATCCTTAGGCAGTCTGACTCCCGGAGCCATTGATGTAGGACAGTCGTTGGTGCTTACTTATGTGGGAAGCTTTGAGGCGGGTGACAATTTAAGACTCAGATTTTATGGAAATCAAAATATCGGAACAGGAGTTTGTACCGGTATTATTGGAGGGAATGTATTGTCTTTCTCAATGAATACTACGGGAAGCGGTGTATCAGAAATTATTGTTGAAAAAATAAATATGCAATAAGATGAAAAAGCTAGTATTAATTGTAGTGCTTTTATTTCAATACGGTTTAAACGCACAGGTAGTAATTGGAGACAATATTGTCAGTAATACAAACATAGTGAAGGTTAAAGACGGTACAAGAGGAGTAATACTTCCATATTCCAATACTTATACTACTTTCCCAAAATATGATGTTGCATCTACAGATCTCTTTAGTGATTATCCTAACCTGGTAGGTGGTCTTATTTACAGTAAGGCCGATGATCAGTATTATAAATACGATGGTTTTGCCTGGAACCCGGCAAGACAGATACAGGGAATTTTTCAGCCTAAAGGCTCAAGATTGGGAATTTCATCAGGAATTACAATACCCTGTTTAGCTTTTGGTCTTGGGATATGCCTTTCCTTAGGCTCTCCGGTTTATCTTGCACCAGATAATAAAAGCCAGGTCCTTGTTGATAACCTGCTTCTGAAAAATGCAAGTTCAGTAACGATAAAGCAGAATGGAATGTATGACATAGCAGCAGCCTTGGGTTTCACAGGGGGAAGTGTAGGAGCCCAGATAGGAATCACGGAATTTAAATTAACCCTGCAGGCTAAATACACATCATCTTCGGACTGGGAGACTATCGTTACCAAGACCAACTATTCCATTGTGTTTATCATTGATACCCAGGGCAGTAAAACATCCAGTTTTGCTCAAACAGTATCCCTGCCTGCCGGTGCAGAACTGAGAGTTGTTCCTACTATAACAACAATAGGAGGTTCAGGAGGATCTTTGGCTGCCTATGGAACAGATACCAGTTCTATCAACTCATATATTGGAGCACGTTTAATTAAAGCCTATTAATGATGAAAAAATATATTTTCTGCCTGTTTTTGTTTTCATTAAGCATTTACAGCGCACAGGTCAATTTTACAAATATACCCAACCCTGATTCCAATGCTAACGGGAATGATCAGGTAATGATGTATATAACAAATACAAATGAAGCAACCGGGGTGAAAGGTTTCGGCCTGCCTGCCGTTGAAACAGCAGCAGATTTGCCTTACACCGGAGTAAATGCTCCTTCAACAAGGATAGAGGAACTGAGAGGGATGCTCCTGTTCGTAAAAAGTACAGGTCAGGTAATGGTATTCGATGGACTTGTCTGGAGCAAAGCCTTTGAAATTGAATCTGATAATATTTCCAGATTCACAATAAACCCTGTCAGTACAACTTCCGGTTCTGTAATGCTCCCTATCAATTCTTCAATTGATAAGCCTAACTTTTTAGCAGATCCCTTAAAGCTTAAAACAAATGCTGCAACAACAGGAGCAGATCTGAACAGGCTTTATATTCGCCAGACAGGCTTGTACAGAATTAATGTAAACCTGAATTTTACAGGTGCTGCAGGAGCGTTTAGCAGCAGATTAGGGGCCAGCTTGTATGTCAATGATGCTAAGAGGTTCCAGCTCCTGGAAAATACGGTGAATTTTGACGGTACCATCAGAAAAATCAGTTTAGACTTTTCAGTATATGCAGTGCAGGGGCAGTATATTACTTTAGAGGCGATCTCCGAAGTTGGAGGGACAACAGCTTATAATGTAATTAGCAACAGCTTTGTAACAGTTGAAAAAGTATTGTAAAACAACATTCTGTTTTAATATTAATATTACCCTTGGATTTCTGAGGGTAATTTTTTTATTCAGGGCTGATAATTTCTGCATGTGCTGAATCTTTTTTAGCTTTGCTGAAAATTTTTGCAACAATGGAAATGCACAAAGACTTTTTTATATATCAGGCACAGACCACAAAATTTGCAGCAGGTTTTGAAGTTGAAAAAGCGGAAGGAAGCTATATCTACGGAACAGATGGAAAAAAATACCTTGATTTCGTAGCAGGTGTTTCTGCCAATACTTTGGGGCATTCGCATCCTAAAGTTGTGGAAGCCATCAAAGAACAGGCAGACAAATATCTGCATGTAATGGTATACGGAGAATATGCACAGGAAAAGCCGGTAGCATTATGCAAACTTCTGGCAGAAGCAACCCCTGATCCTCTGGAAATTACCTATCTGGTAAACAGCGGTGCAGAAGCTATCGACGGGAGCCTTAAACTGGCTAAACGGTATACAGGAAGAGAAGAAATTATTTCCTTCAAAAATTCATATCACGGGAATACACACGGTGCACTGAGCGTATCCGGTAACGAAACCCATAAAAGAGAATTCCGTCCACTGTTACCAATGATAAGCTTTATAGAATTCAACAGTGAAAATGATCTTGATAAAATTACAGATAAAACAGCCTGCGTCATCCTGGAAACCATTCAGGGAGCAGCAGGATTTCTAGTTCCTGAAAAAGATTATCTGATTAAACTTAAAAAAAGATGTGAAGAAGTAGGGGCGCTTCTTATTCTTGATGAAATTCAGCCGGGTTTTGGAAGAACCGGTAAATTATTCTCTTTTGAGCATTTCGGAATTGTCCCTGATATTCTTGTAATGGGCAAAGGAATGGGAGGCGGAGTTCCGGTTGGCGCTTTTATGAGTTCCAGTGAAATTATGGAAACCCTGTCACACTCTCCAAAATTAGGGCATATTACAACATTCGGAGGAAACCCTCTTATTGCAGCCGCCAGTTATGCCACTTTGAAAGAAGTTCTGGAAAGCGGTCTCATGAATGAAACTGCTGAAAAAGAAAGACTGTTCAGAGAACTTCTTGTACATCCTAAAATCAAAAATATTAACGGAAAAGGCCTGATGCTTGCCGTTAACCTCGGAACACCCGAATACACCCTTGAAACGGCTAAAAAATGCATGGAAAAAGGGCTTATTGTCTTCTGGCAGCTCTACAGAAATGAATACATGAGAATTTCACCGCCACTTACAATTTCTATGGAAGAAATCAGACAGGGATGTCAAATCATACTGGATGTTTTAAACGGAAAATAAACAGTACAATCTCTCCGGAAACGGAGAGATTTTTTATGGATCGCACGGCAGTTTCAGGTCTGAAAATGATATTCAATATATATTTAAAATCCGTGATAAATATCATGAAGATTCTTTAAAAAAATAACTGCTTTTTAGTGTAATAAAAAAATTAATTTATATATTGCGGGACGATAAAAACAAAGATTATATGGCGAAACATAAAGTCCATTACGAATTTCCAATGCATTGTTTATCAGAGATTTTATATGAATATCTGGCGACGGCAGAGGGATTATCTGAATGGTTTGCGGATGAGGTAACAGAGAAAGGCGATGATTTCTTTTTTAGCTGGGGCGGAGGGCCTGCTGAAAAGGCCACTTTGATTAGATATAAGCCTGAAGGTTTCGTACGTTTTAGATGGGAGGAAGATGAAGGAACTAAGAACTTCTTTGAGATGACAATCACAATAGATGATATTACAGAAGATCTGGCTCTGAACATAACGGATTTCTGTGAAGAAGGTGATGAACAGGAGAATGCATTGTATTGGGAAAACCTTATAGAAAACCTTAGAATAAAATTAGGTGCGGCTTAAGCCGGACACTAGTAAATGGTAAAACTGATGAACGATTTATCGTTCATTATTTTTTTATAAATAAATCACTTCAAAAATTGGAAAATCAATATTTTACATCAGACGGATTAAATGTAAAGAACAGAGCCTTCCTTTTGGGAGACGCAGTAAAAGTTTCTTTCTTTGTGAGAAACGGAGGACTCATCATGGATGAAGAATGCTATTTCTTTTTAATGGCCTCCATGAGAAAGATGAGAATGAACATTCCGCTTACCTATACCCTGGAATTTTTCCAGACTCTTTTTCATAAAGATGTTATTGACGGAAGAGGAATAAAAAACGGAATCATTAATTTTCAGGTTTTCAGGAATAATGATGCGGTGACAGTTTCAAAATCTTCAGTATCCTATTTTTATGAAGTAACAGAGCTGGAAGATGTTCTTTCAGTTCACCACAGACCTCTGGAAGTAGACCTTACCAAGGAAATCAATGTGAACAATAATCTGTTGAGCAATATCAGGGTTCATTGTGCAGAAAATATTTATGGCGGTATCTATGCGGAAGAAAATGATCTGGATGATGTTATTCTGCTTAATCCAAATAAAAGAATTGCACGCACCACTTCCGGGAATCTTTTATTTCTGGAAGGAAATGTGATCAAAATTCCGAAACAGTCCGAAGGAGCATACATCTCTCCTTTAATGGAAAATTTTGTTACCTTTTTACATAAAAATAACCTTGCAGATATTCAGGAACACGAAATTATTGCTTTTGAATCACAGAAAGCCGAAGAGATTTTAATGATCTCCGACGAAAAAGGCATATTTTCTGTAGGTAAAATAAGAAATAAAACTTTTGAAAGCTCCCGTTTTAAAGAAATGGTGGAAAGCTGGAAAAATAGTTTTTAAAATTGACAAACCCGGTAAACAACAAAGTACCCAAGTCCTTTACCGGGTTTTATTCTGAGTAAATCAGAAATTGTTTCTTTATTTAGTATTCACGGATAATTTCTGTGAATTTTTGAGCGATTTCTTTCTGCCCGTTTTCGCTGGTAATATATTCCCTGTCCCTGGTATTATTTATAAAACCAAGTTCTACCAATACTGCGGGAGCTTTTGTTTCCCTCAGCATATAAAGATTTTTTTCTTCAATCTTACGGACATCAAATTTTTTGGAAATTTTTTCAGCAAGCTTTTTGGAATTGTCAGTATTCTGAATGTAAACTTCAGTTCCCTGTTTGGGAGTTTCCTTTTGAGGACTGTTATTTACATGAAGAGAAATAACAAATTCCGGATTCAGCTTGTTGATCAGGGCTGCTCTTTCACCAAGAGTAGGGTATGTATCAGAATCTCTCGTTAAAACCACCTCATACTGATCCTGGTTTTCATTGAACTTCCGGATCTCTTTGGCAATATTTATGGTAATCTCTTTTTCAACGTACTTTTCGAAGACAGTTCCCATATCATTTCCGCCGTGTCCGGCATCTATAACAATAATTTTTTTATTGACGGGAGCAAAAGATAAAAATGAAGCAGAAAACGCTGATAAAGCAAGTAGTTTGATTCCTTTCATTTCAATGATTTTTGGTTTTTCAAATAACGGGAATTCTTTCTTTAAAATTGGTTAACGTAATCTTAAAATTTGTTAATCTTTTTAAATCTATCAGTTGGGAATTCAGTTAGTTAAGAGAAATGTCCTCAGGTGAGTTGGCCCAGAGAAGATATTCCCCGCCCAGATTCTGCATAATCGACTTCCAAAGCGTCTGGTCGTTGGGAAGAGTATAATCCAGATTATAGATATCCACCACGGTCCACATTTTCCTTTGTACTTCATCATCCAGCTGTGCAGCAGACCATCCGGAGTATCCTGAAAAGATTTTCACATCATCAATACTCAGTTCCTTATTAAGAACAGCGCTGATGATACTTTCAATATCCTCTGTAATATAAAAGTCCTTGCTGATTTCAGAATAAACTTCAGTTACCTTCTTCTTTTTAACGATAAAAAAGACCTTATCATTTTCAACAGGTCCGCCGTCATAGACCTCTATTTTGAAGTCAAAAAAATTTTTGAACTTATTACTCATCTGGCTGTTTTTCTTGTTCAATATCAAACCAAATGCACCGCTTTCGTTATGCTCAACGATCAGCACCACCGATCTCGAAAAAATATCGCCGGAAATGTCAGGTGTGGAAATTAATATTTTACCTTTGTATGAGTAATTCATACTCAAATTTAATAAAAAATATTTATGGAAAACCTGCACAATAAAAGAAAAGTGTATGAGAAATCCCAACTTATTGAAAGTGAGATAAAACAAAATCCGATTGAACAGTTCAGAGACTGGTTTTTGGATGCCAGTGAAAGCCCGGCAGTCTCTGAAGCCAATGCTATGGCGGTTTCCACAGTAGAAGAAGACGGATGTCCGAGGACAAGAATGGTGCTGCTTAAAGAATATACCTATGAAGGATTTATTTTTTATACCAATTACAACAGCAGAAAAGGAAAGGCAATAAATAGCAATCATAAAGCCTGTCTGCATTTTTTCTGGCCCAACCTTGAGAGGCAAATAATCATTAAAGCCAATCTTGAAAAAATCGCTGAAAACCTTAGTGACGGGTATTTCCATTCCAGACCTAAAGGAAGTCAGCTGGGAGCTGTTGTTTCGCCCCAGAGCCAGGTGATTCCGGATAGAGAATTTCTGGAAAAAAAATTAAAAGAACTGGAAAAAGAATACGAAAACAGCGAAGTGCCAAGACCTGTCAACTGGGGTGGATACATTGCCAAACCTTACGAAATTGAATTCTGGCAGGGAAGACCAAACCGCCTCCACGACAGAATTATCTATCAGCTTGAAGATCTGGACTGGAAAATTTCACGACTGGCACCATAAAGGATCAAAGGCTGGATTGATTGTAGATGAAATAAATTTTTATGATTTCTATTATAATTATAAAAGATTCTAATCTGAACCTGTTATTTACAAATCATTTAAAATTCAATAGGAGCGGGCTTTAGCTCGCTTTTTAATTGCCACGCAGTACAACGGCTTTAGCCAAAACCATCATTGGTATTTATGCGGGGGTCAATATCTCTGGTGCTGAGACTCCTGACGAATACCACACAAAAAAGGCCGCTTCCTGAGAAACGGCCTGTGAGTTTTTTAATCTGAATGATTATTTTTTCTTAGCACCAGAAACTGCATTGGATAAATCAGCTCCTGCCTTGAATTTAGCAACTTTTTTAGCAGCAATTTTGATTGGTTTTTTAGTTGCAGGGTTGATCCCTTGTCTGGCAGCTCTCTCAGCTACTGAGAAAGTTCCGAATCCTACTAAAGAAACTTTTCCGTCTTTTTTCTTTAGGGTAGTAGTTACATTACCAATGAATGATTCTAGAGCAGCTTTTGCTGCAACTTTAGTGATTCCTGCATCTTTTGCGATTGCGTCGATTAATTCAGACTTGTTCATAATTTTTAATATTAAGTTAGTTCGTAATTATAGCAAATATAATACTATTTTCTAATTGTGCAATTATTTTATTAAAAGTTGTAAAATATTTTTGCTTTTTGATGAAAACAGTTAAAATATGATAATTTGATTTTTTACTAAAAATCTACGTTAGCGCTCACTAAAATCGTGCCAAATGCTTATGAGTATTGACTTTAGCAAAAAAAGAATATTATTTCCTGTATTTATTAAATCCTAAATTACGTATAAAGTATTAATATTTTTAACGATATGTTTGCTGATTTTATAAACAATGTCTTGAAAACTTGTGTAATGCAAAATTAAATAGCTGGGTTTGTGGGACTTTTAAAATGATTTCAAAAGTCCGATTTATTAATTTTTATTAATAAATTTGCAGAATGTTAATAGAAGTTTTCAAGTCTAAGATCCACAGGGTACGGGTTACAGCCTCGGACCTTAATTATATTGGGAGTATAACGATTGATGAAGATCTTATAGAAGCTGCCGGTCTGGTAGTGGGAGAAAGGGTCTATATCGTCAACGTAAATAATGGAGAGCGTTTTGATACCTACGTTATCAAAGGAAAAAGAAAATCCGGGGAGGTATGCCTGAACGGGCCTGCTGCAAGGAAGGTACAGAAAGATGATATCATCATTATCATTGCCTATGCACAGATGACACCTGAAGAAGCAAAAGTATTCCAGCCGAAAATCGTTTTTCCTGATGAAAAGACCAATCTTCTAACCTGATCCATGGAGAAAAAAACAAAGAGTCCTTTAAAATCAATACTTACAATAGTAATATCGCTTGCTTTTGCAGGCTTTTTTTTATGGCTTGCCTTAAAAGGACTTGATTTTAAAGTGATCAGGGCATCTCTGGCAAAAGCAAATTATGCATGGGTATTATTTGCTTCTGTTTTTGGGATTCTCGCTTACTGGTTCAGGGCTGTACGCTGGAATCTGATGCTCGAACCCATGGGACACAGGATTTCTAATTCAAACTCGCTTTGGTCCATATCTTTCGGGTACCTGATGAATCTTACCATTCCTAGAAGTGGTGAAGTGGCAAGGGCTACCGCTTTATATGGAGTGGAAAAAGTACCGGTGGATCAGTCTTTCGGAACCATTATTCTTGAAAGAGTGGTGGATCTTATCTGTATGCTGGGCTTTTTAGGGCTTACACTTTTATTCAAATACGAAGCTATCCTGTCCTTTTATGAAAATTCAGGATTTAATATTAACCCCAATAAAATACTGTTAATTCTTCTGATACCCGTGGTAGGAACTGTTCTGTTCTTTGTTTTCAAAAAGAAACTGGCAGATGTTCCGTTCCTGGGAAAGATTGTAAGCTTTATTGATGGGATCTTCCAGGGATTAACAACTATCTTTAAATTAAAAGAAAAAGGGAAGTTCATCCTTTATACTGTAGGAATATGGGTTTGTTACTATTTTGCAGCTTATCTCGTATGTTTTGCTCTTCCTGAAACCTCTAATTTTACTATTGCTGACGGCTTTTTCATCATTGTTGTCGGCACTTTGGGGATGATTATTCCTGCCAGTGGTGGGATTGGAGCATTTAACCTGGCAATGAAATACGGTTTTATGGCTTTGTTTATCTCAATGGGGAAAAGCGCTGATTTAGGTGGTGAAATGGGGCTTACCTATTCATTTATTTCACTTCCGTTACAAATCACTATTATGCTGGTGATGGGACTTATTTCTATCCCGATGCTTGCAAAGGCAAGAGAAAAAGCAGTTTCTGATAAGGAGTTTGAAAACTAATTCAATACTAAACTCTAAGAAAATAAATACAG
Source organism: Chryseobacterium shigense (assembly GCF_014207845.1). Lineage (NCBI taxonomy): Bacteria > Pseudomonadati > Bacteroidota > Flavobacteriia > Flavobacteriales > Weeksellaceae > Chryseobacterium > Chryseobacterium shigense. The sequence continues at coordinate 58,017 of NZ_JACHLC010000006.1, forward strand.
GTCCGGTTTTAGCCGGACTTTTTTGTGCTGTAACCGGAAAAGCCAATCAAAAATATAAACCGTGTATTCCTTTCCTTATCACTTTCTTTTTATATGTTAAAACCCTCATAAAATCAAATATTTATTTTGTTAACCGTGTGTCAGTCATTTAGAAAATATTGTTTTTGGTTACCATTTATCAGGGAAAACAGAATAACCAGCATTTTGGAATGATAGAAAATGCCTTTATCAGAGCAGTAGATGCCAAAGGAAAAGAAATTACAAAATACAGCCTTTCAGGAGATGCAAGCATGAACGGAAAATGTGCCATGGTTTTTGCCGAAGCATACCGTCACAATGGCGACTGGAAGTTCCGTGCTATAGGAGAACCTCATCATACAGATAACTTTATTGAGATCCTGAAACAGTACGCGTACAGCAATTAAACCTGAATTTTATCAAACTTAAAAGCCGGCAGGGAAGTTTTCAACTTCCGCTGCCGGCTTCAGAATTCATATTATCTTACCTTGAGCAGGAGACTTTTAGCATACTTTTTACTGGATACTTCCGGTTCCATGAACGGGGCCCATCCAGGCACTTAATAATGGATTTAACGGACTGATAAGCATGCTCCGTGCTGATCCCCAGGCAATGGACAACCTTCATCTCAGCGTGATCACCTTTGACCGTAAAGTTAGAAACATCATTCCGCTGACTGATCTGGCCAGCTTTTATCCTATGGAGATTACCTGTCCGGACAGTGGCCCTACCCATACCGGTGCGGCTTTGGAAATGGTTTCGGAGCTGGTAAAAAAAGAACTGATCAGAGGTTCTTCGGATGGAAAAGATGACTGGAAACCGCTACTGTTTATATTTACAGACGGAAAACCATCAGATATCCAGAAATACAGACAGATGATCCCTGTAATCAGAGGCCTGGAATTCGGGGCTATTGTAGGCTGTGCCGCAGGGCCGAAAGCAGATGAACAGTTTTTGAAGGAGCTTACAGATCATGTGGTAAAGCTGGACACTACCGATGCCATTACACTTTCCTCATTTTTCAAATGGGTAAGCTCATCCATTACGATGGGAGGAAAATCACAGGGAACGGGAGAAAGCGCACCATTGCCGCCACCGCCTTCCGAGCTTAATATTATTATCTAAATCACTTGTCTTTATAAATCATGAGAAGACTGCCTATTTATTTTTTAGTCGATGTTTCCGAATCTATGGTTGGAGAGCCTATTGAGCAGGTTCAGGAAGGCATCGCCAATATCATCAGGGAATTAAAAAAAGACCCTTATTCACTTGAAACAGTTTACATTTCCATTATAGGTTTCGCAGGTGAGGCTGAGGTTATTACCCCGATGCAGGATATTATCAGTTTTTATCCTCCGAAAATTCCTATCGGAAGCGGAACATCGTTGTCTCAGGGACTGATTAAAGTAATGGATTGTATAGACCGGGATATCGTAAAAACAACCTATGAAAGAAAAGGCGACTGGAAACCTATTGTTTTTCTTTTTACAGACGGAGTTCCTACCGATGATGCCACAAAAGCTATAGAAAGGTGGAATAATAAATATCATGGGAAATCCAATACCATAGCCGGAAATAATAATGACCGCACAAAAGTAGATTTTATGAACGATACCGACATCGATCAGCAGCTTCTTACTTGGACAGATTTCTGGAGCCGCGGAAATCATGACGACAGAACATTGGCTATAATTTATTAAACATGAAAAAGACCGTTAAAGTTATTTCCATTCTGGATCATACAAAATCTTATGAGTATGTTGATGAAAGCCCAATCCGTGGCGGGGTAAAAGACGTCTACTTTTCGCCTGAAAGGGAATATGTGGTTGCCTTTTACAGGAATCCTCTGGATGAAGGACAGAAAGAGCGTATTATGAGAATTGTTTCCACTTATCTGGAAAATATTAAAAACGGAAATTCATCAGATTACTTTCTGAACGAAATATTCAGATGGCCGTATGATATTGTAGAAAAAAATAAGCTGACGGGTATTGTAGTTCCCATTTATCATGATAAATTCTCTTTTGCCAAAGGATATATCGGATCGGATAATATCCAGGGACAGGACAAAGTAGGAAAATGGTTCACGGCACCGATGTTCAGAAACCAACAATATCCTTTAAGGCTGGATCATTCCGAGCTTGGGGATTGGCTGAGTTATTTCCAGATTACCATTAATATCAGCAGGGGAGTAAAAAAACTTCATCAGATGGGGCTGGCACATTCCGATCTTTCCTATAACAATATCCTGATAGATCCCGTTACGAAATCTGCCTGTATTATTGACATAGACGGATTGGTTGTTCCAAAATTATTCCCTCCCGAAGTTATCGGGACCGCTGATTTTATTGCCCCTGAAGTCTTAAAGACCAAGCACTTGGGTATGCAGGACCCCGGAAGACATCTGCCCAATCAGAAAACCGATCTTCACGCATTGGCAGTCCTCATCTATATGTACCTGTTCCGCAGGCACCCTTTAAGAGGAGGAAAGATCTGGGATCTTGATTCTGAAAAGGATGAGATTATTTCTATGGGAGAAAAAGCCCTGTTTATAGAACATTCTGCCGATTCCAATAATCAGGTGAAACCCGACCATCTGAGGAAATGGGACGCGTTCTGGGGCGATCCGCAGAAAATTCCTTTTACCGCAGCCGGACCTTACCTCTCCGAATTGTTTAAAAAAGCTTTTATAGATGGGCTTCATGACCCGATCAGACGTCCTACAGCCAATGAATGGGAAACTGCATTACTCAAAACCGCCGATCTGATACAGCCATGCCACAACCCGGAATGTACGGAAAAATGGTATGTATTCGACAATAGCAGCAACCCGAAATGTCCTTTCTGTGGTACACCGCATCAGGGAACGCTTCCGGTTCTGGATCTGTATTTTAAGTTTGATGATGAAGTATGGAAGCCTGAAAACCACAGGCTGATGGTGTATAACAACCAATATTTATTCAAATGGCATGTTTCCAGAAAAGTGATCAGAAATGAAAATCTTACGATGCAGGATAAAATGCAGGTAGGTTATTTTACCTTTCATCATGGAAAATGGGTGTTTGTTAATCAAAGCCTGACTTCTATGAAAGATGTTACGGAGCAGAAAGAAATTCCGCCGGGATCTATGGTTGAACTGACGGATGGAAAGAAAATACTTTTGTCTGCGGAAGAAGGTGGAAGACTGGTATTGGTAACGATGGCGAATCAGTAAACTGTATTTTGAACCACCCCGTCAAAAATTCGTTGAATTTTTGCCACCCCTCCAAGGGAGGGGAATTTAGGTATCAAGTAATTATTGTTTTTTTTAACAATCATGAAATATTTATCTACTGAAGGGGCTGAGGCTCTCGAAGCCACCCTGAAATTCCATAAAAAAGGAATGCTCATCCTCGTTTACTGTTTTAAAACCTAAGCTTGTATATAAATGTTGGGCTTTATTTGTTTTTAATACACTTAATGATACTGTTTTTTCTTCTGCGGAAGATTCTGTGAGAATATTGCCCAAAATCTTTTTTCCAAGGCCTTTTCCCTGCTGGCCGGGATCAATCTGAAGCTGAAGAACTTCTGTTTTATGACCGGTTCTGCTGATCTTCAATAATCCTACAGGTTCATTGTTTAAAAGAATGATGTTGGCTTTGTCGAACTGGTAAAGAATCCTCTGAAGCGTAGCCTCTCTGTCTGTTGGAAGATGGGAAGCTGAATAATGAGGATTCATCGTTTTTGTTCTCAGGTCAAGAAGATAGTCGATATCATTTTCTGTGGCTTTCCTGTAGGTGATGGCAGTATTCATAAGATATTTGTGAAGTTCAGTTTAAAAGCAGGTTGTATCAGAATCATGAATCTAAGATAACAATTCTTGGGTTTTTATTGAGGTCAATAAGAGATTTCATTTCCAGGGACTTCAGGAAAAAATCGTATGCGTAATAAACTGTCTGCGCCTCAGGCCCGCTGTCGTCTGTAGAAATGATGTCCTTCAGATAAATAAATTCATTTTCAACTTCTTCGGATAAAAGGGAGTTGTTGATATTTTCAGCTTTTATTTCATCAATAACCTTTTTTTCATTTTCCGTGAAATCATGACCATATTCGTTTAATTTTTCGGACAATATTTTTTCTGTTAAAAGGATCATATAATCATTAAAACAAAGAAAATCCTTTGAATCTATATTGATTCCGCCATCCACATCTCTCATTTCTTCTATCGGGAAATATTGAGTATAATTTCCATACTGGAACATGTAACTGGTACATACCGTTGAGGTGGGAAGCTCATAAAGCAGCAAGATCCCGTAATGCTTACAGAGGTCAAGAAAGTGATTTTCTCTTACTGAATAGCTTTCTCTTTCAAATGCAGAATGTATTTCATCGCTCAGGAAAAGATTGATCTCAAACAGTTCATCAGCAGTGATCATATTGATATCACTTTTAACAGTTCCCAATATCTTATCAAAGCTGATTTCATAGCCGGATAGGTCTTTTTTCCTGTTTTTCAGATATTCTCTGAAGGTACCGGTGTGAAATATCCTGTGCTGAAGATCCTTATAAAGATAGGCGGAGGCCTTTTCCTTATCAAACCTATAAATCTCGGTGTTTCTTCCCATGAGTTTTCCCTGAATTATTTCAAAACAATTTTAAGCCCCATCTCTTTTTTCATATGCAGCAGAACTTCTGCATTTCCCCTTGCATCATCTACGGGATTGTGTGTATGCTCCGTTTTACGGAGATGTTTCCACTGTGCAAACGTATCTTTTTCAAGACCGCAGTACAGGTCAGACAACCTTCTTGAAGAATATCCGAAAGGATTTTTTCCGGTAAAATGATGGAAGTACCAGCAGATGAACATCCAGTCGAAACCATTATTATCACTGATAAAAATAGGTCTTCCTTTTGAATTTTCTTTAATCCACTGCTCAAAAGCCGGCATGACTTCTTCAGGATCATCAAAACTCATCGTTTCTTCCCTGCTGAAGCCTGAAACAGCCAGTGCATCGGGATTAAACTGCTCTGAAACAGGTTTCAGTTTTCCGTAAAAAGTAGTATCCAGTTCCTCATTTACAAGGACTGCTCCAAAACAGATCATTGAAAAATCTCCGGGAATCGGGCCATCCGATTCAATATCGACCATGAAATAACTCACTTAATCAAATTTTATGTTTCTGCTGTTCATGTATTCTTCATCAACCTCTTCTCTTTCCAAACGGTCAGGATATATAGAGATTTTTATGAATTTATTTTCGGAACTGTCTGCAACGAACAGTTCACTGCCATTTAATTTTACTTTTTTGCTGAAGCCTTTCGTAATGATTTCTTCTGCCTTTAGGGTATCAACATTGAACACAAAAAGCCTTTGCCCGTGTTTGTCCTGATATTGAGTAATAAGAAAATTTTCAAAAAACTGTAAATGTCCTCCCGATGAGGGCTGTCCCATTGTATTAATAGGAGGCCGCCAATTGATGATTATGTCTCTGTTTATTTTTATTCTTATCAGTTCATTTCCCGCTTCGTTGCTCTGCCACCATGCAAAAACACCCTGATTGTTGCTTGCTGTACTGTATCTGTATATTTCAATTTCAGCACCGAAAGCATCTTTCCAGAAAATCCGGTCTTCCTCAATTGTAAAATCAGGAACCGTGAGATAGAGCTCTTCTTCTATGATGCTGAAAATTTCTTCTGTGGTCATTACTTTTTTCTTTAATAAGACGAATATATTGAAAATTATTCTCGCAAATCTGAAGTTTTATACAAGTTCGAAAAAACTTCTTTTCCCGATTTTTATTTTCGTCTCAGCCAATAGCTCAATCTCTTCATCAGGATTCATTATTTTTATGGTATTGATCTGAATTCCTCCGTTTTGGATAAGCCTTCGTACCGCCGATTTGCTGAGGTCGTTTCTGAGTTGGCTGCAAAGCTCTGTCAGCGTTATTCTTTCATTCTGAAACAGATTTAAGGCAACAGGTTCATAGGCTTTTTCTTCCATGTTTTTACTTTGAAACTGGCTGCTGAAAAATTTCTCTGCAAGTTCCGCTGCGGTTTCATTATGGTATTGAGCAATAATATTTTTGGCAATGAGCTTTTTGATGTTCATTGGATTTTCACCGTTTTCCAGTTTTAATTTTAAAGCTGCCTTTTCCTCAATTAAAAAATCAGAAGCAAGATCAATAAATTCTTCAATCAGGCTATCCGGAATCGACATGGTTTTGCCGAACATTTCATTGGGTTCATCAGTAAGTCCGATGGTATTGTTAAGCGATTTACTCATTTTTTCCTTACCGTCAAGGCCCTTCAGCAGAGGCATACACATTACGGTTTGAGCCGTCATTTGATGAACTTCCTGCAACTGTCTTCCCATTGTACAGTTGAAAAGCTGATCCGTTCCGCCCATTTCAATATCGCATTCAATCTGTACGGAATCAAAGCCCTGAAGAATAGGGTAAACAAGCTCGTGCATTGCGATGGGAGTATTTTCTGTAAACCTTTTGCTGAAATCGTTTCTGTGCATCAGCTGTGCAACGGTGACTTTCGATAAAAGCCCGATAACTTCCGGGAAACTAAGCAGGTCCAGCCAATCTGAATTAAAGACAATTCTGGTTTTCTCTACATCAATAACTTTCGAAAGCTGGTTAATGTAAGTCTGTGAATTATGCTCTACTTCTTCAAAACTTAACGGTTTTCGTGCTTTATTTTTTCCTGTGGGATCACCGATCCTTGCCGTAAAGCTTCCTACTACAATAACAATCTGATGGCCCAGATCCTGAAACTGTTTCAGTTTTTTAAGAACTACAGCATGACCTATATGGAGATCCGGAGCTGTAGGATCAAACCCCAGTTTTATAATTAGTTTCCTGTTTTCCTCTTCAGCCAGTTTCAGTTTCTGTTCCAGACCGTTTTCCGGAAGAATGATGGCTGCATTTTCTTTTAATGTACTGATCATGTTTATTTGATTTTAAAATAAAAAAGCCCGGACAATATTGCCCGGGCTCTATATGATATATAAGATTATTCTCGTTAGATAACAGATATAGAAAGTCTTCCCGAACGATTCGCCGGGGAGTAATACTCACTGAAAAAAGGAAGACGTAATATGCTGTTCAAATGTTTCATTAGTAATGTAAAGGTAGAAAAAATCTGGTATTGTTCCAATATTTAAGCCACTAAAATCCGCTGTAAAGTTCCATATCAGTTAAGATTTATCAAAAAAAATTACTGTTCTCAACAGTTTATTAATCTTAATGGCTTAAAATAAAGGTTTCAAAACAATTTTACTTAGCGCTCTTGCAGCCAATACCATGCCATACATCTTCTCAGAAATCAATTAAAGGTTAAAAACAGGCTGTGAATAAGTGTTCCCAATCTGCTCTTTCCATATCTCAACCTCTGTGGGAAATGATTTGTGCTAAGTCCATAATTGTTTCTGATGAATCTATTAACCGATGTATTTTTCTTCGTACAGTTTCTGCTGTTCAGCAGTAAGTAGCGGATAGAAAAGGTTCATCTGTATCAGGGCGTAATATTCTACGGCTTTATCTTTTTCAAATTTAAAAGCGAGGCTGTTATGAATAATCCAGTTGTCTGCGATAATAAATATTTGAGTGGTAAGGCCTCTAAGGATAAAATCAGGGATATCGTCTCTGAAAATATTGTTTTTCTGAAAGCCTTTGAAGATCATCTGAAATTCGTCTTTTCTGCTCTCGTTGATAGATTCGTACTGGGATTCTATGGCCGGAATATGTTTTAGAATATCAAAGAAATTCATGAAAATAAAACGGAAAGAATAAAAAACTTCATATGTGGAAAAAGTAAAGTAGTAGAGGTCTTCCAGTGTTTTGTTTTCTGTTTTGTGTAAATTATTCAGGATAACGTCCATTTTAAGAACCAATTCAGAAAAAAGGATCTTGATAATATCTTCGGAATGCTTGAAATGATAGTGCAGATTTCCCGGACTCATATTAAGTTCAGCTGCAATGTGTCTTGTTGTGATATTGTTGTAGCCGTTTTCATTGAAAAGCTCCATTGCTTTTTCCAATATTTTGTCCTTTGTTTTCATTGTTCAAATATAAGTGAGTTTGAACCATATTTCAAAATTAGAACATTTGTTCTAATTTTAGTATATTTGCTTTTTAAAGCTATCAGGATGGAAGGAAAGAAAATGTTCAACTACGAAAACACTGAAAACAAAGACTCCATATGTATCGGCTTATCTGGCAGGAGGTATGCTTTATTATTTTTTTAAGCCTGTGTTATTGAACTTTTTCAAAAGTGATGGTATTTAATACGTTTCTATAGGTTGTATATTCAATGATAAGCCGGTTGTTCCGGACAGAATATTTAAATGATAGAATCATATCTCCCGAACTGAATTCTATTTTATCTTTTTCTGCGGTGTATCCAAAAGTAATAACCCCGTTTTTACAGCGAAATGAAAACTTATTATAACCAAAATTCACAGACTGGATTTCATCGGTTGGAATTTCTCCTATTCTTCTGTTTTCAGGCAAGCTTGTATAGATTGTATCTTCCGGGTATTTTGATGCAGAAATGGTTCCGGAACTTATGGCTTTCCAGTTTCCAATCAGTTTTTTTCGCTCTGTTTCGGTTTTTTCTGCTATAGATACAGCCGTTTTCATATCATACATCTGGAAGGATTCTTTGTAAAAGCTTCCATAATAGCCTCTGCCTTTTATAACAATTTTATTGGAATCAATAACTTTAATCTGGAATAATTCCTTATCCCGGTCATATAATTTTAATCCTTTTAAACTTAGATTTTTGTTAAGCAAGTATTGTTTTCCCCAAACAGTAGTACGTGCTGCATGGCCATTGTCAAAATATAAAAACTCCCGCCAATGATCATTTTGCTCAGTGATTAATGAATCCGAAAGCCATTCACCATTGAAGAATCCGGGATCATAATCTTTGCTGCATGAGATCAGGAGAAATCCTGAACAGATCAGGATAATTCCGGGTTTCATTTTTTGCAGAAGAATAATCAGAATCATCTAATGATCGAGTTGTATGATAGATCCCTTGTAAAACTTAGTTAAGTCATACAATTCTCCGAAATAATGCTGCAGATCAAGATTATTATCCGGACCTGGCCCTTTCATACGGAACTGATCTTCTGCAAGTTCATATAAAGAAGGATGATCTGCCTTTAAATAATGGGGAAGTGTTGAGGAGTTTCCTTTTTGCTTTAGGGCAATATCTGAGAAGAAAAGTCCGAAAACAAGGAATTGGTTGAAATTTTGAGAATCCATCATAAAATCCAGATCCTGTTTGGAATAATTTTCATAATCTGTAAGCAGTTCCTGAAATGTTTTTACATTCTGTTCCTTAGGTATTTCATAAAAAAGATCAAGACCATGGATAAAAAGCTGGGTTTTGGCTTCTTCACGGTCTGAAGGATAAATACTGCTGAACCAGGTAAAAATACCTGAAAGCTCTTCTTTGGTAAGGTTTTCTACAGAATCTTTTACTTTATTTTTAATGATTTCAAGGCTTACTCTGGCATCGGCCTGAAGAAAATTCAAGATGTTTTCCTCTTCGCGGCAAAGTTTATTGTACAAATTGATTTTTGCAATATTTGGATTGGTCTTGATGAAATAAAGTTCTTCTGCCATTGCTTCTATACCACCTGATCTTTTCCAAAATGGTAATTAAAGATACAAAATATGTTGCGACTAAAATTAAAAATGTTATGCAGCGGATTATTAATCATTTTTTGTTTACGAATGCTTCTGTCGCTAACTACGGCTGGGTTTTATCCGTAATATGTAATTTCATAAGATCTGAACCATTTCCGGTTTCCTTTCTCTGATGCATCCTCATAATAGATCAGGTTGCCATTTGAATCAAAAATATGGGTGAATTTTTGCCCATGTTCATTTTCCTGGATTTCAATTCTGTTTCCATTTTCATAAGAAATGTTGGTTACGCTTTTACTGTCACCGGTTGTTATCTTTTTGATGATCCTGTTTTCACTGTCAAATTCATAGGCATACCTGTAACTTCCACCGAAATCATGGTTCTTTTCAGTTTCGTAATAACTGTGCGCAATTAGAAGCCCCTCATCATTATATTGGCTGGCACTGGATTTTACCCTTGTGAGCTCTTTTTCATTAAAATACGGCCAATACATATATTGTTCATTGGAAATTTCACGGCCGGCATGATCATATTGTACATCCGTAAATTCATCAAAAAAATCAACAGGCGGATATCCGGAGAGTTCCTTGCCATCCATATCATACCTGAACTCGCTAAGGAATTTTTTAATATCATCAATGTGAGCAAAGGTATTATCCAGAGGGAAAACTGAACTTTCAGGCAGGTCATTGTGATCAATTTTTTTCAGATCTTTCACTGTAATCCGTGTGGCTCTTTCTGTATTATAGGTTTCGGGATGGTCTATAGAATCATTACCTGCTTCATATCTTGAAAATTTAAAACTTTGTAAAATTCTGCTCTTTTCATCCAGAATCATATACCTCAATTTGACTAATCTTTTTTCTGCATCAAATGATTTTCTTGTTATTGTATTTTCATGATAAAAATATTTAACAGTATAAATTGTATCGCCGTGATCTGAAAAAGATATTTCCTCAACAGCCTGATTATTCCCGTTAAATTGTTTTTGAAAAAGAATAACTTCATCTTTAGAAAAGCGTATCCGTTTTCCTGTTGAATTATATTCGATGGATGTTTTGCCAATTTCTTTCTTTTCTAACAGGTTGTGTTCAAGATCATAATATTCCGTTCTGTTCCTGTTTCCCGATGAATCAGAATAGTGGAGCAGAATCATTTCAGGAGTATTTTCTCCCAACCGGTGAACTTCTCTCACTTGCATGCCGTCTTTCTCATACCTTTTTTCTATACTGCTCAGAATCCCCTTTTTATATAGTTTTATTTCTGAAATTTCCCCTTCAGGTAAGTACAGGCTTTCCCTCAGAATAATTCCTGAGATGTATTCCTTTACAGATTTTACCTTTCCGTGAAACTTATCCATTGTTTTGAATTTTAGCATAATTAAAGAATGAAATATACAGAAACCTGGCTGCCCATACAATTCTGTATGCTCAGAGTTTTTAATCGAAAGAGTTTAGTAAAGCTTATCCCGGATCAGGTTTTTCAAATTTTCTGATCCATTCTTCCGGTTTTAGTATTTCAGAGTAATTGTCAGTTTCCAGTTGAGTTAAATACTGATATATTTCTTCGGTGACAAAAAGCAGGATGCTGGGAAACCTGCCGATAATGTAGCATTTTTCAGGGGATTTTATTTTAGACAGTTCCCGGTTTATTATTTCAGTAAAGCTGAACAAGAGTAATTCATCCTGCAGATATGGGTATTCTATTGTATGCGTTAACCCATTAATACTTACTATCAGGCTGTTGAGCTCACTTTTTTCATCATGCTTTATAGGATCATCAAACGCAATGGAAAGTCCTATGACTTGTAAAAAATCAATAAAATCAATTTTATTGCCGGACCCTGCACTTATACAAAATTCTTCCCATTTATCATCTCTGCCTCTTTGATCGATGTCTAAAGTACTTTTGTCAATATTGTGATCTGCTAAAAAGCTCCTTTTGTCATGTGCGAAAGTGAACTTATTGATTAATTTATTCAACCCTGTCCGGTTGGAAGAATACAGTTGTATGGCTTTTTCAAATTCGTTTTTTTCATCAGGAGTATTGTACTTAAAATAGCCGATATGGTTTAATAGGTCTATGAGCATGTTTTTCTGTTAGTACATCAAGTTACACATTTTCCGATATATAAACACTTGCTAATACTTTCTGATTTTCACGCTGGAAACCCCAAACATTTTTGTTCTTCTTCCCACCTTTTTTAATAAGCCTGTTTCAGGATTACGTCTGAATACAAATGCATCTCCACTGGCTGCGTTGGCTGCAATTAAGAATTTTCCTGTTTCATCCATATCAAAAACCCTTAACTGTTTACCAAAAGTAGGCTGATAACCGATATTTTTTAATGTTCCATCTTCCAGGACCGAGAAAATGGCAATATTATTTTCGTATCCCCGGTTGGATGCATACAGAAATTTACCATCCGGAGAGATATGGATATCAGAGCTTTCAAAATCCTCTTTGTATCTGTCGGTATGAGTGGCAATTCTCTGAATGCTTTCCAGACTGGAATTTGCATACAGGTAAGCATCAATTGTTCCTGATAGCTCATTAATGCAGTAGGCAAATTTTCCATTGGGATGAAAGGTTAAATGTCTTGGTCCGCTTCCTGAAACGGATGATATATAAGGTTGTTGTGCCGCTTGCAGAGGTTCCGTTTTATCACTGTCGAATGTATAAGACCTGATTTTATCTGCCCCGAGATCAGGTAAAAACAGCTGTTTGAAATCAGGAGAAAAAACAGCAGCATGAACGTGTGATCTATCCTGTCTTTGTTTATTGATGCTTCCTTCCGAAAACTGAAAATTCTGTACATATGGCTGTATAGTTCCGTTTTCAGATACCGGATATACCGAGACACTGCCTTCGGTATAATTGGCATTAACCAGCCATTTACCGTTTTTATGTGCCATTACATAAACCGGGTTTTCGCCACCGCTTTTCTGACTGTTTATAAAGGTCAGTTTTCCATCTTCGGGATTGAACGCAAAGCTGCTTACGCTTCCTGCATTGGGAGTTTTACTTTCTGTACAGGCAAAAACATATTGGGCATCCGGAGATAACGTGAGAAATGAAGGGTTTAAAATTCCTTTTACAGAGGTTACCTTGGATAGTTTTCCCTTGATGGTATCCAGTTGATACACATACAGCCCTTCAGTTGCTTTATCACGGTTAAATGAGCCAAAAAACACATACGTTTTCTGGGAATATAAATGAATGGAGGTTACAAGCAGGATGATGAGGGATAATGTGCTTTTCAATTTTAGGAATGGTTTTTTAAGCTGTTTTATTTGATTGGTCATTTTTACTGTTCTATTTTGTAATCTTCGGGACTTAAAGACGGCAGCCAGTGCGTCATATCTGAAAAGCGCATGATGTGGAAGCAGTCGTAGCCTCCCAGAAGTTTTTTCTCGGTGGTCAGGATTAGCCTTACCTTTTTGGGAAAACAGTCGAATTTTGCTTCATAAATGGATAATCCTTCAAAAAAATTATTAAGAATATATGGACTTTTACGGCTTCCGTCCCCATATTTCAGTACAGATTTAATGATTTTGACCATCATTGAAAAATGAAGGCCGGACAAATTATTATCTCCAAGACGTTTGTATGCATAAGACATTTCCTTGTGGGCGGTTATATTGTTGGGACTTTGGATAAGTATCTTTTTAGCTGTTTCTATAGCTTCGCTGTACTGTTTGTCTTCATTAAACTTATATGCTTTACCTGCCAAACTATCCAGATATGCCGGATTGATTGTACCGGTCTGGATTTTATATCTGGTGAGGCTTATCATTTGCTCTGCAGATACCAGGGTATCCAGTTTTGCGATCTGGGCCTCAATGTTCTTGAAGTAATAAACGGAATTTTTATCAGTTGATTCACTTAAAGAAACTTTGAATTGGGGAATAATATTTTGTGCCTCCTCATTTTCAGTGTTATTACTTCTTTTGATTTGAGAGACTTCTATGGGTTTAACTGTACTTTTTGTATTTCCGGCATTATAATTCTGAACTTCTTCAGGAGTTGGAGGTAACGGTGGAGCTTGTCCAAAACTGAAATTGAATAGAAGGAGAATAAGAAAAGTAAGGGAGTAGTTTTTTGTCATTCTTTATAAATTATATAGCGATGCAACTTTAAAATTAAGCAATTCCGTTCCTGGATTTGTCTTTTAGGGTTTTAAAGCTTTTTTATCAGGTTGTCTTTACTGCCTCATGAGTTTGCAGAGCTGCCAAATATAATACTTCAATTTGGTTTATAACATATTCACCGATCTGAAATTCATTAAAAATTTCAACCAAATATTCTTTATAAAAAGAAAATAGAGAGAAGCTTTAATTTCTTACTTTCAGTTATTAAAACATCTCTGCTAAAATTGTAAGAAAGCTCAGTTGATAACTTCTCCCTGTGATGTAATCTATCCTAGTTTTTCTACGGTTTCTTTTTCGAGATTGGTTAACCTTTCAGACCAATTTTGTAGTGCGGTTTCCCTTTCGTCATCGGTAAGCCGTTCCACAGAATAAATGATTTCCGGCTGTAAAACGGTAAAACCCAGAAATTCAAGGATTCCACGGTGTATCGGAAATAAAATTGAGTGTATCTCACCGTATCTGTCTTCGACATAATTTTTTTCAGGACCGCCGGTTGTTACAGAAAGCATTGCTGTTTTTCCTGCTGAAAATCCATTGCTGAAAATTTTACCGTTGTCGTAGAGTTTTCCCATTGTAAAAACTTTATCAATCCAGCCTTTTAAAATGGCCGGAACCGAAAACCAGTACAGCGGAAACTGCCAGATCATTATTTCGCACCATTCAATCTTTTCCTGTTCAGCAACAATATCCGGCATCAATGTAGCGTGCTGTAAAGCAAATAGCTCTTCATCCTGCTGCTTGAAATAATCCGGATTTTTCAGCCGGGTGAAATTTTGTTTTCCGCTTACCGGGTGATAATTTTCTTTGTATAAATTGGTAGTTTTAACTTCGTGGCCCTCTTTTTCCAACGTTCTGACAGCGGTATTAAACATTGCTGCGTTGAAGCTTTTTTCTTCCGGATGGGCAAGGATAATAAGTATTTTCATTTTCTTAAATTTGTACTATAATAAATTGAGTTACAAAAGTATTTTTAGTACTTTAAACCTGCAATAACTATCTAAACGGATAGGCTAAATACAATTGAAATGAAAACAGAATGTATTGGTGATAAGGTAAAACTGAAAGGAAAGACCTACCCATGTACGGTAAGCCTTACGATGGATCTGGTAGGCGGAAAATGGAAAACCGTAATACTTTACCATCTGAAAAACGAGGCTAAAAGATATAGTGAACTTCGTAAAGAACTGGCAACAGTTACGGAAATGACTTTGAGTTTACAGTTGAAACAGCTGGAAAAAGACGGTTTGGTGTCAAGAAAAGTTTTTGGCAAAAAACCGCCTGTTAAAGTTGTGTACAGCCTGACTGAACTTGGAAAAACCTTTGTTCCTGTGTTGGAAGCCATTACAGAATGGGGCAATCAGGTTGTTCTTGAAAATGGGGAGTTTATAAATAGGCCGGAAAAAGAAATTAATTAAATTTTATAGTGGTAAATCAGGGCTTTTATTTTTTCAGATGCTGTTGGAAATAGATAAAATGATGCCCAATAGATTTGCTCCAGTATTCCGTATTATGATCGCCCGGCTGGCTGATGAAGGTTGCGGGGATTTTCATGCTGTCAGTCTGATGTTTGAGATTTACAGAATTTGAATATAGAATATCCTCCGTTCCGCAGTCAAAAATAAATGCTTTCTTAAAATCCGGATGTTGTTTCAATAGTGTTGAGATACTGTATTGGTTCCAGTTTACGGTTTTTGAATTGCCGATATTTATTGTCATATCGTTTATCAGCCTGTTTGTCTGCCAAAATTGTTGGCTTACTTTCTGAAAACCGGAATAATCAATTTCCAGAGCTCCGCTTGTGGAACCTGCTGTATTAAAGTAATCTGAATGTAAAATGAAATACCGCAAAGCTCCGTAACCGCCCATACTTAAACCGCTGATGAAAATATTTTTGTCATCAATATGGAAAGAACGGTGCACTTTCGGTACTAATTCTTTAAAGAAAAAATCTTCATACCGCGAATTTTTATTCACCGGGCTGTTGATGTAGAAAGATGTAAACCCGTCTGGTGTAACGATGATAAAACCATATTGGTCAGCCAGCTTTTGCAGGTCCGTTGTTTGTGACCATTGCCCGTAATCCTCGCTATATCCGTGAAAAAGATAAACCAAAGGGTATTTTTCTGTTTCCTTATATGCTTTCGGTTTAAAAACCAGAACGGTATCAGGTTGTGCCAGGTATCCTGATTTCATAATCCATTTTTCCTGTGCTTTTGATGAAACTGTCGCCAATAATCCAATCATGATCAATAATATTTTGTTCATATTTCGTATTTTTATTACAAAATTCAGCAAGCAGTTTGTTGTGTGCAATAACGAACAAAATTGTGAGCCGTTAAAAACAATTGATTATGCGTAAAGAAAATTCCACCAATGCAATAAATGAAAAATTTTTGTTTCAGGTTTGTGAGCTGAACTCGGCGATTGCAATGATCGGAGGCCGCTGGAAGTCGCAGATTGTTTATTCTGTTTCACAGGGAAACAACCGCTTTCACCTGCTGAAAAAAGAGTTGCCGAATATTTCTGAACAGGTCCTGAGCCGGCAGCTTAAAGAACTGGAAATCCATGCGGTAATTGTCAGAAAAGAAATTCCCGGAACTGTTCCTGCGGGGATTAAATATGTTTTGACTAATAAAGGGCAGGACTTGGTTCCTATTCTGGAAAGCCTTTGCGATTGGGTAAAAACTTATGCTGAAGGTAAAGAAATCTCCGTTTGTCCGATGTCATAATATTTAAGAACGATTCAGCTTTAAAAGGATCAATTATCTTTTTCATCCTGTTCAAACCCGTCCCGTATGGCGGCTTTGAGTATTTCGATGTTTATGTCTTTCAGAGCCTTGAACTTAATGCAGTATCCGGTCACGCTTGCTTTTCCGATTTCCTGTCCATATGTTTTAGCTAAGTAAGTTTTATCGCTGATGGTGAGAATATAGATGGAGATTCCTGTTGTATTGGCACTCATACCGATTTGATAAAATTCCTGGGTTTTTCCACCTGCATACTGCATGGTTTGAAGCCCATATCCGATATTAGGATTGGAAACCGTTTTGTTTTCATCGTTTTTGCCATCAAGGAACCATAATTTGCAGGCTGGCTTTATTTCCAGAATAATCCGGTGAAGTTCCTGCATATCGCTACATTTGGGTTCGGGCTGGCTGGTGATGTATTCGGTGATTTGTTTTTGGATGGTCATGTGGATTCTATTGCTTTTGTAAAGGAATTCAGGAGGATTAATTTACCAATTCAAATTTATATTTTCTTTGGTTACATTCCATCTCAAAAATCTGTCCTTTGCTGTTAAGTTTAAAGTTTGTTTTATTGGGAACAAAGTCATCAATTATTTCTGTTCCGTCATAAAAATAATTTTTGTCAGCTCCATATTTATATTGTCCCGGCAGAATTTTGAATGTTTTATTGTCTGCTTTATCAAGTTTTGAAATCTGCATTCCTCCGCTTACAGGTCTGTAATAATAAATATAATTTTTGTCTTTTGCGTACCATCCGTCAAGTGGCTCAAATGTTAAGGGGTCTACATCCTGTGAAAAAGAGCCATTGAAGTATTCTATTTCTTTTAAATGCCCATTAATTTCTCTCTGAGCTTCAGTTTTTTCGTATAAATGCCCTGTTTTGCTTTTATAAAATTGATTTTTAATGTGGACAAGCTTAATACTGTCTTTCGATTCAAATTCTGCTGAGCAGTTGCAACTGTCGGAATGTTTGGCCAAAAAAATGTCATTTGCAGCAAATTGAGATTTTCCTGTTTTTATAGATTTATTGTGTAAGGTGTTCTTTTCATTGGTCTGGTTACAGCTTTTCAGAAAGAAAGAAGTGGCTGAAAAAAAAAGTAATTTACTTACTAATTTCATTTTTTGTTGGATAAACATAGTCGAGTTTGTGTTTTAATTTACTTCTTTTATAAGTAAAATTTTATTCTTCAGATACAGGCACCCTCCATTATTGGTTCCAAAAATGAGATCAGGATGAATACTTTTCAGGCTGTCAGACTGCTCTAGTTCGGAAAGAGTTTCCTTATCAAGCCAACTGAATGTAAAATGATGCTTTTGGTAATTTGAAACCGGAAGGCTTGCATTTTGATCGGTTTCCCGTATTTTTTCCATTGTTTTGTCATCAAAATATAGCAAAGCTTCCAGAAAAGAATCGGAAGGGCCGGGAACTCTTCCTCCTGAATTATCAATAAATGTATATTTAAATTTAACTTTTTCAGGCCTGAATTCTGATAGATTAATCAGTTTTTCAAGCTGATTGATGTCCGTTGAAATTTCAGTGGTAATATTCTTCTTCTTTTCAGTTTTAACCTTTGGTTCATTTTCAAAATTAACATCATTTTTATTCTTTTCTTTACAGGAAGAGAAGATTAAAATAATTAAACAAAAAATCAGATTCCGGTTCATTGGTGGGAATTTGTTTGTATTACAGATAACGGTTTTATCTGCGTTTATTTATATTGATGACTCTTTCTATTCTCGGGCGGTTGTACCGCTGAAGAAAAACAGGATATATATTCAGTAAAATATTTGAAGTCAACAGCCATAAGGATTTAATAATTCCAAACTTAACTGCTGCAAAAATGTTAAATCCCAGAACGATAATCATGATAATCAGATGCCCCAGTTCATCCTGTTTTGTCCGGTAATAAAGATTCGCTAAAGCTGCTGCATTTTTTTTTACGGGTTTGGATTTTTTGTTCAGCTTTTCCCAGCCCACAGCAACTAATAGTTTTCGGTAAACATTAATTCCAAGCGATTCGTATATTTTTCCCTTCTTTTCCCAGGCTTTTTCCTGGAAGTAGGGCGAATTCAGCTTGCTTTTCATTGTTTCTGTAAAAGTAAGTGTACATGCCATCAGCATAAAGTTCAGGGCCAGGGCAAAAGAAAAGCCGTCCATCCTGATATAATGGACCAGAGCATAAACCAGCCCAATCGTAATGATTGAAATCAGGGTTAGAGTTAAGAGTTTTTTCATGGAGTTTTTTTATTCAGATTCTATAATGTTTCCAATAGTCCGGAATCTCCATACTTTTTAACAGGTAACATCATAAAAACTGATTCCAAATTTAATGGAAAATGCTTAATAATCTCTCCTGAAATAATGTGTTTTACAATTTTTCTTTATTTTTTCTAAGATATATTTCACTTTTAGCGGTAAATATTTTATTTGACAATGCTGTATGTATAATCCTTTAATAGGTATCTGTGGCTTGCTTCTTCAAGATCGGTTCCTTTGGGTTCAGGTATGCCCTGTTGAAGTACCGGATCATTTTCATTGGGGATAAAAACAGGGAGATCATTTTTCTCTATGATAGTTCCTGTCACTTTCACGGTTTTCAGATTATTGTCATTTACGTAATATCCTTCCGGCCAGCTATCCATTCCGTCCATCCAGATATTTTCTCCATTATCTGTAATCAGTATCGCACCGAGTTTCATATTTACGGTTTGCCCGGTAACGGTTATATTTTTCCCGATATATTTTTTCAAATCTTTATTTTGCAGATTTTCTTTTCCTGTTCTCTTTATATCTGAACAAGCATAAACGCAAAATATGCAGAGAATTAAAATTTTTTTTACCGTTAATATCTTTTTCATTATTGATGTGTGTTGAGCTAATTTATGTATTCTTATGGAAATATAAGTTAAAATTCATACAACATCTGGTATTCTTGCAACTTGCCTTCACTGAAACGAAAAAAGAACAGCTATTGACTGTTCTTTCTATATTTATCACAATTATATTTATTATCCAAATGCCCTTTTCAGTAAGCTTTCCACTTTCGGTTCGCTTCCTCTGAAACTTTTATACAGCTCCATTGGGTCCTTTGTTCCGCCGGAAGAAAGAAGCACTTTGTATTTCTCTGCGGTTTCATGATTGAAAATTCCTGTTTCCTTAAAATACTGGAATGCATCCGCATCCAGAACTTCTGCCCATTTATAAGAATAGTAGCCGGCAGAATATCCGCCCTGGAAAATATGGGAGAAACTTGGACTCATAGCTGTTTCAGGATTTACGGGATAAAGTGTTGTTGCCTTTGTATATTTATCCTCAAAAGCCTTTACACTTTCAGTTTCCAGTTCTTTTACCTTTGTATGGTAATTCATATCCAGAAGCCCGAAACCAAGCTGTCTCATGGTCTGGTAACCTTCCATGAAATTTTTAGACTGTTCAATTTTCTCGATTTTTTCGTCCGGAAGTACTTCTCCGGTTTTATAATGTCTGGCAAATGTTTTCAGGAATTCCGGCTCGTAACAGAAGTTTTCCAGGAATTGAGAAGGAAGTTCCACGAAATCCCATTTTACAGAAGTTCCGGAAAGGTTTGGATATTGTGTATCTGCCAGCATTCCGTGAAGTGCATGCCCGAATTCATGGAACAAAGTTGTTACTTCCTGGAATGTCAGTAAGCTCGGTGTATCTTTCGTTGGTTTGCTGAAATTACAGACAATAGAGATGTGCGGACGGGAATTTTCACCGTCTTTTTTATACTGACTTTTGTAGCAGGTCATCCATGCACCGGCTCTTTTCCCTTTTCTCGGGAAATAGTCTACATAAAGCAATGCCTTGAAATCCCTTGCTGTGTGGCCGCTGGTAGAAACTGCACTCAGCTCTTTTACTTCATATATTTTTACATCATTATGGTATTTGGGAAGGTCATTTCTTTCCTCAAAAGTAAGTCCGAAGAGTTTTTCAGCCAGTCCAAAAACCGCATCCTGTACCTGATCTAACGGAAAATACGGCTTCAGTTCCTCATCATTAAAATCATATTTCTGTTTTCTTAATTTTTCTGCGTAGAAAGCGTGATCGTATCCCTGAAGTTCATCTATTCCGTCAGCTTTGGCTAAAGATCTCAGCTCATCTGTTTCTTTATCTGCGTAGGGTTTTGCTTTCGTTAAAAGTTCATTTAAAAAATCAAAGACTTTCACCGGAGATTTTGCCATTCTTTCTTCCAGAACATAATCTGCATAATTCTGGTAACCTAATAATTCCGCTTTCTGCTGTTTTAATTGAAGGAGTTCTTTAATAAGTTCCTGATTGTCGAATTCTCCGCCATTAAAAGATTTTTTGCCGTTGGCAAGGGCAATTTCTTTTCTCAGTTCACGGTTTTCAGCATATGTCATGAAAGGAATGTAGCTTGGATACTGTAACGTAACTACCCAGCCTTCCAGTTCTCTTTCTTTGGCTTCTTCGGCATATTGTTCAAGGATAGCTTCGGGGATTCCGGCCAGATCTGCTTTATTTGTAATATGCTTAAAATAAGCATTGGTAGACGCTAAAACATTCTGCCCGAACTGAAGTGATTTCAAAGAGAGATCCATATTGATCTTCTGTAACTTTTCCTTGCCTTCTTTATCAAGCAGGGCACCACTTCTTACAAAGCCTTTATAGGTTTCATTCAGCAGCATTTCCTGTTCTTCATTCAGCGTATATTTTTCCTTCTCGTCATATACTTTTTTAATCTTGCTGAAAAGGGCTTCATTTTGAGAGATTTTTGAAGAATATTCTGTTAAAAGCGGGGAAACTTCCTGTGCGATTTTTTGAATTTCATCACTTGTTTCTGCAGAGTTCAGATTGAAAAAAATACTTGAAACCACTTCAAGCTGCTCCCCCGAATAAGCCAATGCCTCAATAACATTTTCAAAAGTGGGAGAGGCGGGATTGTTTACAATAGTATTGATTTCATCTTCAGATTTTGTAATTAAATCCTTGAATGCAGGAAGAAAATCTTCATTTTTAATACCGTCAAAAGGGGCTGCGTGATATGGTGTATTGAATTTCTCTGTTAAAATATTCATTTTTCTATTTTTATGTATGGTAAATTTAATAATTCATCGGGAATCAGAGCTGAAATACACAAAAATAATGCCCGGATACCAAGATGTGACAAAAATGCTTTATCTTTAATAATCTTGTCATATGAAAAGAAGCAATGTAAGTGGAATGACTAATTTTGAAAACAATAAAACCACAATACATTAGTCCGGTAAAGCTGTAATTTTCATGTTAAATGAATTTTTGTGGTTGAAAAAATAGAAAATAAACTCAAAATATCAAAACTATGAAAACACTCTTAAAAATTCTTGGCGTAATTATCCTTCTGGCGGTAGTATATGTAATTATTGCAATGCTGGCATTCAGTAAAGATTATCATTTTGAAAAATCTGTGGTGATTAATGCTCCAAAAGAAAAAGTATGGCAGCATGTAGGCTCACTGAAAGAGTATAATGTCTGGGACCCGTTTTCCAAAGCGGACAAAGATATTGTAATTACCTATTCCGGAACTGGTGACAAAGTGGGAGACTCCTATCACTGGAAAGGAAATGACAAAGTAGGAGAGGGCGAACAGTCTGTTACTGAAATTGTACCCAATGAAAAACTGATTACCAAGCTTCATTTTATCAAACCTTTTGAAGGTGATGCTAAAGCAAACCTTATTTTAACTCCTGAAGGGAACGGAACCAAAGTTACCTGGTCAATAGATAACGAGCTGAACACCATGATGAAGATCATGAAACCTATGATGGATAGTAATATGAATACGATGTTTGAGCAGGGACTCGGAGATCTTAAAAAAATTGCTGAAAAATAAAAGAATAAGCCTTGCGGAACGCAAGGCTTATTCTTTTAAAATGAGTTTTTGTACTAAATCAATAAGCTTCATCAGCTATATTGGCTTTCTTTTTTTTGGTGTTTAGTATTCTGTTTTGGCTATACAGTTTGTAAGATTTTCGTTGCCATCATTCTTAATCAGGATATTATCTTCTATACGGACTCCGCCGATATCGTACCACTTTTTGAGCTCCGTCCAGTTGATATCATCATAAAATTTCTTCTGCTGATAAGCACTTTCGAGAATGGCAGGCATAAAATAGCAGCCTGGTTCTACGGTAATTAAATGGTTTTCTTCCAGTTCCAGATCAACCCTTAACCGAGCTCCGAAATATGTTTTCGGATTTAGGTTTTCTTCCTGCCCTGTATCACGGACTCTCAGGCCTACTAGATGCCCTACTCCGTGAGAATAGAAAAGGGAGACAATTTCTTTTTCGATCAGGTCGCTGAGGTTTCCTTTTAAAATGCCAAGCTGCAGAAGACCTTCTGTAATCACTTTAGCCGAATGGATATGGACATCTCTCCAGAAAACTCCGGCTTTTGACATAGCTACACATTCATGATAAGCTTTCAATACAATAGAATAGAGATCTTTATGTTGTGAAGACATTTCTCCGGAAGAATAAAATGTTCTGGTAACATCTACACAGTAATCAAAAATATCTGCTCCGGCATCTACCAATACAAATTCATTTTCTTTGATTATTTTTTGAGAAGGCAATGCATGCAGAATCGCTGAATTGCTCCCGCTTCCCACAATAGTTTCGTAAGGAACCGTATGGGCTCCGTTTCTGAAAATTTCCGATTCATAAGCGATCTGGAGTTCCCTTTCCGTCATTCCCGGCTGCAGGACAGAAGTTATTTTCTGATATCCTGAATTGGCGATTTCTGCAATATGCCGGATAAAACTAACCTCAGAAGCATCTTTTTTCCTCCTTGTTTTATCCAATAAAGTTTTCAGTTCAAAAGCTTCAGGTGAAGCATCTTTTGCCTGTCCTAAATGGAAGATCCGTGAAAAACGATGGTTTTCCAGAAAATTTTCCAGACTGTTGATATTTTTCCCCTGTGATGAAATCAGAATGTCATTCTTTTCTCCTTCCCAGAAAATCTCTTCATTGGAAATCTCTTTGTGAAACTCAATCCATCCAAGGTCTTTACTGTATAATAAAATCTCTGTTTCGCGTCTTCTTAAAGTCAGCCAGAAATAGGCAGGATGGGGTAAAAAAGGATAAGTAGAATCGAGCCCTCCGGGTTTCTGGATAGGTTCTCCTGAGTGGATCAGTACGGCTTCGTTTGTTTTCAATACTGTATCCCATTGGGAACTCATCTGCTGTTTCCTTGTTTTGATCTGCTCTTCTGAAAAATATTTATTGTGAATCATTGATCTGTTTTATGTGAAACGAAAATATTAATTATTATTTTAAAAAATTATTATCTTTATGTAAAGATTAGATTCATGGAGAAGATCGTATTTGAGAAAAGTGATATAAGGGATTATGTGAAAACCGTGATTTCTGAAAAAATAGAAAAGCTTAAAAAATTTATAGAGTTTACTTTAGAAGCAAGCCGTGATATTAAAAAGACCCCTAAATATGACAGTATGAGAGAGGAGATGCAGGAGGAAATTTACCAGATGCAGCGCCAGCTGGGTGCCTTGAACGATCTTAAAAGAAACATGTCAAAGGTGCTGAATACTTCTACAGAAAAAGTGCAGCTTGGTTCTCTGGTGATTACCAACAAAGCACGTTTTTATATCTCGGTTTCTCTGGGAGAATTCTTTTATGAAGGTGACAGGTTTTATGCCATTTCCCCGGAAAGCCCTATGGCCAAAAAAATGATGGGAATGAGATCCGGCGATGCTTTTACATTGAATAATATCCATCAGAAAATTGTGGAAGTGATTTGATTTTGAAGCTTAGAGTTAAGAGCCAAGAACCAAGATTTCATGCAAGGAAGCCTTTTAGTGATATTTCTCCCAACTGATTTGCAAGCTAATAATCTTCAAACGTTCAAACACGACCACTCGAAAACTAACCAACTATGACATTTCAAAAGCTTCGTACCAACAGATGGAATCATTGGATCATCATTCATGTAAGATATTTGGTGGGATTCGCATTTTTTCCTTCCGGTCTCACAAAATTGGCAGGGAACAGATTTACTTCAATTTCAACGGATACTCCTATCGGGTACTTTTTTGAAGCCATGTACCGGACAGGATTTTACTGGAATTTCCTTGGACTTTGCCAGATCACAGCTGGAATTTTATTGATGACACAGCGCTACGCACTCTTAGGTGCCCTTATGTTCCTTGCGATATTGAGTAATATCTGGATTATTACCATCAGTCTTTCCTTTACCGGAACCTGGGTAATCACTTCCCTGATGATGGTCGCTGTTATCACATTACTGGTCTGGGATTATTATAAACTGGCACCCATTTTTAGTTATAACCGTTCAATGACCATACCCTCTTATCCTGACCCGGATCGAATGTGGATCAATGCAGGTATTATTTATACAGCTTGTCTTATGGGACTGTCTTTGCCCGGACCTGTGCATAAAGATTGGGGACAATGGATTTCAAGAATATTGGTTTTAGCGGTATTTCTTACATTTCTGGTTTCTAACTACAAAATGTATAAAAAGCGTAGTCTGTTGTTAAAAAATCAGGTATAGATTAATGTAATGCATTCAATTACATATTGTAAATTTGCAGTATGAATAATGCAGAAATTTTAAAACAAATCATAGAGCAGAGAAGAAGCATCTTTCCAAAAGATTATTCTGAAAATGAAATACCTCAGGAAATAATAGACGAGATTATACACTCGGCAACATTGGCTCCGAATCATAAGCGTACAAAACCTTGGCGTTTCAAGACTTTCAAAGGAGAAGAAAAAGCAAAATTAGCTTCAGAAATGCAGGCTATTTACAAAGCGACACAATCTGAACAGACTTTTTTAGAGAAAAAATACCAGGATATTGGTTTTAAAATCAATAAAGCCAATGCCGTAGTTTCCATTGTGGTTAATTTCAGCGGCATGGTTCCGGAATGGGAAGAGATCGCAGCCGTTTCCATGGCAGTTCAGAATATGTATCTTACCTGTACAGCCAATAATATAGGATGCTACTGGAGTTCTCCGGCTATTGTAAATCATCTTAAAGAATCTTTAACCATTGAGGAAAACCAGAAATGCCTGGGGCTTTTCTATATGGGTTCAATACATTAAAAATATTCAAGATTTTTTTATTTTACCGGGGTGATGCCAATTGTTCAAGCGAGGCTGCTATTTCTTCAACCGTCATCACTTCAGTATTAAATTCAAAATCGGCACCTTCCTGTAACAAAGGCTGGATGTTTTCAAAGTTCCAGATAATTTCGTCGCGCTCATGGGGTAATTGCCCATATGGATTGGAAGTTCGAGTGGAAACCCTTTCAAGAATGGTTTCAATTGAGGAGGAAAGTAACAGGATATGATCAAAAAAAGGATAGAGATTCACCTGATTGGAACAGCACCCGGCTATAAAAACAGGTGAAATAAGCGGTTTTGAAACTGATTTTTTTATTTTTTCTTCCTTTAATAGCCATTCCGGGGTATCACCTGATAAGGAAAGTTCCTTCCAGTCTCCATAATCGGTGTCAATGGCTGTAAAGCCCTTTTCGCTGAGATGTTGAATAACGGATGACTTTCCTGTTCCCGACATTCCTGTAATGTAAATGCTTTTCATTCCAATCAGTTTTTGGGCTAAAGATAAAGCATAATTTCCAGCCGGAATTATTAAAACAGCAGTTTCCGGACAGTTTCACGGATATGCTTTTTTAGCATTTTACAATAATTACATTTTTGCATTGATAGATTGGATTTTTTGTTTATCTTTGCACTCTTAAATATTTAACTGGGACGAGTTCCCATAAAATTCACAACATTATGTCAGTAAAAATCAGATTACAAAGACACGGTAAAAAAGGTAAGCCTTTCTTCCACATCGTGGTTGCAGATTCTAGAGCTAGAAGAGATGGTAGATTCATCGAGAAACTAGGAACTTACAACCCAATTACTAACCCTGCAACTATCGATTTGAACGTTGATTCTGCTGTAAAGTGGTTAAACAACGGTGCTCAGCCAACTGATACTGCAAGAGCGATCCTTTCTTATAAAGGTGCCCTTTACAAAAAACACTTACAAGGTGGTGTTGCTAAAGGAGCTTTTGATGAGGCTGAAGCTGAGAAAAGATTCAATGCTTGGTTAGAAGCAAAAGAACAAAAAGTACAAGGTAAAGTTGAAGGTTTATCTAAAGCTGGAGCTGACGCTAAGAAAGCTGCTTTAGAAGCTGAAGCTAAAGTAAACGAAGCTAGAATCGCTGCTGCTGCACAAGCTGAGGCTGATGCTAAAGCTGCTGAAGAAGCTGCTAATGCACCTGCTGAAGAAGTTGCTGAAGCTACAGAAGGAGAAGCTCCTGCTGCTGAAACTGAAGAAAACACTGAAGCTTAAGACCCAACCTGTATGCGTAAAGAAGATTGCTATTTATTAGGAAAAATCACGCGCAGACATGGCCTTGCGGGAAATGTTATCCTTAAACTGGATACCGACCAACCCGAGCTTTACAATAAATTGGAATCAATATTCGTTGAAATCAACGGATTATTGGTTCCTTTTTTTATTGCAAAATCATCATGGAGCAAAAATGACGCTCTGAATATTGCCTTCAAAAACTCTACCGAAGCATTGGTAGATCAATCTTTAGGGAAAAGTGTCTACTTGCCGCTTTCCAGTCTTCCAACACTTTCAGGGAAGCAGTTTTATTATCACGAAATCATTGGTTTCGATATTCTTGATGAGAATGATAAAGAATGCGGCGTGATAAGATCTGTAAACGACCAGACCGCTCAAAACTATTTCGTAACCAACCTGGACGGAAAAGAAGTGGTAATCCCTATCATTAAAGACTGGATTCTTGAAGTGAACCGGGAAGAAAGGTTTATCAAAATGCAGCTTCCGGAAGGACTTATCGATGTCTTTTTAGTTTCTTCTAAAAAAGACGAATAATCAGTTTTTCAGATAATAAATCTGGAACTTACCCTCTTTCAAATTACTTACCAGAAAATATTTTCCTGTTTTTGCCTGTATAGGATCAGAAGCGATTATTTTTGTATGATCCTCTTTGGTAGAAACCGTTTTATTTCCAACTTTCACATCATAATAATACATATAGACCGGAGTATATCCGAAGGAACCTACAAAATGATTCCCTCTGCTGAACCATTGGTTCCCTGAGACTATTTTATCCTTTATTTTAAATGATACAGAATCTATATATTCTTTACCGATTTCGGGTGAAAAATTGTTTTCCTTCTGAGACAGCTTTATTTTCGGACGAAGCTTGATATAGAAAGGGTCAGCTTCCTCAGAGAATACAGTAGAATCCTTGACATTCAGCTCCTGTAAAAGATTTGAAGATACAAAATACGTATTTTTCTGCCCCGGATTAAACAGGTAACTGTCACTGTATTTTGCATAATCCCCAATTCCGGCGCTCATTTCATCGGGAATCAAAAGGATTTGACTGACTTTATCTAAAATGTTTTTCTGAAGAATAGCCTGTTCATCCGCTATTTTTCCGAATACCACAGAATCTTTCTCAGGTTCTCCGGGGTGGAAAAGGTGTTCATATTTTTTCTTTACATTATCCAGATCATAGAAAGGAAGGATCTCTTTGTAACGGAAATCCGGAGCCATATATTTCCTGTTATTCGCATACAGGTTACCTCCCGGGTCCGTAAAAGCAAGGTTATTGATATTCGGGGCATTTTTCCATGCTTCCGCAATAACCAGTTTACCATTATTTATGATGAAAAGTCTGTTCGTATTATTTTTATAAGAATCCAATCTCGGAAAACTGTATATAAAGAGATTATTACCTTTCACTAAATAAGTACAGTTGTCTTTTTGGGAAAGCGGAAGTTCCATAACCTTCTCCAAAAGAACGTTTTTATCTGAAAAATGGGGAAATTCAGGAATTTCAGGATGCTTGTCTTCTTCTATATCGGTTTTAGGGCTATAGCATGATGATAAGATAAAAAGAGACAGTAAAAGTGAAATTCTCATGGTTTGTTTTTACTAAAGATACATTTTTTTACCTTGTTCGGTTATATTCAGATTATCTTTATTCATTATCTATTATCAGGATTAAATAGGCCTGGAAACGAAACATTTCATTGGTTTTTCAGAAAAGTTCCCCGTTATGAAGATTTTCATATTATAGTTTCTGTTTTAAACTTTCAATCTGTTCATACATCTTATTGAAAAATATTTTTCTGTCGCGGTTTCCGGAAGTATTCAGGGATTTTGAGTTTTTAATCTGATGTTCAAAATAATTCTTTGTTTCACCGCAGGTTTTTGCATCATTAATCAGAATGTACCCAAACGTATTCACCGGTATGGCGAAAAGTGACTGGTTCGGATGATGCAGGAAGATATCATTGGAAAGATGCATCAGTTCATTTTCATATAAATGAAACTTGGGATTGTTTTCCGTCTTTTGTTCAATATACTTTATAAGTTCCTCCAGCTCTTTCAGAATGATCCTGCCTTCATTCTTTTGTAAAAGTCCGGTTTCGTAATAAAATAAAACCTGTTGCAGAATACTGGAAATCGTTCTGTCGTTCCACAATTCCACCACATTTTGCGCTTCATATTTTTTCTTTAATTCCTGTGTATTCGATTCAAAATAAGGAGGTGAAAACTGCAGAAAAGGAATAAAAACCTGTTTGGCATTCAGCAGATTCATCCACACATAGATCTTAAAACGGGAAAGCAATGTATCTGAAAGCGTATAAAAAAACGGAATATCCTTCGCCGAATAATAAATAGTCATCCCATCAGAAAGCGGCAGATTTTCAAAAATACTGAGATTATTCCGGAAAAAAGACTGCAGATCCTCTGTTGTTTCTACTGCTGAGGTTTTCTGAACCACAAGCTGCTGGTCCGAGGTGATAAACTGATTGAGGGAAATCTGGTAATATTTAGCCAGTTCCAATGCCTCTTCAAAGCTGAATTTCGCTTTCAGAGACGTTCTTCTGTGTGCAGCATCATAACTTATATTGAGAATATTCGCAATCTCATCATTCAGAGACTGATTACCTATTTTTCTGCGGATTTCCTTAAGGAGAAGTTCCTGGTACATGTTTTTTGTGATTTTCACAAATGTACTTATTTATTTTAATTTTTTTTCGCATTCGGATTGGCGTTTTTCACAGATAATTTTGGAGTATAATTTTAAAACAATGAGTTATGAAAATAAAATTTTTAATGATGATTGGCCTGTTTACAGGAAGTATCATTAATGCTCAGGACAGTTTGAATACTAAATCGGATAAGCCCAGGCTTATTGGATTTTCACCTTCCAAAAAAACAAAAAATGTTAATGGGGTGCTTATTAAGTATTATGATGAGATTGATCATGAAATACAGCCTAAGAAAGTTAATGGTATTGGATTGGGATTTAACGGCCTGGGGATTTTCTTTCCCGCATTGCTGCTCGTAAGTATCCCGTCTATAGATAATTGGGCGATTAATGATATTGGTTCGGAACCTTTGCCGGATAAAATGAATAAAATTAATGGAATGCAGCTGTCCATTATTAATATGGAACCTACGGTTACCAACGGCCTGGAAGTAAATATATCCAGCAACATCAGTGCCCTTTCGGTGACAAATGGAGTTGCTTTTTCACCATTGTATAATTTCCATCACACCACAAAAGGAGCTGTTGTTTCCACTTTTGCGAATGTAAGCCGGAAATGCAGAGGTGTTCAGATTTCACTGTTTAACGTATGTAAAGATTCAAGAGGAATCCAGATTGGCCTTTGGAATGAAAATGAAAGAAGGAAGCTTCCTTTAATCAACTGGAATTTTAAAAATAAAAAATCATGAAAAAGCTGCCCTATATACTTATTGCAACCAGATTTATCCTTGCTCCTGTTATTCTGTTACTGGCTTATTTAAAAGGGCCAGAACCAAGATTCCTGATTTTGGCATTAATGTATTTCGGATTATTAACGGATATCTTCGATGGAATTATTGCCCGGAAAACCGGAGTTTCATCAGAAAAATTACGAAGATTAGACAGTCAGACCGATTTGGTTTTCTGGCTTTCATTAGGATTTGCCGCCTATTTTCTCAATCCAGAATTAATTAAAAATGAATGGCCGGGAATTCTGTTAATCTTCATTATGGAAGCGCTCTGCTACATTGTCAGTCTCTCGAAGTTCCGGAAGGAAACCTGTACCCATGCTTTTTTGTCAAAAATGTGGGGACTGAGCCTGCTCATTGCTTTTACTTACCTGATCGGGTTTCAGCAAACAGGCTGGGCATTTTATCTTGCCGTAGGATTGGGGTTTATATCTCATATTGATGTGATCCTGATTGTTTTGCTGCTTCCAAAATGGCAGTATGATGTTCCAAGTTCCTATCACGCCTGGAAAATCCGGAACGGGAAACAGAGAAAAAAGACCGTATTTTTTAATTAAAGTAAGGAAGATTGAAGCTGGAAGAGGGAAGTTATGCAAGCCGGAAAGAACGACTTTTATGATTTTTAAAGAATAATTCAGTAAACTCTGTAACCATTAGAAGTTTTAGGACCTATATTAACTTCCCTCTTCCATTCCTTCCCATCATATTCGCAACATAGTTTTTGATTAATATATTTTGATAATGGTTTTTTAAAAATACAGCGTAATCATCAAGTTGCGCTGTTTTTTTGTAACTTTGCAGACGTTAATTTTTATAAGAAAATTTATAATCAACAAATGAAAAAGCAGACAATTAAGGAAATCCTACAGGATTACAAGAAAGTATTACATCATGACATTACGGTTTACGGTTGGGTAAGAACATTCCGTGCCAATCGTTTCATAGCACTTAATGATGGTTCTACGATTAATAATTTGCAGATTGTTGTTGATTTTGAAAATTTCGACGAAGAGATTATCAGTAAAATCAGTACGGCAGCTTCTTTAAAAGTAGTTGGTGAAGTGGTGGAAAGCCAGGGAGCAGGACAAAGTGTTGAAATTGTGGCGAAAAAGATCATTATTTTAGGAGATAACTTTACTGAAGAAAGAGACAAAACTATTCTTCAGCCTAAAAAACACTCTTTGGAAGTGTTGAGAGATCAGGCCCATTTAAGATTCAGAACAAATTTATTCGGAGCTGTTTTCAGAGTGCGTCATGCAGTAAGTTTTGCCGTGCATTCTTTCTTTAACAAAAACCAGTTCTTCTACATCAATACACCTGTAATTACCGGAGCTGATGCAGAAGGAGCAGGAGAAATGTTCGGAGTAACCAACTTTGACCTGAACAACATCCCAAGAACAGAAGACGGCGAAATTGATTTTGCACAGGATTTCTTCGGAAGAAAAACCAATCTTACGGTTTCCGGACAGCTTGAAGGAGAAACAGCCGCAATGGGATTAGGCAGAATTTATACATTCGGGCCAACTTTCCGTGCTGAAAATTCAAACACCACAAGACACCTTGCCGAATTCTGGATGATAGAGCCGGAAGTGGCATTCAACAACCTTGAAGATAACATCGACCTTGCGGAAGATTTCTTAAAATATGTAATTCAGTATGTTCTTGACAACTGTAAAGATGATCTTGAATTCCTGGATAAACGCTTTGAGGAAGAGCAAAAAACAAAAGCAGAAAAAGACAGGGCGAAAGAAGGGCTTATTGAAAAACTTCAGAATGTTGTGGCTAAACGTTTCAAGCGTGTAAGCTATACGGAAGCCATCGAAATCCTGTTGAACTCGAAAGAAAATAAAAAAGGAAAATTCCAGTATCCGGTGGAAAGCTGGGGGACAGATCTTCAGTCTGAACACGAAAGATACCTGGTTGAAAAGCATTTTGAAAGCCCGGTAGTGCTGTTCGATTATCCTAAAGAGATCAAAGCCTTCTACATGAAGCTGAACGAAGACAATAAGACCGTTGCGGCAATGGACGTTCTTTTCCCGGGAATCGGGGAGATCATCGGAGGATCAGAAAGAGAAGCAAGATTAGATGTATTAAAACAAAAAATGGCAGATATGCATGTAGACGAGCACGAACTTTGGTGGTACCTTGATACCCGTAAATTCGGTTCCGTACCACATGCAGGTTTCGGTTTAGGATTGGAAAGACTGGTTCTTTTCGTAACGGGAATGACGAATATCAGAGACGTGATTCCTTTCCCTAGAACACCGAAAAGCGCTGAATTCTAGAACAATAAAAAAGCCTTAATGTAAAAATTAAGGCTTTTTTTATTTTCTAATAGTTTATTAAGTTAAAAGTATAATGCAAAAATCATGCTAAATGTGTTTTTTTTCAAATTAATTCATTAAATTCGTAGAATATGTTATGTTAAAACACAGGGACTAATATGCTTAAACAACACTTACAACTCAAATTAGGACAGAAGCTGGCCCCTCAGCAGATCCAGTTGATGAAGCTCATCCAGCTTCACACATTGGAATTCGAGGAGGAGCTGGAAAGAGAGCTCGAGGAGAATCCTGCTTTGGAAATTGTAAAGGAAGATTCTAAAGAGGATGATTATTCTTCTATTGAAGATGCTTATCAGGACGAAGGTACAGAAAGTATTGAAACGGATTTTGACGTCAATGAGTATATCTATGACGACGAACCCAGCTATAAAACAGCATCCAGCAACTATTCTCCGGACGATGAAGAATTTGATAATGAAAGCCTTTTAACAGAAGGTCAGTCATTATATGATTACCTGCTGGAACAGATTCATTTAGTAAATATCAGCGAAGAAGACGAAAGAATTGCAGAATATATCATCGGAAATTTAGATACGGACGGGTATTTAAGAAGAGAGATCAAAGCGATTGTAGATGACCTTGCTTTCTCACAGGGGATTTATACTACAAGAGAAAAAGTGGAGGACATCCTTGAAAACTATATTCAGAAGCTTGATCCGCCAGGTGTTGGTGCAAGAGGACTTCAGGAATGCCTGCTGCTTCAGATTGAGAAAAAAGTGAGCTCTGATAAGGCGGTTTCTCTGGCTGCCAATATTTTAAGACATCAGTTCGATGCCCTTACCAATAAGCATTACAATAAGATTATCCAGAAATATGATATAGAGGAAGACGATCTTAAAGACGCTCTGGATGAGATCTCTAAACTTTCACCGAAAGTAGGAGGAAATTTTGATACACAAACCATCACCATCAATCAGGAAATTATCCCGGATTTTGTAATTCAGGTGAAAGACGGTTTAGTGATTCCGATGCTGAACAGTAAAAATGCCCCGACATTGAGAGTTTCAGAAGAATACAAGGATATTTTAACCACCTATTCCCACGATAAAAACTCTTCTGAACATAAACAGGCGGCATTATTCATCAAGCAGAAATTAGATGCTGCAAAATGGTATATAGATGCAATTAACCAGCGTCAGAACACATTATTGCAGACTATTACAGCAATTGTAAAATTCCAGAAGGATTATTTCATTACAGGCGACGAAAAATCGCTGAAGCCTATGATCCTTAAAGATGTGGCAGATATTACCGGATTTGATATTTCTACCATTTCAAGAGTAGTAAAAAGCAAGTATGCCGATACTCCGAACGGGATCGTTTACCTGAAAGACCTCTTCTCGGACAGTTTAACCAACGATGATGGTGAAGAAGTGTCTACAAAAGAGATCAAAACACATCTTCAGGAAGTAATCGGTAAAGAAAACAAAAGAAAACCTCTTACAGATGATGCTTTGGTAGTCATGCTGAAAGAACAGGGCTACAATATCGCCAGAAGAACAATCGCCAAATACCGTGAACAGCTTAATATCCCGGTAGCAAGATTGAGAAAAGAACTGTAATAAGTTATACAGTATACAATATAAAAAAGCCCGGTATTTCTGGGCTTTTTGTATTTCTTTAACATAAGTCGGTTTAATTGATAATGAAGTAAAACCTGCTCAATCTTCTAGAATTTTTAACGCAAAGTTTTCATTATCATATTCTATATTTAAGTGAGCTAAGAAAGATCAATTTCATTGATCTGACTAAGCGGCCGTTATTCATACAGCTTAATCAACGGCGTAGCCGGTTACTTTGCATTCCTTAAAATTAAATATATTTAGAATAAAACTTTGCGTTTAAAAAAATATATAACTAGGAACGTTGCTTCAAAGCATCCAGCTGTAACTCTTTGATAGAAACCTCCCGCATTTCCACCTTTCTTATTTTCCCTGAAATAGTCATAGGAAACTCATCTACAAATTTCCAGTATTTCGGAACCTTATAATGGGCAATTTTCCCCTTGCAATATTCTAAAAGTTCAGTTTCCGTTACATCAAACCCTTTTCTCACTTTTACCCAGGCCATCACTTCCTCCCCGAATTTTTCACTGGGAACTCCAATAATCTGCACATCCAGGATATTCGGATAGGTGTATAGGAAATCTTCAACTTCTTTTGGGGAAATATTTTCACCGCCGCGAATGATGAGATCTTTTATTCTTCCTGATATAGTAATGTAGCCATCATCATCCATGACAGCCATATCGCCGGTGTGCATCCACCGGGCATCATCCAGAACCTTTTTGGTATTTTCCGGATCATTCCAGTATTTCAGCATTACTGAATAGCCTCTTGTACAGAGCTCGCCATGTTCACCGCGTTCCAGTATTTTTCCGTTTTCATCAATGATTTTGATTTCAAGATGATCCTGAACGGTTCCCACGGTACTGACCTGTTTTTCCAAAGGTGTTCCTATCAGGGTTTGGGTAGAAACAGGCGAAGTTTCCGTCATTCCATAGCAAATGCTCATTTCTTTAATATTCATAAGGCTTTCCACTTTTTTTATGATTTCAGGCGGACAAACAGACCCGGCCATGACACCGGTCCTTAAGTTTGAAAAATCATAAGTATCAAAATCTTTCACAGCCAGTTCAGCGATAAACATCGTTGGAACTCCGTATAAAGAAGTACATTTTTCTGTAGAAACTGTTTTTAACGTAATATCAGGATCAAAACTGTCATTAGGAACCACAATACACGCCCCATGAGCGGTACAGCATATATTTCCGATCACCATTCCGAAGCAATGATAGAACGGAACAGGAATACAGACACGGTCCTTTTCAGAATATTTTAAGCGTATTCCGATAAAGTATCCGTTATTTAAAATATTGTGATGGGAAAGGGTAACCCCTTTTGGAAAACCTGTTGTTCCGGAAGTATACTGGATATTTACGGGATCATCAAACTGCACATGTTCCTCAAAGCTGTGGAGCGTATCGTCTGAAATATCCTGTCCGTTATTTAAAAAATCTTCCCAATTATCGTCAAAGAAGATTTCGTGTTCCAGGCTGGGGCAAACTTCTTTGGCGTATTCCACCATTTCTTTATAATTACTCGTTTTAAAGCTTAAGGAAGAAAACATCAACCGGATTCCTGACTGGTTGATTACATAAGTAAGCTCATGAGTTCTGTAGGCTGGATTGATATTGACCAATATAGTACCTATCCTCGCTGTAGCATATTGAAGCAGTACCCATTCATAACGGTTTGAAGACCAGATTCCGATTCTGTCTCCTGATTTTGCACCCAAAAAAATTAAAGCTTTTGCAACCGCTGTGGTCTGATTATAAAATTCCTGATAGGTAGCCCTGTAATCCTGGTGAACACATACTAAAGCTTCCTGGTTTGGATATTTTTCAACGGTCTTTTTAAGATTTCCACCGATGGTTTGTCCCAATAATGGAATATTGGAAGTTCCATAGACGTAAGATAATGGCATAGTTTAAGATTTGGTGGAATAAAATTAATGAAAAATCTTGAATTGATGCCTGTTTATCCTAATTTTCCTGGGAATCTATGTCTTTAAGCTGTTTTAAATTTCTGTCCAGTTTTCTGATGATAATTCCGTACACAAGCCTGTAATAAAGCCAGATCAGGAGCACACATAATACCGTGCTTACAATAATCCCGATGATAACGATAATCAGGTTGGTGTTATCAGGCCGCACATTCTGGGAATTTAATGCATAGAAAATAAAGGCTGTAAACACAAATGTAAAAGCCACAAGCAGGGCAATACTGATCAGGATAAAAGCATTGACCGTTTTCTTGAATTTAATGATTCTTATAATAAGGCCCTTGAGATTTTCCTCAATTTTTATTTTACGGTAGTTCTGATAAAATTTAAAAACAAAATAAGCTGTAATTAAAAGGCTTAAAATTTTTATGGACAAATAAGCATGATCGAAATTAGTCTCTATTTCAGGGGATTTCTGGGCTCCCAGTTTTTCCAGTATCTTGCGGAAGCTGTCCGATTCCTCATCCTGAAAGAAATAAAATAGTCCAAGAACAGAAAAGAATAAAAATTCTGCCACACTGATCCAGAAAATATATTTCACATAATTTCGTGATTTTCTGTTCAGCATCTGAAGGATTTCATTACTGTCGTATTTCGGCTGAACAGGTTGCTCCTGCCACGTTTTCTTAAAGCTGTCTAAATCAAAATCAGGCATATTTTTGCATCTGTTCTTTAAGGGTTTTCTTTAATCTGTTCATTTTCACACGTGCATTTACTTCGGTAATCCCGAGGTTTTCTGCAATATCCTTGTAAGGCAAATCATCCAGATACATCATTACAATTGCTCTTTCTACGTTGGGAAGCGTTTTAATCACGGTGTACAGAAGCGAGATCTGCTGCTGCTTTTCGTCATCATCCTCTACAAAATCCCTGTGATTGATGTCCAGTTCATTCGTAGGAAGGCTTTTACTTTTTTTTCTGAAAAGAGTAATGGCTGTATTAAGGGCTACACGGTACATCCACGTAGAAATTTTAGAGTTCCCTTTGAAGGAATCATAGCTTCTCCAGAGTTGGAGAACAATTTCCTGGAAAAGATCTTCTTCATCTTCAAGAGAATTGGTATACAGGCGCGAAACTTTAATAATCAGGCCCTGATTATCTTTAATAAGCTGCGCAAATTCCTTTTCCTTTGAAGCCAATGTAGATGTGTAATTTTGTTGCACGAAGATAACGACAAAATCTCAATCTAACAATTTAATAATTTACCAATATAGCAATCCGAAAAACAGCATATTTTTATATTGTTAAACTGTTTACATAGGTAAATTGTTACATTAAATTGTATCTTTGCGGCCACGAGAAAGTCGGCTTGTTGATTCCTGTTTCGGCAGGGGTAGGAAAGTCCGGACACCATAGAGCAGCAAAGCGGATAACATCCGTCACCCGTGAGGGTAGGACAAGTGCAACAGAAAGCAGGTACAGTTCGGCTGTAGTGAAACCAGGTAAACTCTTTGCGGTGCAATGGTAAGTATATCGGTTCTTTTCAGTAATGAAAATAGGGGCGGCTCGTCCTGAAAGCCGAGGGGTAATCAGCTCAAGTTTTGCAGTAATGTAAGACGCAGATAAATAACAGGCACTTCTTCGGAAGCACAAAATCCGGCTTATAGATTTTCTCGTGATTTTTAAAGATATTATATTCAAAAATAAATAAAAGCGGAGATTGTTCTCCGCTTTTGATATTTAAAAACTACGTCAAAGTTTTCCTTTTGATAAATTGTGTATTACTACTTAATCATGATCATTTACGTTTCTTGATTACTCATTTTCAAGAATCTTTTTAGCTTCATCAAGCTCTGCTTTTTCCTTTTCTCCAATTTGAGGATATCTCAGATCCATCTTTTCAAGGGTATCAATAATGATCTGTATAGCAGCTACTCTTGCAAACCATTTATTGTCTGCAGGAAGTACATACCATGGAGCATAATCTTTTGAAGTTTCGTTGATAGCTTCTTCATAAGCTTCCATATATTGAGGGAAAAGTGCTCTTTCAGGAAGATCCCCAGCAGAGAATTTCCAGTTTTTTTCCTGCTCCTCTATTCTGTCTAACAGTCTTTTCTTCTGCTCGTCCTTGGAAACATTCAAAAATATTTTAACGATGGTTGTTCCATTCTGTGAAAGGTGTTTTTCAAAATTTCGGATGCTTTCATATCTGTTTTCCCAGAATTTATCGTCAAAATCCTTTACGGAAGACCATGTTTTCTCACTGAGGTTGTATTCTGGATGAACTTTACAAACCAGCACACTTTCATAATGAGACCGGTTAAAAATGCCGATCATTCCTTTCTGCGGTAAAGCCAGATAATGCCTCCAGATAAAATCGTGTGAATATTCTTTAGAACTTGGGGCTTTAAAGCTGGTAACACTGCAGCCCTGCGGATTTACACCTCCGAAAACATGCTCTATCAAGCTGTCTTTTCCTGCCGCATCCATCGCCTGAAGTACTACAAGCAAAGACTTGCTGCCATCTGCATAAAGTTTTTCCTGTAATTCGCGTAGCTTTTCTTTTTCCGCACTTAATAATTGTTCTCCTTCTTCTTTTGTAAGTTTTCCTTTATATTCTGTTGAAGTCTTTTTTATTGAAAATTTTCCTTTTATCAGGAAATCATC
The DNA here is from genome assembly GCF_014207845.1 of Chryseobacterium shigense. Lineage (NCBI taxonomy): Bacteria > Pseudomonadati > Bacteroidota > Flavobacteriia > Flavobacteriales > Weeksellaceae > Chryseobacterium > Chryseobacterium shigense. The sequence goes on from NZ_JACHLC010000006.1 coordinate 96,942, forward strand.
TGAAAAATTAGTATCCATAAACTGATTGTATTTTAATCTAAATGTAATAAAAAAACCGCCTTCATGGAAGACGGTTCTTTTATTTTTTAGTAGAGATTACTTTGCGGCAGCTTTTTTAGCAAGTTTAGCAGCTTTCTTTTCAGCTTTTGCTGCTGCTTTTTGTTCTTCAGCTGTTAATGGCTTCGGCTCAGGAGCATTAGCGTCAACATTACCTTTGATGTAAATTACGCTTCTGCTGTTGGCGGGGTCATTAGAGAAAACCTCGATCATTTTATTGAAAGGTCCGTTAATAGCAGTGTTATAACCTACTTTAATCTTAGCAGACTTTCCTGGCATGATAGGGTCCTGGCTGAACTCAGGCGTAGTACATCCGCAAGAAGGCTTTACGTTAGAAAGGATCAGAGGCTTGTCACCTGTATTCGTTACTGTAAAGAATCTTGTACCATCAGCACTTGGTTTAATAGTACCATAGTCGAAAGTAGTCTTGTCAAACGTAATTGTTTGTGCAGATGCCAATGCAAATGTTCCAAATAATGCAATTCCTGCAATTAATTTTTTCATATTCTTGAATGTTAATATGTTTGTTAGATAAATTTTGAGAAACAAAGTTAAAAATTATTTTAATTCATACTTAAAATTTTTTTTCTTTAGACTATTTTTGCAAATTGTAAGCAAAAGAAATAGAATTTATGCAGATTTCAGAAAAGTACAATCCACAGGAGACTGAACAGAAATGGTACAATTTCTGGATGGAGAACAAATACTTCCATTCAGAGCCTAATGACAAACCACCATATACTGTGGTAATTCCTCCGCCAAACGTAACGGGGATATTACACATGGGACATATGCTGAACAATACCATTCAAGATGTTCTCGTCCGCCGTGCAAGAATGCAGGGCTTTAATGCCTGCTGGATTCCGGGCACAGACCACGCTTCAATTGCCACTGAAGCCAAAGTTGTTGCTAAACTGAAATCCGAAGGAGTCAATAAATCAGATATTACCCGTGAAGAATTTTTAAAGCATGCCTGGGAATGGACCGATAAATATGGAGGAACCATTCTTGAGCAGCTGAAAAAATTAGGTTGTTCATGTGATTGGGACAGAACCCGCTTTACAATGGAAGAAAAACTTTCCCAGCAGGTAATCAAAAGTTTCGTAGATCTATACAATAAAGGATTGATCTACAGAGGCTACAGAATGGTAAATTGGGATCCCGAAGCAAAGACCAATATTTCTGATGAAGAAGTAATCTTTAAAGAACAGAACGGAAAACTGTACTTCCTTAAATATAAAATTGAAGGTTCGGAAGAATTCCTTTCCGTAGCTACCACACGTCCCGAGACTATTTTCGGGGATACAGCGGTATGTATCAATCCTAATGACGAAAGATATGCCCATCTTAAAGGTAAAAATGTAATTGTACCGATTGTAGACAGGGTAATTCCTATTATAGAAGATGAATATGTAGATATAGAATTCGGAACCGGGGCATTGAAAATTACACCGGCCCACGATACCAATGACTATGAGCTAGGACAGAAACATCAGTTGAAAATGATCGATGCTTTGGATGATGACGGAAACCTGAATGAACACGGCTTGCACTACGCAGGTAAAAATAGGTTTGACGTAAGAAAACAGATCGCGAAAGAACTGGAAGAAAAAGATCTTTTGTTAAAAGCAGAAGATTATGTGAACAAAGTAGGAACTTCAGAAAGAACAGGAGCCGTTATTGAACCTAAAGTTTCTGTTCAGTGGTTTTTAAAAATGTCTGAAATTGCCAAGCCGGCTTTGGATGTGGTAATGGATGATGAGGTGAAATTCTATCCTGAGAAGTTTAAAAATACCTACAAGCACTGGATGGAAAACATCCGCGACTGGAATATTTCCCGCCAGCTTTGGTGGGGACAGCAGATCCCTGCATTCTACTACGGAGATGGTGAAAATGATTTTGTAGTTGCGGAAAATATCGAAGATGCTTTGGCTCTGGCTAAAGAAAAAACAGGAAATTCGAGTCTCGGAATATCTGATCTGAAACAGGACGAAGATGCTCTTGATACATGGTTTTCATCATGGTTATGGCCAATATCTGTATTCGATGGTCTGCTTGATCCTGAAAATAAAGATATCAATTATTACTATCCAACTTCCGACCTTGTTACGGGTCCGGATATTATTTTCTTCTGGGTAGCCAGAATGATTATGGCCGGATTGGAATACAGAAAAGAAGTACCGTTCAAAAACGTTTATTTTACGGGGATTGTAAGGGATAAGATTGGCAGAAAAATGTCCAAATCGCTTGGGAATTCACCAGATCCATTAGATTTAATAGAACGTTATGGAGCTGATGCTGTAAGAGTGGGAATTATGATGAGTTCAGCAGCTGGAAATGATTTAAAATTCGATTCTGAGCAAATTGACGAAGAAGGAAATGTTTTAACTGAAAAGCAGATAAAACAAAGGATGGAAGAAGGGAAAGATGCTATTTATACTTCTCCGCTTTGTGACCTGGGAAGAAATTTCGGAACAAAAATTTGGAATGCTTTCCGATTGATCAATATGTGGAGTCATGAAGATAAGCTGGTTAATTCAACCGAAACTCAAACAATAGAATGGTTTGAAAATCAATTGAATAAATCGATTTCTGAAATTAATGACCAATTCGGGAAATTCAGAATTTCAGATGCTTTACATTTAATTCAAAAATTAGTTAAAGACGATTTTTGCGGTTGGTACCTGGAAGCAATCAAACCAAATTATGGAGAAGGAATTTCTAAAGAAGTTTATCAAAAAACAATATATTTCTTTGAAGAGCTAATGAAATTGCTCCATCCGTTCATGCCTTTCTTAACAGAGGAACTATGGCAGACTATTTCGGAAAGAAACACAGAAGATGCATTAATTATTGCCCAGCAGAAAAAAGAAGGAGCCTTTAATGAAGAGATCATTAAAAACTTTGAAACTGCAGGAGAATTGATCTCAGGAGTTAGAAATTACCGTCAGACGAAAGGAATTTCTCCAAAAGAAACTGTTGAGATCTACACAAATGCTTCAGAATTTGCAAACGAATCCGTAATTAAAAAACTGGCAAATGTTTCCGAAATTCATTTCGGAGCAAAAACGGATAAGCCAAGCTTTACATTCCTTGTTGGTGCAACTGAAGTTTCTATTCCTTTAAGTGAAAACCTGGATTTGGGTGAAGAGAAAAAGAAAACTGAAGAAGAGCTAAAATATTTAAAAGGATTTTTAACTTCTGTAGATAAAAAACTTTCCAATGAAAAGTTTGTAGCGAATGCCAAACCCGAAGTTGTAGAAGTAGAGCGCCAGAAACAAAAAGATGCTCAGGATAAAATTGCTATTTTGGAAGAGAAACTGAAAAGTTTGTAAATATAAAAGATAGATAGTAAGTTTGTCGGAATGTCAGGCTGAGCGGAGTCGAAGCCTGTCATCTTAAAATGAAACAATACTTTGTATATATTTTAAAATGTTCCGATGGCTCTTACTATACAGGAGTTACTCATAATATTGAGACCAGATTGGCTCAGCATCAGTCTGGAAGATTTCCTGAAAGTTATACTCACAAAAGAAGACCGGTTGAACTAGTCTTCTTTTGTGAATTTAATGATGTTACTCAGGCTATTTTATTTGAAAATCAAGTAAAAGGATGGAGCCGAAAGAAAAAAGAAGCCATTATCAATGATAATTGGGAAAAGCTGAAAGAATTATCTGTTTGCCAAAATAAAAGTCACTCGGATAATTTTGAAAAAAAAGAAGGCTTCGACTCCGCTCAGCCTGACACAGTTTAAACAACAAAAATTAAATGACACACATAGAAAACATAAAAAAACTATTCTCAAAAAACTTTGTAGAAAGCCCTTTATTAGAGAGCTTTGAAGTTGGGAAACTCTACCTTTCAAGCGGAAAGCTCGTTGCCTGTGATCCCCTCATCACCAACGATATGCTGCCGTTTTCTACAGAATTTCCGAAAGGGAATTTTTCTGTTTTACTGCATAAAGAAAGAGAAAGCAACTGTGTAGCCTATGCAGAGGTTATTTTCAGTAATACAGCAATTGCCGAATGGAAAATGGCTGTTACAGAAGGTCAGGACGTAAAAGACCTTGCTGAAGAAGAAGTTTTCGGGTACCCTGTGGAAAGCGGGATGGGATGCCTTATGGATGCAGATACCCAGAACAGCCTTAACGAACTTGAAAAAAGATTATACCATAGTAAAGGAGTAGATTTCATGGGAATATATGAAGAATTTTTTCATGATTATTTCTTTGATGAGAAAGGAGCTATAGATCAGTATGCTTTTCTAAAGCCGGCCGGAGATCATCCCGGTACTATTTTTGCCTTTGAAACAGGATACGGTGAAGGCTTTTATGCCAGCTATATTGCTTATGATAAAGATCACAAACCTGTGAAGATAATTACTGAATTTATTGAAATAAGTTAATTAAATTAGTTACTTTTGAAACTTATTTTTCAATATATTATATTAAACTAACATAAAAACACCAATGAATTTCTCATCAGAACAACCCAAAATTATTGTTGTAGGAAGCTCTTCAATCGATCTGGTTTTAGAAACTGAAAAAATCCCTCAAACCAATGAAACCGTTTTAGCCGTTAATTCAGACAGTTATTTCGGTGGAAAAGGTGCCAATCAGGCAGTAGGAACCGCTAGACTTGGTGCCAGCGTTTATTTTATAGGATGTGTAGGAATGGACCCTTTGGGGCAGCAGATCATGCGAAACCTTGTAGGTGAAGGAATCAATGTAGGTTTCGTTCATGAAACTGATATGGAATCCACGGGCACTGCATATGTAACGACCAGCCACGGAAATGCCGCTATCGTAGTAGTTCCGGCAGCTAACAAACGCCTTAGTATTCAGCATATAGAAGAAGCAGACCGTTATTTTCATACGGTAGATCTTATACTTGTTCAGCTTGAAGTAGCTATGGAAGTTGTGGAGTATACGGTAAGAAAAGCCAAAAAGTATGGTAAAAAAGTAGGACTTTATGCCTCACCGGCAATGAGGATCAGCGAAGGAATTATCGAAAACGTAGATTTTATCATCGCAAAAAGCAGTGAATTACATACTGTTTTCGGGGAAGATAAAAGAGAAGAGATCCTGAAAAAATATTTCAATAAAGTTTTTGTAAGGGATGATACCAATTCAACCATCTATTTTGACGGAACAGAAATGAAGTACTATAGGAATGACAAGGATGAAACCGCTTACAAAATGGGAATGGGTGATGCTTTTACTTCAGGATTTGCTATAGCACTCTGCCACGGGAACTCTGTTGAAGACTGCGTAAAATTCGGAAACGAGGTTTCTTCAAGGGTTTCAGGAGGTAAAGGCTCGCAAACAGGACTTCCTAGAATGTCCGATTTCTTTTCCTAAAGCTATTTGCCACATATCGAAACTTAGAAACTTAACATAAAAATATAAGTAAAATTTCCACTTTTATAGTGGATTTTTTCTTTTTACAACTATGGAAAAACTGGAACTTATCACAAAAGACTATATACCTTTGGCGGTTCACCTTTTCAGGCCTGATAAAAGCAACGGAAAGCTGCTTCTCATCAATTCTGCAACAGGGGTAAAACAGCAGGTCTATTTCTCGTTTGCCCGTTTCTTTTCAGAACATGGGTTTACAGTTATTTCCTATGATTACAGGGGAATCGGGCTTTCAAAACCGAAAAATATGAAAGGTTTCAAGGCTTCCATGAGAATCTGGGGTTCTGAAGATTATAAAACGCTGACCCGGTATATCAAAACAGAATTTCCGGAATATAAAAAATACTGCCTGGGGCATTCTGTAGGTGCGCTGATTCTTGGAATGAATGAAGATTCAACCATGTTTGATGAATTCGTTTTTGTGGGAACCCAGAATGCATTTGTAGGAAACCTGAAATTCAGGACCAAAGTAGAAGCTTATCTCGGATTTGGAATTGCCCAGCCACTAACTACCGGATTGTTAGGCTATTTCCCCGCCAATTGGTTTGGACTTGGAGAAAGTCTTCCAAAAAATTGTGCATATGACTGGAGAACCTTAATTTTAAACAGGAAATCAACCAACAGACTGTTGGAGAAAATTGATGACTATTCTAAAAATTTGACCCAGAAAGTGTTTGTAATCCGGGCGGAAGATGATGTGTGGCTGACAGAAAAAGGAGTATTAAGCCTTTTAAACAATACATATCCCAACCTTAAGCCTTCCTACAGGCTGGTAAAAATATCCGAATCTGACCAGAAAGAAATAGGACATGTCAATTTTTTTAGAAGCTATAATAAAAAACTCTGGAACATTATTTTAAACGAATTGACAGATCAATGAAGAGTACAATTGAAAACACCGTAGAATTTGTAAAGAAAAAATTGGAAGGCGCTGAAGCAGGACATGACTGGTACCACATTGAAAGGGTATGGAAACTGTCGAAAAAAATTGCAGAAACAGAAAACTGTAATCAGGATGTGGTAGAATTTTCTGCGCTGTTACACGATATTGCTGACCCAAAGTTTCATAACGGAGATGAAACTATAGCCCCGAAAATTGCAGGAGAATTTCTGGAAGAACAGCAGGTTCCTGAAGATATAATCGAAAAGGTATTATTCATTATTAAAAATATTTCGTTTAAAAACAGAGGCGAGTTGCCGGCTGAGCTGCCTGTTGAACTTAAAATTGTTCAGGATGCAGACCGTATAGATGCTATCGGGGCTATTGGGATTGGAAGGACCTTTAATTTCGGAGGCTTTAAAAATAACCTCATGTATGATCCTGAAATTAAGCCCAGCCTGAATATGTCCAAAGATGAGTATAAAAAATCCAACGGCACAACAATTAATCATTTCTATGAAAAGCTCCTGCTTTTAAAAGATATGATGAATACCCAAAAAGGAAAAGAGTTGGCCCAGGAAAGACACGATTATATGCTTGGATTCCTTGACCAGTTTTACAAAGAATGGAATGTAGATTAACATTCCCCTGAAAAATCTTAAATCAGTATCTTTGCAGTATGGTATTTATCATTTTTGTTATCTTCTGGGCTTGTGTTCTTTCTCTGGTTTTATATAAAGTAGAATCAGGAAGGATGGCAAAATGGGCAAAGCTGTTTCGCATTCTTACGGTAGTTTTTTCAATTTCAACTTTTACGTATTGGTTTATTAAAAAAAGTGCGGTAAGTTTTGTAGACAATTCGGTGGGGCTGCAGGTTGTTAATAAACTTCCCCAGACACTGGATTTTTACCTTATAAAAGTGGATACCGCTCAGAACGGCAACCTGGAACCTAAACATATCGGAAAAATCCGTCCGGAATATTACAGGATAGAGTATCTCAAAATGGATCAGTCTGATGAATACTGGATCATAGGATATCTGGGTAAAAAGAATATGGTTTACTTTTCCCAGCACGCTGTTCCGAATAAAAATATCGACCAGATAGTGGAAGTTCAGAATTATATCAACCAAAGTGTAAAACTTTCGGAAACCGCAAAAAAGCAGGTTGAAGCTTATAATTATGAAAATGCAAAACTGGGAATCTGGGTTACTTTAGACTTTCTTCTGCTTTTCCTGAACCTTGTACTGCTACTGAGAAAAAACAAATAAACAATGAGCGGTAGGTAATATATTTAAAAATTACTTACTGCTCATTACTTATACTTATGGATAGTCAAGGATCTGCATAATTTTTTCTTTGAACTCTTCCGGACAGCTTTTTACCAGCTTATCTTTATTCTGTTTGTTTATCTGATGGGGTTCCAGCCATTCCGTACGGTTTACGCTCAGGCTATGATTGTCATAAACCCTTTTTATTTTATGGTCCTCATAAAATGTATATTCGTCACCAAGCCAGTTGCTGGCAATGCTGATTGTGCAAATTTCTTTTTCCATGGCATTTGTATTTAAAATACCGTGCTCTTTTTATGAACAGCAGTTATATCCTAAATTACTAAATTTTTTCAACAAAAACAGCTTTTTTGCAGGATTTATTGAAAAATGGAATGTATTTTCATTACTGTTAGAATAATGTTCCGTTATTATCAGTAGCCATTTGCGGAATATGAATATCTGTTTTCCACTCTTCATTCATCTTTTTGATGAAGTAGGCAGATAATAGGGGAGATGCTTTTTCAATATTCTGATGCACAAAGAAATAGACATTCTGAAGACCTTCTTTTTTCCACTTTGTCAAATGCTGCATCCAGTCATCCAGCCTGTTGTAATCACTTTCTGCATTGGCACCTACATATCTTATAAAGGCGTTGGGTGTGGTAAGGCGCATATGAAGCATATCCCTTCTTCCTGCGGTGTCTACTATAATATTTGTAATATGATGAGTTTCGAAAAGCTCACAGGTTGTATTGAAAATCTCTTCGTCAGTAAACCATTCGGTATTGCGGAGCTCAATGGCCAGGGGAACTTCTTTAGGCCAGTCTTTCACAAATTTCTCCAGTCTGTCATAATCCTTAGGTTTGAAATTATCATGAAGCTGTAGAAAAGCCATGCCTAATTTCTGGTCAAAGTTCATAACAGCTGATGCAAATTGGGTAACCGGTTCTGTTACATCAATCAGTCTTCTGAAATGAGAAACAGTATTCGTGATCTTTGGGAAAAACTTAAAATTATCGGGCGTTTTTTCTTTCCAGACTGCCACCTGTTCAGGGGTAGGCATTCCGTAGAAAGTGGCATTCAGTTCAATAGAATTAAATTGTTTGGCGTAGTAGGTAAGCTCATCTTTGGTTCCTTTAGGATAAAATCCTTTAAGATCGGTTTTATTCCATTTTGCACATCCGATGGAAATATTTTCAAGTCCTTTTTTATTCTGGTTCAAAATTTCCTTAGTTCTGGAATGATCTTTAGGAAGCGTGAAATCTATTTTCGACGGGTCTTCTACTTGTCCGAATTTCATAGCTGAATTTTTAAGAATTTAACTTTTAAACAAATATAAAACAAAAACCATAGAAATTTCTATGGTTTTGTTGTTTAAAATGTTTGGAATTAATCCTTTATTATTTTCTTTGATATTTCTTTTTCTCCTGCTGTTATTTTAATTGTATAAACTCCATTCGGGTAAGGAGATAAATCAATTCTGACTAAGTTTTGGCTGGAATTCCAATTTGATATTATTTTCCCCTGCCCATCAAATAATTTTATATTTTTAATGATATCCGAAGATTTTACTTGAATGAAATCTTTTGCTGGGTTAGGAGAAATTGTGATGTCGGTTTTTGTTAATAAATTATCTATTGTCTTTAAAACACCCCCTCCACAATTGGCAGTGAAAGCAATATTGGGAAATGTATTTTGTAGCTGGACTAATTGTGCTGCATCTACACACATAGACAGATTACTGTTGTTATTGGAAAAATAAGCATTTTCTACAGAGCCGTTTTTGATATTTGCATAAGTAAGATTGGCATTACTATTAAGATTAAGAGAATTAAGTACAATACAGTCGGATGCAATAAGTTCCATGATTTTTGTATTGGTAACGGTCAGGTTTTGAAGCGCTGTACACTGTAATATATTTAAAGTGTTCAGGTTTGAAAAAGAAGGAATTGTAGAACTGTCAGGAGGGAGATTTAAAGTTTGTAGGGCTGAACAGTTCTGTAGATTTAAACTTTTCAAATTAAAATTTCCATTGATCTGTAAATCAGTTAATGCAATACAATTTTGTGCAGTGATACTTTGTAAATCAAAATGAGAAGCAGACGATAAGCCGGACTGAATAATTATATCTGATTTCAGAGTATTAAGATTGGCCAGATTACTCACATTTAAGGTCGTCATGTATCCGCACGAATTAGTAATGTCAATTTTTTGTAAAGCAGTTGCTGCGGTGAAATTAACAGTATTGGTAATAGGCTGGTTAAAAGCTTTTAATACTTTAAGTTTTGGCAAACCTGAAAGATTCAGAGAAGTGAGATCACCAAAATAGGTCGTTGAATTAGTATAATAAACATTCCTGTTATAAAACGAACAGTCAAGTTCTTCCAGATTAATCAGTCCGGCTGTTGAAAAATTAACAGTTGGTGAGTTAAGCCCTTTTATTTTTTTCAAAGAAGTACAGCCATTTAAATTAACTGATGTAAAATAAGCTCCTGTGGTATTATAATGATCCGTATCTGCAACAATTTCCTCAAGATTGGTACAGTTGTTGGCAATCAGTTCAATATTCTGATTAATGTAATTTGGTGCACTAGCTCCTGTGTTTCCTAAAATTGATATTTTTGTAATGCTGTTAAGATTGGGAACAGATATTTTCTTTAAAAATTTGCAGGAATTGAATGTTAAAGTACTGATACTTGAATTTTCAATATATATTTCCGTCAGCTCGGCCAGATCAATAATTGCATTACCATTAATTTGTGTACAGTTCTTTATTTTCAAAACATTCTCATCTGTTGACCATGGATTAAGAGAACTTTGATAGGCTATTATATCTGCAATATTCTGAATCCCTGAGCAGCTATCAAACGAAAGATTGATCGGAGACGGAATATACTGCCCTGGCTGGTTAGCATCATAATAATGTGGTCTTCCTTTTACCTTTCTTATTTTGCTATTGTTAATAAAACTGATATTGGCCGATTTTGTAATCTCAATATATAATTCTTCTACATTTGGGAAAAGCAATGCATCAGTGATTCCATCAGGTAAATGGCTGTTATAATAAGCCAGATTGATGTTATTTATATCGCTTGGGTCGCCATTGGGATCAATATACATTTGATTAGGATCCTGATTTATCGAAAGTATTTTTACCTGCTGCGCCTCCGAAACCTGAATTTCCCCATCTCCGTTTGTATCTACGGCAATAGGATTTCCGTTGGCATCCTTTGTAATATCATTGCTTGTAGCGGAGCTTAAAATTAAAGCTTTAAACTTAGAATCTGTAAAATTTAAATTTTGAGAGTAAGCCACAGAAAAGCAGCTTACCGATAAGGTAAGAAAGATTTTTTTCATTTAATTGTGTTTTTTATATTGAAACTATAATTCTAATTCTTATGAATTAATTTAATTGTGCAAAAATATTTTTTTTTTTGAAAAAGACACATTTTTATATAAAACAAAACCGTAGAAGCTTCTACGGTTTTATCAATTTGTAATTAAATTAATTTGTCTTTATCTTATTTTACACCCTGTGTTACCATCTTGTTCGAAATAACAGAATAGATACAACCGGTTGTTTTTAAACTAACAGTAATTGTACCCGGAACAGATCGGTAGGCAGTATCGCCGTAAGGTTCAATAATCTTTCCGTTTGAATCTTTTACAGTTCTTCCTTTAACAGAATACGTCATAGTTGCTGTTCCTGTAAATCCGCTTGAAGGATTGAAAGTAACAATACCATTAGCTTTATTGTAAGTCCAGGTTCCCTGTGGAGTTACTTTTTTGCGGTACAGTGTAAGATCCGTATCACTGGTTTTTGTAAAACTGAAGGTTGAATAATCTATATTGGCATTGCTCGCTGTTGGCGGAGTAGTAATGCTGATTGCTCCTTTGTAAGCTATGTCGTTATTGAACACCGGGATATTTACCGGTTGGAACTTACAGGTAGAAGTTACATCGTCATTCGTAACAGCAGCATACGGAAGGGTCAGTTTCACATTTCTGATGATATGTTGCTGAAAAGCTCCCCCTGTAGCGGCTGCAAAACCAAGTTTCAAAACAGCCGGAACCGTTGCATCCAGAGTTTGGGCGGTAGCAGCTCCTTCAGTGTCTGAAGTGTTAAAGTCAGTCGTTTGCGGATTTGCATTTTCAGTATAAGGAACCGAAGTTTTATAGTGGTAATAATTGATTACGTTGATAGGCGTTCCGTTTTGGGCGGTCTGGATATCCACTTTTATATCAAATCCGTCCGTTGTGGTTGGAGTTGTAAAATGGGGAATCAGGTCAAGATATACCTTTCTGAGCTCTCCGGAATTATTCCTGAGGTCAAATAAAGTGGGAAGCGAATTGGAAGTCGCCAGATAACTTCTGTCGGTTTGCAGTATTCTGCCTACTGCACCGGAATTGCTTAAGGTAGAACGTGTAACCAATACAGGATAACCTGTATATCCTAATCCTAAACCGTTTGAATTGATGGCAGCACCTCTTGCCCCTCTTAAGGTAACATGGCTTGTTGCCTCGCCCCAGGTTACTCCTGATATACCATTGATTCTGGATTCACCCTGAAAACGTTTAGATTTGAAATTCCCGAACTCATCCAAAGCAATCCCCAGGTAAGCCCCCGATAAACCTGCTTTCCTTTGACTTGCGTAAGTATTCTGTGTTCTGTTATAAGAATACCCGATACCCGCACCCGGTGCTCCAATGGTAGGACTTGCTACTGACCCGTCGTAAAGGAAAAAAGATAAACCGTCTCCATAAGTACTGCCTAATGGTGTACCGTTTTTCATATCATATTCAAATTCAACATGAAGCCCGTTTACTGAAGTGAAGGTTCTTCCGTTGATAAACAATCCTCCGAACTGTCCTGAGCTGGCAGGAGTAAGCTGTACTCCCGTAGAAGTATGGGACGCACTTCCCTGTATGGTAAGTTCAGATGCTGAAGAAGCATTCATTAACGAACTTGAATAGGAATAGAACCCGTAAATACTTGCTACTTCAGTACTGTCTGTCTGAGCATACATGAAGTTGGTAAGCATTATGAAAACCAGGCTCATCAGAGATAACCCTTTAAAATTCTTTTTCATGGCTGCTTATTTTACAACAAATACAATGTTGATGAAAGATGCTGAAGTGGCATTTGATAAAACATCGTAACTTAATACGCCCGAGCTGCTGATGCTGTTTATTTTGAAAACAGAAGTATCATAACCCGTTACATAGTAGTACAGATCTGTTGCATTTGGAAAAAACGGAATTGTAGCCGGAGCCGATGCACTTCTTGCATTGGCAGGTACATTAGAAAACTGGTTTTTGTACAAAGTATACAGATCTTTTGTTTGTCCCGTTGCTGGGGTAGTTGTATCAAAAACTACACTCGGCATGTAGAAAAATTTGGCTACATACGGAGATAAACATACCCAGTCCGGAGCAGCAGGAGTTCCTACATTTTGGCTGATACATTTTTTGTTGGTATCAAAAATAACCAGTCCTGTAGCGGGATTTGTAACTGTTGCAAGGTTGCTGACTCTCGGTAAAAGAACTCCCTTGGAAGTACTTGTGATATCTAAAACGGAACTTGTGTCAGGTGTTGATGTGTTAATACCCACCTGTGCGGTAATGGTGCAAAAAGCCATTACCAAAACTAAAGTGATAATTTTGTGCATTTTCGAAATAATTTTTTTTGTGTTTGTTCTATTAACAAATTTCCTGCCAATAGAAGATTAATTGTTCAATTTGTATTTTTTATTTATTTTATATTGCTAATGAAATGTATTTATAATTAATTAAAAAATAAAAAAACTTCATTAGATTTAAATTTTTCATTTAGTGATTTGACCAGAGTTGTTTTCTATATGTTTTCTTCTCTGTTTGAATATTGTAGCATTCCATGTTTGTTTTGTGTTTTTATGAATGCTTTATAATTTTTAATAATTGAAAAATGTATTATTTTAATTAATTCTTTACTTTTAATGAAAAATAATTAATATCTGAAATTATGTGAGATTTATTTAATTATATTGGTTTAATGTATAATTAAATAAAATTTTTAAGGCTCTTTTTGTGTTAATTTGAATAATAGATTTTCAATTTTTTTTATCATTGCTTTACTTGAAGAGTGTTTTTACTTAATAAATTTTAAACAAATGTATGTAAAAATATATTATGATAATAACCAAAGACCTGTGTTATAAGGACTTGATTCACTATTATGGGAGTGAGGAGCGAATATTTTCAGTGTTAATGAACGATTACAGCAAAATTAAATTTCAAAATCATAAATGTTAAAATTTGTTAAAATTTAATTATTAAATGATTTCGTCCTGTTTTTTCATCCAAAATGAAAAAAGCCATAGATATCCTATGGCCTGGTATAGTTTATTTTTATTACAATTCTTTTAGATAATAGCAGTCTTATAGTCCGAGATAAACAAATACATAAGCTGAAAGATATTTGGGTTCCAGATTTAAAGGAGTATTTGAACCTCCTGTGGAAACAGAAAATGTATGGGCATGAGCTCCTGTGCTGGAAGTTGTTGAAGTTGTGGCATCATTATCTACAACTGTCATGTTGCTTCCTCCTTCTGAGCTGTTTGTAGTTCCGCTTGCTCGGTCATTGTAAGTGTGGTTATGTGTTCCTGAGCTTACGGTAGTAGTATTGTAGGTGACATTAGGAAGATTAGCCTGCGTAAGAGCTGTACTGGTGCTTCCTCCTGTTGAGCCCAAAGTTTCAGATCCAGATCTGGATTTCAGATATCTGTCTGAACTGTTGGGTAACGTTGTGGAAAAGCCTAAAGAAGCAGCCCTGGTCTGTACAGCTGCAGGAAGTGTTGAGACTGCTCTTCCGTTCAGAAGATACCATCCGTCATGATCCGGAGCAGTACTGCTGTATTTAATGTCTCCAACAGTTGGAAGCTGTACTTCCAGTTTGTTCCAGTTTATTCCGTCATTGTAATAAAAACCGGGAGTTACGCCTGTGAGTGCTGTTGTTGTTGTATTGGTATTGTATACTGTCATTCCGGCAATATGGCCAGGAAGCGGGCTTGCATTATTGGTTGCTGTAAGGGAAACCTTTGGCATCAGAAGACCTTTATTTTGACCTTGAGAATAAAGCTCAAGAATTGCCTGTGTATTGGGAACAGGGGAAGGAGAGGTTCCGACTGTTATGAGTACCTGCGCGTTCGCTATGTTGAAAGTGGCGAGCAGAAGTATGATATAATTAATTCTTTTCATGAGATATTTTATTTTCCTAAGTAGATGAAGTACTGCACTACCATATGTTTCGGGTATTGGGAGATTGCTGTGCTGCTTCCTCCGCTGGCTACGGAAAAAGTGTGGCTATGATCTCCTGCAGCACCTGTAGTTCTGGTTTCCGTATTAATGGTTCTTGTGGTAGCAAGGCTTCCTGCATTATAGTTCCAGTAATTCACTCCTCTGTTGGTGTAGGTGTGGCTATGGGCTCCGTTTGTACTGGTATTTCCTGTGAATGTAAGATTCGGAAGATTGGCCTGGGAAAGGGTGTATGAGCTGGCTCCTCCTGTTGCTGCAAAAGATTCTGATGCGTTTTTTCCTTTTAAAAGCCTGTCAGATGTATTAGGAATACTGGTAGCAAAACCCAATGTTGTTGCGTTGGCTTGTGCGGAAGCGGAAAGAGTTGATGTGTTTCTCCCGTTCATCAGATACCATCCTTCATGATCTGCATTTATCATACTGGATTTAATATCTCCGATTTTTGGAATATCTGTATTAACAGACATCAGAACCCATTTTGATCCGTCATTGTAATATAGGCCGGGAATTACATCGTTTGGGGCTGTTCCTGCAGTAGCAATATTGTATACCCATATGCCTTCCGTATGGGCGGCAAGTGGGGTGGCAGACAATGTTGATGTTAATGAGATCTGATTCATTAAAAGTCCTTTATTATTGCTGTTTAGTTCCAGAACTGCCGAATTTGAAGGGTTTGATGTACCTATACCCACCTGCGATTTTGCGGGTGAAAAAAATAATAGTCCGAGAAGTGTATATAAATAATTTTTTTTCATGATTAGTTTCCTAAATAGATAAAAACATTAGTGATAATATTGTTCGGTATTAGGTTTACCGGTTGGCTTGTTCCGCCCAAAGAGAAAGAAAGGGTATGGGTATGAGCTCCTGCGTTGTCGGTATTGGTATCGATACTTGCTGTGTTGGAGACCGGGTTGTTCGTTCCGCTTACTACCCCGTTGGCTGCAGTGTTTTGCGGATTATCCGTATAGGTATGGGTATGACTTCCCGTTGTATTGGTGGAACCTGAAAAAGTAAAATTCGGAAGATTGGTCTGTGCAAGTGTAAAGGAATTGGCTCCTGCAGAGGTTCCGGGAGTGTCTGCTCCGCTTGTGCTTTTCAGATATCTGTCTGAAGCATCGGGAAGATTGGCGGCAAATCCTAAGGCTGTAGCTCTGGCTCTGGGATTTACTGCTAAAGTGCTTACCGCTCTTCCGTTGAGAAGATACCATCCGTTGTGGTCCGCACTTTGAAATCCGTTTTTAATATCTCCCGGCTGCGGGGATTTGGTGGTCATTTTTACCCATTGGGAACCATTATTGTAATATAGTCCGGGAGTTACATTATTCGGGGCGGTTCCTGCTGTAGCGGTGTTGAATACAATCATTCCGGCCACGTGAGACGAAAGCGGTGCGGCTGCATTGGTTGCCTGAAGGGCAAGTCTTGTCAGCAGAAAACCTTTATTGTTTGCTGAATTTTCTAAATGCAGAACGCTATCCGTATTAATTACTCCTGATGAATTTGAAATTTTGACCTGTGCATTTGCATTTATGGTAGGATATGACAGTAATATTAATAATACATTACTAATTAATATTTTTCTCATAAAATTAACTTTGAAATAATTTTTTTACAAATATATTGAATTTTTATTTATAATATTATCGATGGTTAATAATGGAAAGGCTTATTTTCACTATTTTGAGAATAAGGTATTAGGGTTTTCAATATTTATAGTATCTGGCTTAAAAAAAATAATAACAAACGGAAGATTAAAATTTTATTAAATCTTTAGTAAATATAAAAAGCACGCTAAAAAAGCGTGCTTTAGTATTATACTGATATTATTTATAGATTATGCTTCACAAGCAGAACAGGTCACAAAATTAACCATCATTTCTTTAGAAACAGAAGAACTTCTTTGATAATAAAGTGTTTTTACACCTTTTTTCCATGCTTCAATGTAAAGGTAGTTTACGTCTTTTACAGGCATTGTGGATGGGATCTGCAAGTTCAGGGACTGGGCCTGGTCGATATACTGCTGTCTTTGGGCAGCCTGAGAGATAATTTCCATCGGAGAGATCTCTTTGAATGTTTTGAAAACTGCTTTCTCATCATCCGTTAACTCTTTCAGGTGCTGTACGGAACCGTGGTTCAGCATAATCGTTCTCCATGTTTCCTCATTATCAAGACCTTTTTCTTCTAACAGTTTTGCTAAATATTTGTTCTTACGCATAAAGTTTCCTTTCGCAAGACCAGCTTTGTAGTAGTTGGAGGCAAACGGCTCAATTCCCGGAGAAGTCTGTCCTAGGATCGCAGAACTTGAAGTAGTAGGGGCAATAGCCATTGTGGTGGTATTTCTCAATCCGTACCCTTTTAATAATTCCGGTTCTCCGTAGATGTTGGCCAGTTCTCTTGAAGCGATATCCGCCTGTTCTTTGATGTGTCTGAAAGCTCTTGCATTGAACTGAGTCGCTTCAAAACTTTCAAACGGGATCATATTTTTCTGTAAATAAGAATGGTATCCCAAAACTCCCAATCCGAGAGCTCTGTGACGCATTGCGAAATTTCTGGCTCCCTGCAGGTAATAGTTTCCTTCCGTTTTTTCAATAAATTCGGATAAAACAGCATCCAGGAAGTAAATGGCTAATTTTACAGCGTCTGTATCTTTCCATTCATCATATAATTCTAAGTTCATGGATGACAGGCAGCAGATGAAAGATTCTTCTCTGGTAGAAGGAAGCATGATCTCAGAACATAAATTACTTGCATTAACAGTAAGTCCTAAATCTTTGTAAACCTGTGGCTTGTTTCTGTTAACATTATCTGTGAAGAAAATATACGGAAGACCTTTTTGCTGGCGGCTTTCAAGAACTCTTGCCCAGATCTTACGCTTATCCATATCACCGTCAATCATATCCTGCATCCAGTAATCAGGGACACAAATTCCCGTAAACAGGTTCTGGATAGGGCTTCCGATATCTTTGATTGATAAGAATTCTTCAATATCACCGTGGTCAATATCCAGATAAGCAGCAAACGCACCTCTTCTTACACCTCCCTGAGAAACCACATCCATCGCAGTATCGAATAATTTCATGAATGAAACCGCTCCTGAAGATTTTCCGTTATCCGTTACGGCTGTTCCCCTGTTTCTAAGCTCTCCGAAATACCCTGAAGTTCCGCCACCGATTTTAGTCTGCATAATTACTTCGCCCATTTTGTGGGTAATTCCTTCAATACTGTCCGGAATGTGAACGTTGAAGCAAGAGATAGGAAGACCTCTTTGTGTTCCCATATTCGCCCAGACAGGAGATGAGAAACTGATCCATCCTTTGGTGATCATTTCTTTGAAAGCAGCCTGTAATTCAGGCTTGTATAGTTTTTTTGCGGCTGCGGTGGTAATTCTGTCGATGGCTCCATCTACAGTTTCCCCTTTTAGCAGGTAGCCTCTGTTCAGCATCTGCTCAGACTCTTCATTGAGCCACCATATATTTGAATTTTGTTCTTCCATAGATCTTATATTTTCGAATTCCGGGGCAGTGTTTATACTCCGGAATTTTGTTGCTTTTTATATTGATTGTAATATTTCCACTTTGTGCGTACCATTTAGTCCGCTTTCATCTCTCAGTCTCTGAAATTCTTTAAAAGAAGGTGTGTTCAAAACCTTGTGCTGAATTTCTTCATTAATATAGTTTGAATAATGTAAAAAAGTAATACCGTCTTCTTTTAGATAAACCTTATATTCAAATGTTTCCTGATCCAGGTTTTTGAAATCATCCAGAAACGTTTGGATATGGGTTTTGTTTTCTGAAACGTATTCAGGTTTTACGGTATAGGTTACAATTACATTGATCATTTTTGTGCTTTACGAAGAAGTTTATTTAGGTAAAATGTCTTGATAGGCTGCTAATACTAACTGCTTTGACGCTCGCTTCGCTCGCGCCTTTTTATTAAAACAAATCGTTTGCTGTAATACTCTTATCGTGTTTCGTATAATCCACTGGTCTTTTTGCAAAGAAGTCATCCATGGAATTAGCAAAAACTTCCTCTTCAAACCATACCATCGGGCGGTACTGTTCTGGGGAAACATTGTAGCGGGTTTCCATATTGATTTTCTTTAAGCTGTCATCTACACGGTATTTCATGAAGTTCAGGAGATCTTCTTTTGAGAAAACGTTTAACTCTCCAAGTTCAAAGATCCAGTCAAGAATTTCACCTTCCAGCTCAATAGACTGATCTACTAATGTGTAAATATCTTCAATATCAGAATCTGTTAACAGATCCGGTTGTTCTTCACGGATTTTGTTGATCAGATAAATTCCTGCATTGGCGTGGATCTGCTCATCAACGGATGTCCATGCGATGATATTGGAAACGTTTTTCATGTATCCTTTGAATCTTGTAAAAGAAAGGATGATCGCGAATTGTGAGAAAAGAGATACATTTTCAATCAGGATACTGAATAATAGAAGAGAAGATACATATTCTTTAGGTGTTGTGGAATTAGCGTGTTTCAGAACATTTGATAAGAAATCAATTCTCTTTTTCACTGCTGGAATTTCCACTACATGGGTAAATTCTTCATTATATCCCAGAACCTCCAATAATCGGGAATAAGCTTCGGAATGGCGGAATTCGCATTCTGCAAAAGTAGCGCCTAAGCCGTTGAATTCAGGTTTTGGTAAGTGGTTGTATAGGTTTCCCCAGAATGTCTTTACAGACACCTCAATCTGTGCAATAGCTAAAAGTGCATTTTTTACAGCGTGTTTTTCGTGTGGCTCCAACTGCGAATGAAAATCCTGAACATCTGCAGTAAAATCCACTTCCGAATGCACCCAGAACGATTTGTTGATCGCCTCTACAAACTGAAGAACCTCAGGGTATTCAAATGGCTTGTAACTTACTCTTTTATCGAAAATTCCCATATTAAAATATCTTTAAAATTAAATAATTTGCATCACTGTGGATAACTTTGAAGAGATGCTTAACTTCTTGTATTTTTGGCATTTACATCTGAAACATATTCACATTCAATAAGTGCAGGTTTCTTGTAAAGAACTAATGACAAAGTTCGAAAAAAAGAAACGATTTTGAAAGGGGTAAATACTAATTGGCTGAGTTTTAACTGTAAAAGTTTTCCACATTTACATGAAACCAGCACGAATAATGGCTTAAGCAGGGTTATGTACAAAAAATACATAAAAAATTAAGGTTACAGTTAAACAGTTTGATCTAATGTATTATTAATAAAGGATAAATTTATTAAACAATAAAATATTCGAATAAATTATTGTTCTTGTAACAAATTGAAAATATCATCTACTTATTGGGTATAAAACAAGCATCACTTAATGTTAGTAATTCAGGATTTACACAAATCATACGATACGGGGAAAAGCAAGCTGCACGTTCTTAAGGGAATTAATCTTAATATTTCCGAAGGCGAGTTTGTTTCTATTATGGGAAGTTCCGGTTCCGGAAAGTCCACACTTCTTAATATCATCGGTATTCTGGATGAAAAAGATTCAGGTACCTATGAGCTGGATAATGTTCCCATTGAGCACCTGTCTGAAGTGAAAGCTGCAGAATACAGAAGTAAATTCTTAGGATTTATTTTCCAGTCTTTCAACCTGATTAGCTATAAAACAGCTCTGGAAAACGTAGCGCTTCCATTATACTACCAGAATGTTCCCAGAAAAGAACGTAATCAAAAAGCGTTGGAGTACCTGGAAAAAGTAGGCCTTGGACAATGGGCAGATCACCTTCCCAATGAACTTTCCGGAGGACAGAAACAGAGAGTGGCCATCGCAAGAGCCCTGATCACAGATCCTAAGGTGGTTCTGGCAGATGAACCTACAGGTGCGCTGGATTCCAAAACAACACATGATATCATGAAGCTTCTTCAGGAAATCAATAATGAGGGAAGAACCATCATTGTGGTAACCCATGAACCCGATGTAGCAGCACAAACGAAGAGAAATGTGGTGCTGAAAGACGGTATCATAGAAAGTGATGAATTTATCAAGCAGATTGTTTTATAAATTTTGTTGATTTGAAAATTTGATAATGAGATAATTTGAAAATTTAAAGTTCAGTTTTTAATCTTTAAATTTTTCAATCCTTTAATACCAATAAAAAATGTTTGACCTAGATCGTTGGCAGGAAATATTCAGTTCTATTCGCAGTAACGTATTGCGAACGGTACTTTCAGGGTTCACTGTGGCCTTGGGACTGTTTATTTTCATTGTTCTGTTCGGAATAGGAACGGGGCTTCAGAATGCCTTTACCGAAGGTTTTGCAAGAGACGCCCAGAACCTTATCACCATCTATACAGGTAAAACCACTGTGGCGTATAAAGGGCTTCAGTCTGACAGAACCGTCACAATGAATAATGACGATTATGATTTTCTGATCAATACAGATAAAGAAAAAGTAGGCGATGCCAGCCCGAGATACAGCACCAGCCTAATGGTAAAATATGGTAAAGAAAGTGGAACGTACCAGGTAAACGGTGCGGAACCGGGAGAAAAGGTTATTGAGAACAGAAAGATGCTGGACGGACGTTACCTGACACCCATGGATCTCGAAAGAAAGCAAAACGTTGCAGTGATCGGAAGAATGGTTCAGCGTGACCTGATCAAGAATGGAAGCCCGGTAGGAAAAGACCTTGATATCAATGGAACCATGTTCAAAGTGGTAGGCGTATTTTCTGATGACGGAGGAGACTGGGATGAAAGACATATTGCTGTTCCTATCACCACCCTTCAGCAAATGAAAAAAGGTTCTGATACAGTATCTACAGCATATATTGCCTATAACGAAAAGCTGACACCTCAGGAAGCTATTAAATATGGGGATGAGCTTAAAGACAGGTTAAAAGCAAGAAAAAATGTTGCTCCTGACGATGAAAACGGAGTCCGTGTCTGGAACAACGCCCAGAATATGAATGAAACCTTCCAGTTTATGGCGGTGCTTACCCTTATTGTAGGTTTTATCGGATTGGGAACACTATTGGCAGGAATTATCGGGATCAGCAACATCATGGTGTATATCGTAAAAGAAAGAACCAAAGAAATCGGAGTTCGTAAAGCCATCGGCGCCAAACCCAGAAGTATTGTAGCCCTTATTGTACAGGAAAGTGTTGTAATTACAGTAGTTTCGGGTATTGTTGGAGTTGCGGTGGGTGTATTGGCCTTAAGCTTAATAGGAGACAGCCTTGAAGAATATTTTATCAAGAGCCCGGCTGTAGGGTGGGGAACTATCTTCATGGCTTTTATAGCGTTAGTGTGCTCGGGGCTTATTGCAGGATTCGTTCCGGCATACAGAGCCTCAAAAATTAAGCCGATAGAGGCATTGAGAACAGAGTAATGAATTAAAAATGATGCAGAGAATGAGTTTTTTTGCTTGTCAGTCATCATTCATAATTTATAATATATTTAAACTTATAACTCAAAGAAGTGAATATTTTATTTAAAAAAGATACCTGGCAGGAAATTTATTATTCACTGAGGAATAATAAGCTTCGAACATTCCTTACCATGATTGGTGTAGGCTGGGGAATGTTTTTGTATGTGAGTCTTCTTGGGGCGGCAAAAGGAATGGAAAATGGTTTCGATAAATTATTTTCCGGATTTGCTACCAACTCCATTTTTCTTTGGGCGCAGAAAACCTCTATTCCATATGAAGGCTTTCCCAAAGGAAGAGAAGTACACCTGAACCTATCCGATATGGAAATGCTGAAAAGAAAAGTTACTGCCGTAGATTATATATCACCGCAAAATGCCAGAGGAAGCTTTACCGGAACTCCCGGAGAGTCCATGTCCAGAAACGGCAAAAACGGTACCTATTCCCTTACCGGAGATTACTCGGTAGGGAATAAAATTTCTGAAAAGAAGCTTATTTTCGGGCGTTATATTAATGATGCTGATGTTTTGGGAAATAAAAATGTAGTGGTAATTGGTGAAGAGATCTACAAGAATTTCTTTGATGCCAAGAAAAAAGAAAACCCGATAGGAAAACAGGTTAACATCAAAGGTTTGTTTTTTAATGTAATCGGTGTTTTCAGAGTGAAAAAAGGAGGAGGTTTTGAAAACGACAGGACTGCTTTTATTCCCCTTTCAACCTACACAAAAATGTATAATGCTGGAGACCAGATTGATATGTTCGCCATCGTAAGCAAACCTAATGCTAACGTTAATGGAGTAGAAGAAGAAGTAAAACAGGTCCTGAAAACCAAAAATAAAGTATCCCCCGAAGATACCAATGCCTTTGGAAGTTTCAACCTGGGAAAAGAATTTAAAAAACTGACAGGTTTCCTTACAGGAATGCAGCTTTTAACAATTATTGTAGGAACGCTGACGATTCTTGCGGGAGTGATCGCCATCTCAAATATCCTGCTGATCACCGTAAAAGAAAGAACCAAAGAAATCGGAATACGCAGAGCCTTGGGGGCAAAACCTGCTGAAGTAAGAAACCAGATCCTTCTGGAAAGTGTTGTCATTACACTCTCTTCCGGAATTCTGGGGTTTATGTTCGGGATATTTGTTCTGATTATTCTAAATATGGTAACCCAGAACCAGGACGAGTTTCCGTTCTACAATCCGACTGTAAATTACGGGAACGTATTTGGTGCTATGGCCGTAATGGTTGTCCTGGGCCTGATTATAGGAATGATTCCGGCACAACGTGCAGTAAAAATCCGCCCGATTGAAGCCCTGAGATCAGAATAATGATGGGTAATAAGTAATTTGAAAAATAGCAACAGATTTTTTTAATGTTTAAATTCTTAAATCATTAAATATTTAAATCAGCTGATAAACCTTTAACAGTAAAAAATAAACTAGATATATGAAAAAGAAATTCACTTGGAAAAAAGCCATTTATATTGTACTCGGGCTTTTATTTGCAGTGGCATTGTTCTCCGGGATCGGGTATCTCGTGAAATCCAATTCTAAACAGAGTGAAGCTTTCCTGACCAGAAAACCAAAGTATCAGGACATGGAAGACAAGGTAATGGCAACCGGAAAAATCATTCCGAAAGAAGAGATCGAGATCAAGCCCAATATCGCAGGAATCATAGATAAGATTCTTGTAGACGAAGGAGATAAGGTTGAGGCAGGGCAGTTGATTGCTACCGTGAGAATCATTCCTAATATTGCTGATGTAAACAATGCTCAGCAGGAAGTGGTGAACTCCCAGCTGCAGATCAGCAATGCCAGGATGAATGTGGATAATATGCAGAAACAATATGCCATGCAGGAAAAACTGTACAAACAAGGCGTTATTTCCAAGCAGGAGTATTTAAACTCACAACAGCAGTTGTTTTCACAGCAGCAGTCTCTTAAAAATGCCAATCAGCAGTTGGCTACCGCTCAAAAAAGATTACAGATTGTAAAAACCGGGGCAACTCCGGAGCTTCAGGGATTGGCAACAACGCAGATCCGTTCCAAAGCAGCCGGTACCGTTCTTGAAGTTCCTGTAAAAGTAGGAAGCCAGGTAATTGAGGCAAACTCATTCAATGCAGGTACAACCATCTGTTCCATTGCAGATCTTAATTCTTTGATCTTCCAGGGTGAAATAGACGAAGCCCAGGCCGGAAAACTTAAGCAGGGAATGGATATGAAAATCGTCATCGGAGCCCTTCAGAACAAAACATTCCCAGGAAAACTGACTATGATTGCCCCTAAAGGAAAAGATAACCTAGGGACCATAAAATTCCCGGTAGAAGGTGATGTAAACAACCCTAATAATGAATACATCAGAGCCGGATTTTCAGCCAATGGAGAAATTGTCCTGAAATCTGAAAAAAATGCTTTACTGTTGGATGAGTCATTGATCCAGTACGAAAAGAAAAACGGAAAAGATACCCCTTTTGTAGAAGTGAAGCAGCCGGATGGTAAATTCAAAAAAGTATACGTGAAGCTTGGAGCGAGTGATGGTATCAATGTACAGATCCTTTCAGGACTTACCAAAGATTCTGAAGTGAAAGTATGGAACCCTTCCGATAAAGACAAAGAAGAGCTTAAAGAAAAACAGAAATAGTAAACAAACACTATATATTTAAACTGTGAAATCCTGGGAATTTTTTCTCGGGATTTTTTATTTTAATTGATTAAACTGATGTAATGATTATTTTTATAAATTGTCTTAAAAAAGATAACCTAACCATACAAGCAAGATGTGTAATGTAATCAACCTATGAAATCAATATCCAAAATTTTATATTTATTCTCAGTAGTATTTTTCTTGAGCTGTGGCCCGCATAAAGAACTGAAGCAGCCCAAAATAGTCTATGAAACAGAGAACCTCTCTATTATTCAGCTTTCAGACGGTATTTACCAGCATATTTCCTATAAAGATACAGAGTCCTTCGGAAAAGTGCCCTGCAACGGGATGATCGTAAAAGACGGAAACGAGGCTGTAGTGTTGGATACCCCTACTAATGATAAAAGTTCCGGAGAATTAATTTCCTGGGTTAAAAATAATCTTCATTCAAAAATCAATGCAGTGGTAGTTACCCATTTTCATGATGATAGCCTGGGAGGACTGAAAGAATTCGATAAAAATAATATTCCGTCTTATGCCGGTGATAAAACTATTGAACTTGCTAAAAAACAGATAGGATTTGGAGTCCCTGATCACGGGTTTAGCGATGCGATTACATTAAACGCCGGAAAACATCAAATTTTAGTAAAGTATTTTGGAGAAGGACATACAAAAGACAATGTTGTTGCTTATGTTCCCGATGAAAAAACCATGTTCGGAGGTTGCTTGATCAAAGAAATGGATGCTACAAAAGGATATTTGGGAGATGCCAATATTCAGGCCTGGTCCAATACTGTCGAAAAAGTAAAAGTACAGTATCCGGATGTGAAACTTGTAGTTCCCGGACATGGAGAAATAGGAGGGAAAGAACTTCTTGATTATACCATAAAGCTATTCAGGCAATAAACTGATCCATACGATAATAAATTGACAGCTGATTTTAAATTTTTAACAGGTTTAAAATCAGCTGTTTTTATTTTAGAAGGATGATATTTCTCAACAAAGAAAAAAAATATTAATGCAACATTGTTTCATTAATGGAATTTTATTTTAACTTTGTCTGAGCAAATAAAATCATCATCTGCAATGAAAAATTTCGATGTTATTATTATAGGAGGAAGTTATGCAGGATTATCAGCAGGAATGTCTTTAGGAAGATCATTAAGAAATGTCCTGATCATTGACAGCGGTAAACCATGCAACAGGCAGACTCCACATTCTCATAACTTTATCACTCATGATGGGAAAACACCAACAGAAATCTCAGACCTTGCCAGAGAACAGGTAAAAGCATATGATACAGTAAAATTTCATGAAGATTCCGTAGTAAAACTGAAAAAAACAGATGAAGGCTTTGAAACGGAGACTTCTGCAGGAGAAAAATTCTATGCAAAAAAACTGATTCTGGCATCAGGAGTAAAAGACATCATGCCGGATATACCCGGATTTGCAGAATCTTGGGGAATCTCAGTTTTGCACTGTCCGTATTGTCATGGATATGAAGTGAGAAATGAAGTAACAGGGATACTTTCAGATGGTGATATGGGGTATGATTTTTCAAAACTGGTATACAACTTAACGAAAGATTTTTTCTTGTTTAGCAACGGACAATCGGTTCTTTCAAATGATCAGAAAAATAAACTGGCCAGGAATAATATCAGTTTGGTAGAAGATGAAGTTGAAAAAATAGAGCATGAAAACGGGAACATCCGTAAGATCATTTTCAGAAGCGGAAAAGAGATTTCCCTGAAGGCATTATACGCAAAGATTCCCTTTGAACAAAATATAAACGCTTCCGGGGATCTGGGCTGTGAACTTACAGAACATGGATTTATCAAAGTAGATGTTATGCAGAAAACAAATATTCCAGGCGTTTTTGCATGCGGGGATAATGTAACCATGATGAGGTCTGTTGCCAATGCGGTTGCCCAGGGGAATTTCACCGGAGCTGTAGTGAATAAAGAGCTTGCAGAAGAAAAGTTTTAATTCTATATTATAAATTGGTGCGGTCCCTGCGGAAATTTCTGCGGGGATTTTTTATATGAAAATAAAAACTGATACCATAGAAAACATCATCAAAAATATTTTTGAATAGAATTAAAGTTACCCACAATAGTTTGTAAAAGAAAACCCTTAATACAGAATAATAGGAAAGATTTGTGAAATTGAAGATCTAAAATCATACTTTATCATAAAGAAATCTTAGCGGAAATTCCGTACATTTGGGGTGAAAAATTTCAAAAACTAAAAGTAAAATGGACATTATTTTCGACCTGATTGAAAAAGAAAGACAAAGACAAGCCCATGGATTAGAGCTTATTGCGTCAGAAAACTTTGTTTCTGAGAACGTAATGAAAGCAATGGGAAGTGTACTGACCAACAAATATGCCGAAGGATATCCCGGAAAAAGATATTATGGAGGCTGTGAAGTAGTAGATGAGGTTGAAACATTAGCCATCAACAGAGCAAAAGAACTTTTCGGTGTAGATTATGTGAATGTACAGCCGCATTCAGGTTCTCAGGCTAATGCTGCCATTTATCTTGCCGTTTTGAAACCGGGAGACAAAATCATGGGAATGGACCTTTCAATGGGTGGGCACCTTACCCACGGATCTGCGGTTAACTTTTCAGGAATCCAATATCAGGTTGTTTCTTATGGTGTTCAGAAAGAAACAGGACTTATCGACTACGATCAGATGAGAGAAGTTGCTTTAAGAGAAAAACCGAAAATGCTGATTGCAGGTTTCTCTGCTTATTCCAGAGATCTTGATTATGCTAAATTCAGAGAAGTGGCTGATGAGATTGGAGCTACACTTTGGGCAGATATTGCTCACCCGGCCGGTTTGGTTGCAAAAGGACTTTTAAACTCTCCATTCGAACATTGCCATGTAGTAACTACAACCACTCATAAAACGTTAAGAGGTCCAAGAGGAGGAATGATCATGATGGGCAAAGACTTCGAAAATACATATGGCCACAAAACCCCGAAAGGAGAAACAAAGATGATGAGCCAGGTACTGGACGGAGCCGTTTTTCCGGGAATTCAGGGTGGTCCGCTTGAGCATGTTATTGCAGGTAAAGCAATTGCTTTCGGAGAAGCACTGGACGGTCAGTTCGAAACCTATGCCAAGCAGGTTAAAGCCAATGCACAGGCATTATCAAAAGCCATGATCGACAGAGGTTTTGATATCGTAAGCGGAGGTACAGACAATCACTTAATGCTGGTAGACCTTAGAAATAAAAACGTAAACGGAAAAGAAACAGAAAAAGCTTTAGTGCTTGCAGATATTACATGTAATAAAAATATGGTTCCTTTCGATGATAAATCGCCATTCACTACTTCCGGTATCAGACTGGGAACTGCAGCAATCACAACAAGAGGTCTTAAGGAAAACGATATGGATACTATTGCAGGGTTAATCTCTGAAGTGGTTGACAATATCAAGAATGAAGAGGTGATCAGCTCTGTAAAGAAGAAAGTAAATGAACTGATGGAAGGCAAAGCCCTGTTCAACTATTAATTTGAATTAAAATAGTACTATAAAGAATGGGCATTTTGTCCATTCTTTTTTCATACCTATCATGGAGAAAAAATCATTCACTTTTGATGAAATAAAACAGAAAATGGTAAATTATTGCGTTTACCAGGACCGCTGTCATGCAGAAGTTGAGCAGAAAATGAGAGAATTCCTGCTCATTGAGGAAGCAAAAGATGAAATCATCCTGTACCTTCTGAAAGAAAACTATCTTAATGAAGAACGATTCACGCGAAGCTATATCAGAGGTAAATTTTATATCAAGCACTGGGGGAAGAATAAAATCAAAATGCACCTTAAACAAAAACAGGTTTCTGAAAAATTAATCAACAGCTGTTTTAATGAAATAGATGAAGAGGATTACGGAAAAATGATCAGGAAAATCTTTGAAGATTATTATTCCAGGCAGAAAGGAATGCAGGAATACCAGCGAAAATCAAAAACAATAAAATATTTGATGAGCAGAGGCTTTGAATATGAAAAAATAAATGATACTTTTGACGAAACATAAGTAGATAATTGAAAAAAGAAAAGATTTGGCTCTCACCTCCGCATATGGGGGGAAACGAGCTTAAATATATACATAATGCATTCGATACCAACTGGATCTCGCAATATGGCTCCAATATAGATGAATTTGAAAATAGCCTTGAAAGGTATTTAGGAAACAATTCTCATGTTACAGCCTTATCTTCCGGTACTGCAGCCATTCATCTGGCATTACGGTTATTGAATGTTGAGGAAGGAGATTTTGTAATATGCCAGTCCTTTACTTTTGTTGCTTCCGCCAATCCTATTCTATATCTTAAAGCCATCCCTGTATTTGTAGACAGCGAAAACCAAACCTGGAACATGTGTCCAGAGGCCCTGGAAGATGCGGTAAAATATTGTATTCAGCAAGGGAAAAAACCCAAAGCCATCATTACCGTATGCTTATATGGAATGCCTTTTATGGCGGACGAAATACTCCAGATTTCAAAAAAGTATGAAATTCCTGTGATTGAAGACAGCGCAGAAGCGCTGGGCAGTAAATATAAAGGCCAGCCCTGCGGAACATTCGGAGATCTTTCCGCCATAAGTTTCAACGGAAATAAAATCATCACGACTGCTGGAGGCGGAGTTTTGATTTCAAAGAGCCAGGAAACCAAAAAAAGAACGCTTTTCCTTGCCACACAGGGGAAAGACAATGAAGAGTTTTATAACCATTCAGAACTGGGATATAATTACAGAATGGATAATATTGCAGCAGGAATTGGAAGAGGACAGTTGGAAACATTGGAGGAAAAAATTATTCAACGAAGAAAAAATCATGATTTTTATCAAGAGCTGGTAGGGAATAATGAGGATATTGAATTGTTTTCTGCACCAAATAGTGATTTTTATTCTAATTACTGGCTCAATACTGTTATTGTAAAAAATAAAATTTCTAAAGAGGATTTAAGGAGTAAATTCTCACAGAATAACATAGAAACCAGATATCTATGGAAACCAATGCATCTCCAGCCATTATATAAAGACTGTAAATTTTTTGGAAATAATCTGTCTGGTACACTTTTTGACACAGGACTGTGCCTGCCATCGGGAACCAATTTAACGGACGATTGCAGAAACAGAATTTCTGACGTTTTAGAAAATGAAATTCATTAAATTTGTTTTTAAAATTTAAATGGAGATAAGATTTTATTTTATTTTTGTATCCATTTTTAACAACGAGTATTAATAAAATTGGGGTTAAACCCACATAAATATGAACACAAATCCAGGCAATGTACAGCTCTCTTAGAAAAAAAATATTCGGAGGTGATAATGTTGTCAATCTCTCAGACGTAAGATATCTTCCTAGATGGATAATACTTGTAATAGATATTATTATTCTGGTCATGTCTTTATTTCTTTCCACATATACCATTGAAAAGATTACCCAAAAAGAGTTTATTTATCATGAAGATAAGAGCGTTATTTTTGCTTTTATTATTATGATAAATACAATGTTCATGTATTTTTTCAAAACTTATG
This sequence comes from Chryseobacterium shigense, assembly GCF_014207845.1. Classification (NCBI taxonomy): domain Bacteria; kingdom Pseudomonadati; phylum Bacteroidota; class Flavobacteriia; order Flavobacteriales; family Weeksellaceae; genus Chryseobacterium; species Chryseobacterium shigense. The sequence goes on from NZ_JACHLC010000006.1 coordinate 127,436, forward strand.
CAGGAATTATAAGGCACTCTACCTTTATTGATCTTTTCAAGCTCCTGATTTCCTGTTTCTGTACCATGACTGTAGTAGGGTTGGTTAACCTTATTTATTTTTGGTCCACAGGCGGAAAATTTATATTAACACCATTTCTGGTACTGTATTTTATAATCTCCTTTATGGGATTATTTCTCTTCAGGTTATATGTGAAAGAATTTTTTCACATCGTAAGAGAATACAGAAGAAGTGCCCTGAAAAAGAGAATTCTGGTACTTGGTATCGATGAACAGTCTATTGCCATAGCCCGTGCTATTTTGGATAACCCAAGCCTGCCTTACCAGGTGGTAGGATTTCTTACCCAAAGAACAGATTCCAAAAGAGCTTCTCTATTGGGGAAACCTATTTATGAGAAAAAGAGAATAGAAGAGGCTACAAAAGAAGACCTTATCATCGATGGGGTTATTATTGTTAAAGAAATGATGTCTAAAGATGAAATGAATTCCTGGGTGAATTTATTTCTTGAAAAAGACCTGAATATATTCAAAGCTCCATCCGTACAGAAATTAAGAGACAGCGATTTAGGAGGAGCAATCAGGAATCTTCAGATTGAAGACCTTCTCAACAGGAAACCTATAAAAATAGAAAGCGAAGAGGTAAAAAGCCGGCACTTCAATAAAAATATACTGGTAACAGGTGGTGCGGGATCTATAGGCAGCGAAATTGTAAGACAGGTAGCACAGTTTAACCCTGCATTAATTGTTGTTCTGGATCAGGCTGAAACACCATTATATGATATTGAGCTTGAAATGAAGGATAAATTCCCACACATCAGGTTTAAGTTTGTTTTGGCTGATGTTTCCAACATACATAGAGTAGAACCTGTATTTCAGACCTATAACTTTTCAATGGTATACCATGCTGCAGCTTATAAGCATGTTCCGCTGGTAGAAGAGAACCCTAACGAGGCAATCCGTGTTAATGTTTTAGGATCAAAGAATATTGCTGTTTTATCAAGCCGTTATAAAGTGAACAGATTTGTAATGATCTCTACAGATAAAGCTGTAAACCCTACCAACGTAATGGGAGCATCCAAAAGAGCAGCCGAATTATTTGTTCAGTCTTTACAACATGTTGAAGGAAATACAACAAAGTTTATTACCACCAGATTCGGAAATGTATTAGGATCAAACGGCTCCGTTATCCCTTATTTTAAAAGACAGATTGAAGCGGGAGGTCCGGTAACGATTACCCATCCTGATATTGTAAGATACTTTATGACCATTCCGGAAGCCTGTGAGCTGGTTCTTCAGGCAGGAACAATGGGACAGGGTGGAGAAATTTTCGTCTTTGATATGGGAGAACCTGTAAAAATTCTGGATCTGGCAAGGAGGATGATTAAATTATCAGGTTTTGAACCCAATATTGATATCAAGATTATATATACCGGATTGAGACCGGGTGAAAAACTTTATGAAGAACTGTTAAGCGATAATGCCAAAACACTTCCTACACATAACGATAAAATCATGATTTCCAAAGACCCTACTATGGAATTCCTGGAAATTGAAAGCTTGATTAATCTGATTACAGATGCCTCCGTAAAGAAAGATAAGGTAGAAGTAGTAAAGATTTTAAAGGCTATTGTGCCCGAGTTCAGAAGTAACAATTCTATCTACGAGGTTTTAGATTAATAGAAAAAATATAAATGTATATTTGTACAATTTTAAAATATGAAAAGTAAAATATTGGTTGTATTAATGGCATTTTGGTTGGTTTCATGCAAAACAAATCAAAGTGCAAAAAATGATCTGAATTACATGCAGAATATAGAGCAGGTGGCTATTGAGTCATCTTCCAGAAATTCTAGTAATATGATACAAGCTGGTGATCAGTTAGTGATATTGGTTACTGCTAAAGATATGGATGTGGTAAGACCGTTTAATCAAAACTATTCTTCTTCAGAAATAATCCAGACCAATATAAGTGCTGGTGGAAATACACCCAATCAAGGAGTTACAACTATTTCAGGGCCAATGTATATCGTTGATGCAGAAGGGAATATAGATTTTCCTGTGCTTGGAAAAATTAATACTACGAATAAAGACCTAATTGGTCTTAAAGAAGAATTAAAAGACAGAATGTCCAAATATGTTATTAATCCAACTATAAATATAAGATTGGCAAACTTTAAGGTAACTGTATTGGGAGAAGTAAATAAACAGGGAGATTACACAATATCAAACGGGCAGGCTACTATTCTAAATGCACTTGGTCTTGCCGGGGATCTCACTATGTATGGAAAAAGAGAAGATGTCTTGGTTATAAGAACTGAAAACGGAGTAGTAACTCATGGGAAAATTAATCTTCAGGATGCCAATTTAATTAACTCTCCATATTTTAACCTGAAACAAGGAGATGCAATCATTGTGGCATCCAATAATACAAAAAATTTATCGTCCAAGCAAAATCCTAATACAGGGTTATATCTAACAGCTGCCTCCATTGCGATAACTGCAGCCGCAGTTGTGGTAAGTTTAATTAAAAAATAACACCACACAGATATCTTTATAAAATATTATAATGAATGAAAACAAATCATATAGGATAGCAGTTATTGGCCAAGGTTATGTAGGGTTGCCTCTGTCATTGGAATTTGCTGCACATTATCCGGTTTTAGGATTTGATATTAACGAAAATAGAATTAATCAGCTGAACGAAGGTTATGATACAACACTTGAGGCTGATACAGAGAAACTTAATACACTCTTAAAAAAACACACAGATACAGAAGGAAAATTAGGCTATAAGGCAACAAATAAGTTAGAAGAAATTTCAGAATCTAATGTATTTATAGTAACCGTTCCAACGCCTATTAATAAATATAATGCACCGGACCTGGACCCTCTTCTTTCTGCTTCGAAAATGCTGTCGGGAATTATTAAAACGGGAGATATTGTTATTTACGAATCCACTGTATTTCCTGGATGTACTGAAGAAGAATGTGTCCCTATACTGGAAAAATATTCGAATCTAAAATATAATAAGCATTTTTTTGTAGGTTATTCACCTGAAAGAATAAATCCCGGGGACAAAATAAACACACTTACCAGTGTGAAAAAAGTGACTTCCGGCTCTACTGAAGAAATTGCAGAAGAAATAGATGAACTATATAAAAAAATAATTACAGCCGGAACGCACAAAGCCCCGAGTATTAAAGTAGCTGAAGCTTCCAAAGCCATTGAAAATGCACAAAGAGATGTTAATATTTCTTTTGTTAATGAGCTTGCTCTTATATTTGACAGAATGGATATCGACACAAATGATGTTTTGGAGGCAGCCGGAACAAAATACAATTTTCTTAAATATAAACCCGGATTGGTTGGTGGGCACTGTATTTCTGTAGACCCTTATTATCTTGCCCATAAAGCCGAACAGTTGGGATACCATCCTGATGTTATTCTGTCAGGACGCCGGGTTAATGATTCTATTGCGAAATTCATTGCTTCTAAAATTGTAAAACTTCTTATTGGTAAAGCAGGTGTTATTAAAAATTCTACAGCTTTAATTCTTGGTGTTACATTTAAAGAAAACTGTCCTGATATCAGAAACACAAAAGTGTTAGATATATATACAGAATTAGTTGATTACGGTATCAATGTAGAAGTATATGATCCGTGGGCCAATAAAGAAGAAGTAAAAAATGAGTATGGAGTTGAAATCTTAGATCATCTTGAAGATGGAAAAAAATACGATTCAATAATTATTGCAGTTGCTCATAATGAATTTCTTAAATTGGATATTGAAAAACTGAAAAAAGAAAACAGTGTTATTTTTGATACAAAAGCCTGTTTAGATAGAAATTTAGTAGACGCAAGATTATAGTAATTTTTAAATTGAAAAAATATACTTAAAAACAAACCATAATTGTAGAGTTTAATCTCTAAATAATTTTAATATAAATTATGAGTAATTCAACAACTGAGGATTCAACAAAAGAAATAAACATTCAAGAAATTATTAAACCCTATCAAAGAAACTGGGTTTGGTTTGTTGTCATTCCTATTATAGCATTATTGTTATCTTATATTTTTCTGAAATTTGCTACGCCAATATATAATACTCAAGCTTCAGTACTTATTAAAGATACGAAAAAGAACCCTATTGCAAAGGGAGATTATGGTGTTTTACAGGATCTGTCCGGTTTGGGCGGAATGGGAACAAATAGTATAGAAAATGAGATTGAGATTTTTAAATCCAAGAAACTGATGTATGATGTAGTAAAAAATTTAGAGCTGCAGACTTCCATCTATACTAAAGATAAAATTTCAAAGAGAGAACTTTATAAAGATACTGCCCCTATTATTATCCGTGTTATTAATGAGAAACCTCTTGCCAAATTACCCCTAGAACCAATTTATGTAAAAGTGTCAGGTAATAATATTACTTTAACGTCCGGAGAGCTTTCAGGTAATATAAGTGGTACTTTTAATAAAATAATTAATCTTCCTTATGCTAATATTATAATTACAAAAAATGCTAATTTTAATAAGGCAAAAGCTAAGAATATTGATGAAATATATTTTACCTACACTACATTAGACAATACAACAGATTATTTTCAATCTCAGCTTAATGTAAGTTTAATAAATAAAGATGCTACAGTAATAGCTCTATCATTAAATTATCCAAATACAGATAAAGCTAAAGATATTATTAATAATCTTATAGACACCTATAATAAAGATGCAATTAATGATAAAAACTCTGAATCTGCAAGTACAAAGAACTTTATAGATGAAAGAATAAGAATTATTGCCAATGATCTGGGAGAAGTAGAAAATAAAAAAGAAAACTTTAAATCTGCAAATCAGATTACAGATCTGGCCACTGAAGCTAAATTAAATTTAGAAACATCTGCGGAAGCAAGAACAAAACAGCTCGATGTAGATGCCCAGCTTGAGCTTACTAATTCATTAATAACTTACATGTCCCGTCAGAAAGCCGGGGATGTCTTACCTAGTAATGTCGGACTGCAGAATGCAGATGCAATGAGCAGCATTTCTTCATACAATCAATTGGTTTTGGAAAGAAACAGATTGTTGGAAAATGCGACGCCGCAAAACCCGTTGGTAGTTGATATTACCAAGCAGATTAACCTGCTTCGTTCAGGAGTCATGGAAAGCCTTAACAAAAATAGAACAGGTCTTCAGTTAATTAAAAACCAATATCTCGAAGAACAAGGGAAAGCTGCATCCAGAATATCAAAAATGCCCGCTCAGGAAAAATTATTTAGGGATATCGAAAGACAGCAGCAGATTAAAGAAACTTTATACTTGTTGTTATTACAGAAAAAAGAAGAAACAGCAATTTCTTTGGCTGTAACGGCGAACAAGGCCAGAATTGTAGACTATGCCTACACTTCACCTAATCCGGTGTCACCTAAAAAAATAACTTTCTTTGGTGGTGCCTTGTTTTTAGGGCTTCTGCTTCCTTTCATTTTTATATATGCTAGAGAATTATTCAATAACAAAGTAAAAACTAAGCATGATCTGGAAAATTTATCACACGCAACTTCTGTTGTGGGTGAGATTCCAAGTTTAGAAAAAGGTGAAGATGAACTGATTAAGCTTAATGATCTCACGCCAATTGCAGAGTCTTTCAGAATTCTTATAACCAATATGAATTTTATGCTACCTAAAAAGAAGGAAGCGAAGATCGTTTTTGTTACATCTACCGTAAAAGGGGAGGGAAAGACTTTTGTATCTGTCAATTTATCACTTACTTTAGCTACACCAAGTAAGAAAGTAATTATTATAGGTTCTGATATTAGAAATCCACAGCTACAGAGATATAATCCTGCAAGAAAAGGTTTATTAGGACTTACAGAATATTTATATGATACAAAAACCCAACTGAAGGATATTGTTCATGTATCTACATTTAATCCGCATTTGGATGTTATTTATTCCGGAAGTATTCCTCCCAATCCTACCGAACTTTTAACCAATGGAAGATATGAAATCCTGTTAGAAGAATTAAAAGATAAATATGATTATATTATACTGGATACAGCACCATTAATGCTTGTAACCGATACTTTCCTTTTTGCAGAAGCTGCTGACGTTACCCTATATGTAACAAGATCAGGCTATACTGAAAAAGCGTTGGTAGATTTTGCTAACAGTAATATCGATTCCGGAAAAATTAAAAATGTAGGATTTGTTTTAAATGATGTAAACAAAGACTACTTTGGATATGGCAACAAATATGGGTACGGATATCATGCTGAAGAAAAGAAATGGTGGCAAAAAATTTTTAACCGTTAAACCAACAAAATACCAGAAAACAAATTAAAAAAACCATATTATTTAAAATGATGTTACAAGATAAAATATTATTGATTACAGGAGGAACAGGTTCTTTTGGAAATGCTATGTTGAAAGGGTTCCTTAATTCGGGACTAAAAGAAATAAGAATCTTTTCACGTGACGAGAAAAAGCAGGAGGATATGCGTATAGAATATAAAAACGACAAATTAAATTTTGTTGTTGGAGATATCCGGGATTTCGATAGTATCAACAGCGCCATGAACGGGGTGAATTTTGTTTTCCATGCTGCTGCCTTAAAACAGGTGCCGTCTTGTGAATTCTATCCAATGCAGGCTGTTCAGACAAATATTATCGGGGCAGAAAACGTTTTGGAAGCCGCAGCAAGAAATAATGTAGAAAGAGTGGTTGTATTAAGTACAGATAAAGCCGTTTATCCGATAAATACTATGGGTATGTCCAAGGCTATAATGGAAAAGTTAGCTGTTTCCAAGGCAAGGGATCCAAGAGTACAGGCTATAGATGCTGTTTATACTTCAACCCGTTATGGAAATGTAATGTGCTCTAGAGGATCTATTATCCCATTATTTATCAAGCAGATAAAAGAAGGAAAACCTCTTACCATTACGAATCCTAAAATGACAAGATTCATGATGTCACTTAATGATTCTGTAGATCTTGTTATGTTTGCGTTTGAAAACGGAAATCCAGGTGATATTTTCGTGCAAAAATCTCCTGCAGCAACTATTGAGACTTTAGCGATAGCACTAAAAGAACTTTTTTCGGCAAATAATGAAATCCAAATTATTGGAGAAAGACATGCTGAAAAAATGTATGAAACACTTTGTGCTAAAGAAGAAATGGCCAAAGCAGAGGATATGGGCGATTTCTATAGAATACCTGCAGATTTCAGAGATTTGAATTATACTAAATATGTACAGACAGATGGACCGAAATTATTAACAGATGAATATAATTCTGATAATACCCATCAGCTGAATGTAGAAGAACTTAAAGAATTGTTGCTCACTTTAGATGAAGTTAAAGAAGAATTAAAAAACCATAACCCGAAAGAATTATAATATGAAGAACATTGTAATATTAGGAGCTTCTGGTATGGCAGGACATGTGGTTTATACAGTTCTGAAAGAAAAACTGGATAAACAGAATTATAATATTTTGGGTACAACCAACAGCAATAATTTTTCTGGCATCACCCAAAAATTAGATATTTTTGATACAAGCGTACTAGAGGAATATTTGACGGAAGTAAAACCATATATGGTTATCAACTGTATAGGTATGCTTATAAGAAGTTCAAAACAGTTTCCTGATAAAACAATTTTTGCCAATTCATATTTTCCTCATTTCTTAGCCAGACTGGCTTCCGAAAATTCATTTAAACTTATTCATATTTCAACAGACTGTGTTTTTTCTGGTAAAACTGGAGGGTATACCGAAGATTCAGTAAAAGATGCTGCTGATGTTTATGGGATGTCCAAAGCTTTGGGAGAGATTATTGATGATAAAAACCTTACCATCAGAACCTCTATCATAGGTCCGGAAATAAAAGAAAATGGAGAAGGGTTATTTGACTGGTTTATGAAAACCGGTGAAACCAGCGTTAGTGGATATAAAAGTAATTTTTGGTCAGGAGTAACCACCTTGGAACTGGCTAAATTCATCACTTGGTTAATTGATAATAATAACTTTGATCACTTAATTCACTTAACAAATAGCGAGGCAATTTCAAAACATTCTTTACTGAATATATTTAATGACGTGTTTGAACAGAATAAGACTATTAATGACGATAGAGATTATATCTGTAATAAATCATTTATCAATACAAACAAACAGTTGACATACCAGGTTCCTACTTATCGGAAGATGCTTGAAGAACAAAAGGAATTTATGAAGAATCATTCAGACTTATATAAACATTATAAAATATAAGAATTGAAGAATTCAAATATTGCAAAGCTGATATCAAATTATGGAAGCCGTCTCTGGTCTCTGGTGTCGGTTTTTATTTTCGTTCCTTTTTATATTAAGATCTTAGGGGTTGAGAACTATGCAGTGATTGGTTTTTATACCCTGATCCTGGGAATCATCAGTTTTGCAGATTCAGGTATGTCTTCAGCTGTCATTAAGGAGTTTTCACAGGATGGGCACTCTCCATCATACAAGTACAGTATCTTTAGAAGTATTGAAAACCTGTACCTTATTGTATGTGTTTTCATAATGACAGTTTTAGCCTTTGGCTCAGATTTTATTGCGGGAAAATGGCTGAATTCCAATACTATTGAGATAGGGACGCTTTCTTATTATATCTCTTTAATTGGCATAGGAACAACCTTGCAATTACTTTCATCTTTATACTTTGGAGCTCTTTTCGGATTGGGAGAGCAGGTAAAAGCTAATTTCTATCAGATTATCTGGAATATTTTTCGTGCCGGAATTGTTATACCGGTTTTAATTTTTTATAAGCCGACACTGGAAGTATACTTTCTATGGCAGATTGGCTGTAATCTTCTTTATTTGGCTGTTTTAAGGATGGGATCAATAAGTATTCTAAAAAGTTTAGCCCCTGATCTTAAAAGGTCTTTTAAAAAAATTCCGGAAAATATTCTAAAATATATTGGCGGTATGGTTTTTATCGCAATAATTTCAGCAGTAAATATACAGGCAGATAAAATTATAACCAGCTCTATCTTTTCATTGAAAACCTTTGGTTATTACAACCTGGCATCCCTTATTTCACAGATTCCTGTGATTCTTGGAACCCCATTGGTAATGTTTGCCTTTCCTCTGTTTTCTAAGTTTTCATCTGATCAAAAAAATACGGATATTACTTTTGATAAAATTGCATTTCTGTTAAGTATAATAATATTCCCGATTTCATTTTTAATTATATTTTTTCCTGAAGAAATATTAAAATTATGGAACGGTAAGAATATTGAAAGTGAAATGTTTGCACCATTAGCTGGTGTAACGAGACTGCTGATCACGGGGTCCGTTTTTTTGGCATTACAGCTGCCGTTATTTTATATACTTTTGTCCAAAGGAAAAACAAAATATACCATTTACCAGGGAGTAATACAGGTAGTTCTTGGTATTCCGCTTTTATATTTTTGTGCAAAAACTTATGGATTAGGGGCTGTTCCATTTCCTTGGATCCTGATAAACTTTGGATCATATGTATTTTTACTTTTTATTGTATTTAAAAATTTTATAAAAATAAATTTTTTATATTATTTTAAAAGAACGTTTATTATACCTTTTTTTATTAGTCTCTCAATTTCTTTTTTATTTTACCTGCTGCATAAAATTATTCATGTAAATATAATTTTATACTTGGCACTTATTGGGAGTATATCGCTACTAATGAATATTGTAGTTGATAATATTCTTAATAAAAGGTATTTTAAGGAATATAAACATTTGTATAACTTCCCAAGGTAACAACTATGAATACGACACCACTTTTAAGTATACTTATAGCAACAAAAGATAGAGAGTTTTACTGTATAGAATCTATTAAATCTATCCTTAATTTTAATAGTGATATTATTGAAATATGCGTTTCGGATAATAGTAACAGCGATAAAGTAAAAGATTTTGTAGAACAGGTTAATTCAGCTGCTATCAAATATATTCATACCAATGAGAAAATTTCATTTATTGAAAATTTCAACAGATGTATGGAGCTTGCGTCCGGTAAATATGTAACTCTGATTGGAGATGATGATACCATTCTGAAGACATCTATAGATTATGCCGTATATGCTGATAAGAATAATATAGACAGTATTTCATCTGATAACAATATTTCATATTATTGGCCGGGAGCATTGAAAGGGTATCCTGATGGCCTTGAAACAATTATATTGGCATCTGATGGAATCAGAGAATTTCATCCTAAGAAATATTTATCCCAATTATTGGGAAATGGTTTACAGCATTATCTGCTTTACCCGCTCCCTCGAACTTACCATGGAATTGTAAAAAGAGAGAAGTTGATGGAAGTAAAGAACAAAACGGGTAAATTTTTCGGAGGATTAAGTCCGGATATTTATTCTTCAATATCATTATCCTGCATCATTGAAAAGCATTATGTTGTAGATGTACCATTATCAATAGCAGGGGTATGTGCTAAAAGTGCTTCGGCAAGTAATATAAGAGGAGAGCATGCTGGTGAAATGTCGCAGTCACCACTTTTAAATAACATCAAAGATTATAAATGGAGTATTTATATTCCTTATTTTTATAGTGTTAATACCATCTGGGCTGAATCGGCAATGAAAGCGTTGGAAGATATGGGTGAATCCTCTTTAATAAATGAATTTAATAAATTCAGGTTAATGGCTCATGCTACCATTAATAATAGAAAATCTATCCCAAAGATTATCAAACGCGAAAATCAGTTATTAAAAGCAGAAAGTAAAAAAAGTACGGCTGCTTATTATGGAAAAATGGCTCAGGAATATGCTGTGATAGTTAAAAACAAAATCGAACTCATAGCAAAAAATAAATTATCAAGAAAAAAAGAATATACTTTTACAAAAGTTAGCAATATTTCTGATGCTATAGCTAACTTCGATAATCTAAATAATTCATAATGCTGTTTTATTTATTTCCATACCTGTATATAACCTTTGTATCCCTTAACTTATATTTCAGTAAGGTAAAGATTAACTTTTGGATAATGTTAATTTTACTTATTCCTGCACTTCTGGTTGTTGTATTAAGAGGTAATGTAGGAACAGACAGCTTTTTCTACTTAGCTCTGCTTCAGGATTATAAGCTGTATGGGGAAAGTGGAATGAAGTATGAGCCAGGTTTTGAAATGTTGGGGAAAACTATTGCTTTTCTCGGGGCATCTCCCAGACTTGGGGTTGCTTTAATTGCAGTTATATCCTCCTTTATTTTATGTAAAATATATTCCCGTTCCAGGAATGAAATGATACTGCTGGCATTGTTGGTTTTTCCTCTGTTCTTTTATGATTTTACGATGAACGGTATACGGTACGGGTTAAGTTTTTGTTTAGCAACGTTAGCCGTAGATAAACTCTATGAAAAGAAATATAAACAGTTTGCTCTCTGGGGAATAGTTGCGTTTTTGATACAATACTCTTCATTACTTATACTTCTTTTATTTGTAAGTGTACTTATTAAAAAGAAATACCAGATTCTTTTTCTGGGTGTATTATTGGTATTTATTGTTGTTTCTCCTTCTATATTTTCCTTTTTTATGGAGCGTGTTTCTAATAAAAGTGAAGATTACAGTCAATTATATGCTCCAAGTTTTGTTTCTGGTATGGCACCACTTTTTGTGGTCTTATTGATGTATATAAATTTTTTATGGTTTAACCGGAAAGAAAAATATTCTAAATTAATACATATTATATTGATATGCGAGGTTCTGTCCTTTATCTTTGCCAAATTCAGCTATGCCGGTCTTAGGTTTCAGGGAGCATTTATGTATTGTATGATTATATATTTGAAAAATAACACAAAGAAAATGGATCTTTCCTGGAAGTATACTGCGAATTTATTTGTAGTAAGTGTTTTTGCAATATTATTATTTGTTAAAAACATTACTACGGTTGTTCAAGACGAATTAACCCCCTTTTTACCATATCATTTTTTCTGGGAAGAAAAACATCCTGACAGATTATGAAAGTTTCAGTTATAATACCAATGTATAATGCAGAGAGAACAATTATAAAGTGTTTAAATTCTGTAGTAAATCAGCTTCCTCCGGATGATTTGGAAATAGTGATCGTTAATGATGGCTCTGTGGACAGATCACATGAAATAGTTGAAAAATTTATTCAGGAAAATAATAAATTCGATATAAAATTAATTGATCAGGAAAATAAAGGAGTTTCCGCAGCCAGAAATCTTGCAATTTATGAATCGAAACATGAGCTGTTGGCTTTAATAGATTCTGATGATATATGGTTGCCGGGTAAACTGAAACATCAGCTACAAATTTTATCAAAATATGATGCAGATTTTGTAGGCACTTTACATAATAATCTTGCATTAGGTTTTCCTTATAAACTTGAAGATGATATATTTAGAGTGAGTTTCAGTAAACTGATGATAAAAATGGCCCCCTCTACCATTACCTCTCTTTTTAAGAAAGATCTTATTAAAAGATCAGGGTTTTATGATGAAAAACAAAAATATACGGAAGACGGGAATTTATGGCTAAGATTCAGCAAACATGGCAAAATGATCATTTTAAATAAAAATTATGCCATCGCGGGCGACTTTAAACCCTTATTTGGGCAAAGCGGATTGTCCGGTAACTTAAAAGGAATGTATGAAGGTGAAATAAAGAATATTAAAGATATGGTAGGTTTCAAATATATTAATAGTATTCAATACTTATTATATTTTATCTATATTACATTGAAATATTATCGCCGTATAATTATAGTGAAATTAAGAAAATAAGGTATGTTTTTTAAAATTTTCTGGATCATCAGATATATCCTATATTCAGTTTTTTTTAAAAAAGCTGGATTTCCGGGATACCTAGGTCGCCCGATTATTATTTTGGGTATGAATAAAATCAGTATTGGCAAAAGGGTTAGAATATATCCTAATGCTAGACTGGAAGTTCATGGAAAAGATGCTGCACTTATTATTGAAGATAATGTGGGGATCTCTCAAAATGTACATATTACAGCAGGAGGAATTTTGGTAATTAAAAAATCAGCCACAATTCTGGCCAATACTTACGTTACGGACATTGATCATGAGTATGAAGATGTAAATGTACCCGTATTACAGCAGGAAATGAGCATAAAGAAAACTGAAATAGGTGAAAATTGTTTTATCGGAATGGGGGTGGCAATTCAGGCTGGTACAATATTGGGTAAACATTGTATTGTTGGATCCAATTCAGTAGTTAGAGGGACTTTTCCCGATTATTGTGTTATTGCAGGCATACCTGCTAAAATTATTAAAAAATATAATCCCGAAACAAAAATTTGGGAAAGAGCTAATTTGTGATATAAATAAAAACTGTATTTTGAATAGTATAAAGCTTTTACTTGTTATTTTCCTTTTTATGACGAATTGTAATTTCAATTCGCAGACTTTACTATTGGCAGATAACGGAAAATCACAATACCAGATTACAGTGGCTTCGGATGCCGATAAGAATGAAATTTTTGCCGCAACTGAATTTCAGAGATATTTTGAAAATATTTCAGGTATTAAACTTAATATTACAAAAAAAAACAAACTGGAAGGAAAGTTTTCCATATTTGTAGGAAATAATAAGCGATTTAAAAGTTTAGGGGAAATAGTAAATGATGGCGTTGTTATAAAAACAGATGATGCAGCCAACCTAATAATCTCCGGCGGAAAAGGGAGGGGATTGCTGTTCGGAGTATATACTTTCTTCGAAAACTATTTAGATTGCAGATTTTTTGCACTGGATGAAATAAAAACCCCTAAAAAGACAAATATTTCTATTCCAAAGCTTAATTATAGCTATTCATCACCATTTAGCTTTAGATCCTATTACTCTCTGGAAAATTCAAACAAATCATATGCTGATTTTCATAAAGAAAATTATTTTTTTGAAAATAGATTATACCCTGCTCATTCTTTAGCATGGCTATTACCGGCTGAAAAATACTTTAAAACTCATCCCGAATATTTTGCATTGATAGACGGAAAAAGGAATCCCTCTCAAATCTGTTTCAGCAGTGAGGGAGCTTTTGAGGAATTGGTAAAAGTTCTGAATCGTGAAATAGCAGCTACTCCCAATGAGGTATGGTCGGTAAGTCCCCTGGATTCACCCAATTATTGCCATTGTAACTTGTGTGAAAGCAAATATAGAAAAGGAACTGGTTTTAGTGAAACCTTAATCCCTTTTGTGAATAAAGTGGCAAGGGCTTTTCCAAACAAAATAATAAGTACTTTGGCCTATAATCAGTCACTTCTTCCCTCAACACTTGAAAAGCCTGAAAAAAATGTAGAGATTATGTTTTGCTTTACCAATATTGATAGAAGATACGCTATTGATTCTGAAAAAAATAAAGATGCTAAAAGATTTATTAATGCTTTACAAGATTGGAGAAAGCAGACAGATAATATCTTTATATGGGATTATAATGTAAACTACTTTCATTCCCTTTTCCCGTTTCCAAACTTGAAAACATTTAAACAAAATATATTATATTTCAAAAATATTGGCGCAAAAAAAGTGTTTTTGGAAGGGATCGGTCCCCAGCAAGGTGAATTTTCAGAGCTTAAATCATATATTGCCTCTGAACTTTTGTGGAATCCGGATGCTGATGCAGACCTGTTAATGAATGATTTCCTCATGAATTATTATGGTGATGCATGGAAGGATATTAAAGAATATATTCAAACTTTAGAATTGAATGCTGAAAATTATACTATACCTTTAGATGTGTATGCTAATCCGGTTTTATATAAAGATGGTTATCTGAATAATCAGAATATTGCTTTATATAAAAATATTTTGAATAAAGCACTCAATAAAGTTAAAGCGAATATAAAATATAGCAACAGAATAAAAAAAGAAATACTTTCAATTGAGTATGCTGAACTCGAAATCTACAGTAATACAGCAAACCAACCTGCTGAAAGAAGTAGCAGTAAAAATAAGTTTAATAGTAAATTGAATTCTTTTAAAGAAGAAGCTAAAAAATTAAACATAACATATTTGAGAAATGCAGAGTTTACAGTTGATGAATTTATAAAACAAAAAAGCAGATAAATAACGAATAATGAAAAATATACTTATTACCGGCGGAGCTGGTTTTATCGGAAGCAATCTGGCACTTAAATTAATTGAAAAAGGCCATAAAATTACAATTCTGGATAATCTTTCAACCCAGATTCATGGTGAAAACCCTGAAACTACATCTCCTTTATATAATAGTATTAAAGATAAAGTACATTTCATTAAGGGAACTGTAACATCTAGAGAAGATTGGGAAAACGCTCTGAATGGGCAGCAGGTAATTGTACATTTAGCTGCTGAAACAGGAACCGGACAATCCATGTACTGTATAGAAAAATATACTGAAGTTAATATACAGGGAACGGCAATTATGCTGGATCTGTTGGCTAATAATAAAAATAACGTAGAAAAAGTGGTTATTGCTTCATCAAGATCCATCTATGGAGAGGGTAAATACCGTCATCCGGAATTAGGTATTGTTTATCCTTCCCACAGACAGGAAAATGATATGCTGAACGGTGATTTTGAAGTAAAATATAAAGACGGACAAAAACTGGAGCTTTTGGCTACGGATGAAAATTCAAAGATTCATCCTTCTTCCGTTTATGGAATTACTAAACAGAACCAGGAGCAAATGATTATGACAGTTTGTCCTACCATTGGTATTGCACCTGTTGCTTTTAGGTATCAGAATGTATACGGTCCTGGGCAGTCTTTATCTAATCCTTATACAGGGATTTTATCCATATTTTCTACTCAGATCAGAAATGGAAATGGAATCAAAATTTTTGAAGATGGCCAGGAAACCAGAGACTTTGTTTACATTGATGATGTAGTGAATGCCACTATCCTGGGAATAGAGAAAGAGGAAGCTAATGGAGAAGTTTTTAATGTGGGAACAGGTGTGCCTACAGATGTTTTAACTGTTGCTAATACGTTGATCAGTTCTTACGGAATTGAGGTTCCAGTTACAGTAACCGGAAACTTCAGACTTGGAGACATCCGTCACAATTTTGCCGATCTTTCAAAAATCAATTCTAAGCTAGGCTTTAAACCTTCCGTATATTTTGAAGAGGGAATAAAGAACTTTTCAGGATGGGTGCTTCAACAGGAAATTCAGGAAGATAAACTGAGTAGTTCTCTTGAAGAGATGAAAGCTAAAGGTTTATATAAATAACAAAGTAAAATCACAGATGCTTCAGGGAAAGAATGTTTTATTGATTTCTATCAAATTTTTTAATTATGAAAATTTAATTAAGAAAGAACTGGAAGATATGGGTGCTGCAGTTGATCTGTTTGATGAGCGGCCCTCCAATTCCTTTTTTAGTAAAGCCATTATCCGAATAAAAAAAGAAATGTATTCCGTTAAAATCAATCAGTATTTTAATGAGATCATTGAAAAGATAAAAGATAAAAGATATAATTATTTTCTTTTAATAAAAGGCGAAGCTACACCTAAGTTTTTTCTCGACTTTTTAAAAGAGAATAATCCGGGGATCAAGTTTATTTTTTATACTTACGATTCCTTTAAAAACAATTCCAACGGATTGGATATCTTAAATTATTTTGATGGTAAATTTACTTTTGACAGTCAGGATGCAGTGCAGTACCAAATGAGTTTCAGGCCTTTGTTTTTTGCTCAGGATTATGGAGATCTCAATGATAGAAATAAAAACTTTCAATATGATTTGGCTTTTATCGGAACAGCACACTCAGACCGTTATTCAATCAGTGAAAAAGCAAAATCCTGGTGTGGAGAGCATCAATTGAAAATGTTTACCTTTTATTATTCTCCCAGCAAGCTTCTTTTTAAATATAAAAAAGCAACTGATAAAAATTTTAAAAACTTCGATTACGCAAAAATTTCGTTCAACAGTCTTTCCCATAAAGAGATTATTGATATTTACGGGAACACTAAAGTTATTCTGGATATCAATCATCCCGGACAGAATGGTTTAACAATGAGGACGTTTGAAACCTTGGGAGCCGGAAGGAAACTAATTACTACCAATCCTAAAATAGCAGAATATCCGTTTTATGATCCTCAGAATATTTACATCATAGAAAGAGGCGGTATTGAATTTGATGAAAATTTTTTCAAATCCGATTTTAAAGAAATGAATGCTGAAATTAGAGAAAGTATGTCATTGAAAGGATGGGTAAACGAAGTATTTGGGATATCGTCTATTAAACATTGGGAGCAGGTTTTAAAATAACAATATGAATATAACTGTTTTTGGAGGTTCCGGTTTTATTGGGAAGAATCTTGTAGAATCCCCGATGCTGAATGCAGAAATTCAGGGAGTATCCTTGCGGGACGCTTCCTGGAAGAAAACTGCAGAATCTGCCGACATTATGATTAATCTGGTAGGGAAGGCACATGACCACCAGGGAACCGCTTCCGAAGAGGATTATTATTTTGCCAATGTGGAATTGGTTAAAGAAATATTTGATGTTTTTATTCAATCTGATGCTAAACTTCTTATTCACATAAGTTCAATTGCAGCAGTTGAAGAATTTGAATCCGAAGAACCATTAAGAGAAGATTCCGTGTGTCATCCTTTTTCTCCCTATGGAAAAACCAAGAAACAGGCCGAAGAATGGCTGATGCAGCAGATACTGCCGGAAAACAAGAAAGTCATTATCCTGAGACCCCCGATGATTCATGGACCCGGAGATAAAGGGAATTTAGGACTGCTTTATAAAATCATATCAAAAGGGCTTCCATATCCGCTGGCTTCTTTTGACAACAGCAGGTCTTTTCTGTCTATCAGTAATTTTTGTTTTTTCATATCGGCCATCATTAAAAATGAAAATCAAATGGAAACGGGAATCTATCATATCTGTGATGATGAACCGGTTTCAACCAAAGATATTATTAATATTATAAAGAAGGTTACGAATAAAAAATCACCTAACTTGTCTGTTCCTAAAATACTCATACAAGGAATTGCAAAAGCAGGAGATATCTTACCTCTTCCCATCAATACAAAAAGATTGAAAAAGATGACCGGGAGTCTTCTGGTTTCAAATGAAAAGATGAAAAAAGCATTAAAAATTACAAACCTTCCTGCTTCAGCGCATGAAGGTCTTGAAAACACAATAAAAAGTTTCGGTTAAAACTATGGAATACATTCTCGTCACTGTCATACTGTTTATTTCAATACTGATATATTTCAGAATTGCAGATCAATATAATATTATAGATAAACCCAACCACCGAAGTGCCCATACACAAATCACCTTAAGAGGCGGAGGAATTATTTTCCCAGTTGCCTTTATTGTTTTCTGCTGTTTTAATTTACAGACTGCTATTGAGCATTATGGGTCTTTCGGTCTTGGGCTTCTTGCAATTTGTAGCATTAGTTTTATTGATGATATCAAAACCCTGTCTAATAAAATCAGGCTCTCTGTTCATCTAATCTCAGTTATACTTCTTCTCTATTTTACAGGAGCTTTTGTTTTGATGCCGTTCTGGGTATGGCCCATTTTATTTGTTGTAATTATTGGGACATTGAATGCCTATAACTTTATGGATGGAATTAACGGGATGACAGGTGTGTACAGTCTTGTAACATTATTATCCCTGGCTTATATTAATAAAGATGTGGTTGAATTTACAGATAATGATTTTATTATATATCCGGTTTTAAGCTGCCTTGTTTTTTTATTTTTTAATTTCAGGAAAAAAGCAAAGTGTTTTGCCGGTGATGTAGGAAGTATGGGAATCGGCTTCTGGGTGATCGGGCTTATTGCACTCCTTATCATGAGAACCGGTGAATACAAATACATTCTTCTGCTTTCAATTTATGGAATGGAAGTTGTGCTTACCATCATTGAACGTATATTATTAAAAGAAAATATCTTTGAAGCTCACAGAAGACACCTGTACCAGCTTTTTGCTAATGAAAGAAAAGTTTCCCACTTAGTAATAAGTTCTGTATATGCTGTTTTCCAGCTGCTTGTAAATATTTTTCTAATTCATTCACAACTTCCTGTCTGGGCAATTATTTTGATTATATTTATTCCGGCAGGAGGTATATATTTAGGATTAAAATGGAGTTTAAAAAAACAATATAACTTATAAAAGAAACAGAAATGAAAATAAAAGAAACACCTTTAAAAGATTGTTACATTATTGAACCTACAATTTTTGAAGATGAAAGAGGATATTTTTTTGAAAAATTCAATGAAAAGAAATTTGAAGAGCTAACAGGAATGAACGGGCACTTCGTTCAGGACAATATTTCAAAATCCTCGTATGGAGTGCTTAGAGGTCTTCACCTGCAAAAAGGAGAGCATGCCCAGGCGAAACTGGTATCATGTCTTGAAGGAAGAGTTTTTGATGTGGCTGTTGATTTGAGAGAAGATTCACCAACATTTGGGAAATGGTTCGGAGTAGAGCTTACCCCGGAGAACAAACTTCAATTATATGTTCCGCGTGGTTTCGGGCATGGTTTTTCAGTTTTAAGCGAAACAGCCATTTTTTCTTATAAGTGCGATAACTTCTACAATAAAGAATCTGAAGGCAGTGTAATCTGGAACGATACAGATTTGAACATTGATTGGAAATTACCATTAGAAGCAGTCATTCTTTCAGAAAAAGACCAGGCATTGCCTAAATTCTCTGAACGCAACTTCTAAATAATATATTGAAAACCACTTTTCTAAAGTGGTTTTTATTTTTTGAGCTCCACTCTTTAATATTTTGTATCTTTGCACACTCAAAATCAAAACGATGCGCACAAAATCTGTAGGGAAGAAGAAAATCAATGTTGTTACTCTTGGATGTTCCAAGAACGTATACGATTCTGAAGTATTAATGAGCCAGCTGAAAGCTAATGGGAAAGAAGTGGTTCATGAAGACAAAGGAGATATTGTAGTGATCAACACATGTGGATTTATTGATAATGCCAAAGAAGAATCTATCAATACAATTCTTGATTATGTAGATGCAAAAAACAGAGGTGAAGTCGAAAAAGTTTTTGTTACAGGCTGTCTTTCCGAAAGATACAAACCGGATCTTATTAAGGAAATTCCGGATGTAGATCAATATTTTGGAACAAGAGACCTTCCCATTCTTTTAAAACATTTAGGGGCAGATTATAAGCATGAGCTGGTAGGAGAGAGATTAACAACCACTCCTAAACATTACGCATACCTTAAGATTTCAGAAGGCTGTGACAGACCTTGTTCTTTCTGTGCCATTCCTTTAATGAGAGGCGGGCATATCTCTACACCTATTGAGAAACTGGTTTTGGAAGCCCGGAAACTGGCAAAAAAAGGGACGAAAGAGATTATTCTTATTGCACAGGACCTTACTTATTATGGCCTTGACCTCTATAAAAAGCGTGCACTCGGAGAACTATTAAAAGAGCTGGTAAAAGTTGAGGGAATAGAATGGATTCGTCTTCATTATGCTTTCCCAAGCGGTTTTCCTGAAGATGTTCTTGATATCATCCGTGAAGAGCCAAAGGTTTGTAATTATATTGATATTCCTCTTCAGCATATTAATTCAGACCTGCTGAAGTCCATGAAACGTGGAACAACTCATGAAAAAACCAATGCATTATTAACAAAATTCAGAGAGAAAGTTCCGGATATGGCCGTTAGAACTACCTTAATTGTAGGCTACCCTGGAGAAACTGAAGAAAGATTCCAGGAGCTTAAAGACTGGGTAAGAGAACAAAAATTTGACAGACTGGGCTGTTTTACCTATTCTCATGAAGAAAATACTGGAGCCTATGTACTGGAAGATGATATCCCGCAGGAGGTAAAAGAAGCAAGAGTAGAAGAAATCATGGAATTGCAGTCACAGATTTCCTGGGAGAAAAACCAGGAGAAGATCGGGAAAACATTCAGATGTATATTCGATAGAAAAGAAGGGAACTATTTTATCGGAAGAACAGAATATGATTCACCTGATGTAGATAATACAGTTTTGGTTTCAGCAGATAATACATACATCTCAATAGGAGAATTTGCTGAAGTAAAAATAACTTCTGCAGAAGAATTTGACTTATACGGTGAATTGATCTGATAATGTGTTTTTTACAACAATTATATAATCATATTTTTTCTCTCAAATATTACTGGAAATTATTATAGTTTATATAATTCATAAATTGTTTAAAATTCTGATTTTCAATGATTTGTGTTTTTATTGGATAAAAATCATTTATTTTTTTTTGTAAAAATGAATAAATTTCAAAATTATATCTTAAATTTGCGCAATAAGCAATGTTTTAAAATCAAATGCTTCAATCAGTTGTCTATCTGAAAAGTTAAAACCCTATATCACCTTGAAGGCAGGCACAAGTTGGGATGCATTTTCCCATTTTGAAAATATTGATGAAAAATAATGTAATTTAAATCTTAAAAACTTATGAAAAAATTTTTATTAACAGCGACTATAATACTCCCCAAAATTAAGACAGTAATTTAAGATATGAAATTAGCAAAAAAAAGTTTAATTTTAACATCAAATAAGTTATGTCAACAAGGAG